>JAFGXD010000024.1 GCA_016936815.1 Bacteroidales bacterium
CAGCTTTACTTTTTATTGTTAATTGTTTCATCGACATTATGATGCCTTAATAAATAAAGCGACAAAGATAAGGTTTGGAATCAATATACAAAAAATAATAATGGTTTTGAAACAGAATTCTAGATATTTTTTTCGTTTAGCCTCTTCAATTCATTTTCCAGGAACAAAATTCTTTCATTCAATTTTGGCAAATTTTTGTATAACACATAAGATTTCTGATAATCTCTAATATCGAAAGCAGGACTTCCCTGAATAATTTCGCCAGTTTTGGCAATACTTTTTCCAATGCCGGATTGAGCTGCAATTTTAACATCATCTGCAATAGAGATATGACCAATAATTCCGACCTGACCACCTATCATGCAATTTTTTCCAATTTTTGTTGAGCCTGAAACTCCTGATTGAGAAGCGATAACAGTGTTTTCCCCAATTTCAACATTATGCGCAATTTGAATTAAATTATCTAGTTTAACACCTTCCCTTATAATTGTTGATCCCATTGTTGCACGATCTATTGTAGTATTAGCGCCTATTTCCACATTATTTTCAATAATTACATTACCAATTTGAGGCACTTTTTTTCTATTTTGCCCTGTAGTTTGTGCAAATCCAAAACCATCGCTACCAACAACTACTCCCGAATGCAGGTGACAATAATTCCCCACAATACAATGGTTATAAATTTTTACCCCTGAATGTAATGTAGAATTTTTGCCAATTTCAGCATTCTCACCAATATATACGTGAGAATAAATAATAGTACCCTCTCCTATTTTTGCATTTTTGTCTACCACTGCAAAAGGACCGATATAAACATCTTTCCCTATTTCAGCAGTTTCATCAACGTAAGCTTGTGAATGTATTCCAACTTTCCTAGGTATTGAATTTTGGTAAAACTCAAGAATCTTTGCAAATGCCTCATAAGCATTTTCAACTTTTATTAAGGTTGTATTTACTTCTTTTTCAGGAACAAAACCCTTGTTAACCAATACTATTGAAGCCTGAGTGGAATAAAGAAATTTTGTGTACTGAGGATTAGCCAAAAATGCCAAAGCACCCTGCTTTCCTTCTTCAATTTTTGCAATTGTATTAACTATTGCATCGGGATTACCATCTATTTCACCATTTAATAAATCTGCTAAGCTTCTCGCTGTAATTTCCATTTCACAAAATTTTATGCAAATCTAGTATTTTCTTTTAACTACTTTGCACAACAAAAAGAAATATTTATTGGCAGTTATTTACAACAGAAAGAGAATCAATATTATTATGAGATTTACTTTGTACATCACACCCTGTTTTACTAATCATTAAAAAATAAAACATCCCTATAATTCATCGAATAAAAAAGTTTGATAGTTTGATTGATTTTTTTTCAATCAAACTATCAAACTAGAAAGTACTTAAGAAAGAATAAATTCGAAATAATTTAGTTTGTTTGCTTTTCGTTTATATCAAAAACTGAAAATACCAAAACAATAATACTAATGGTTGTTAAGTAAAAACCAATTCCCATATAATCGAACATTGACCCTGGAATAGGTATTGGACTGGCGCCTTGAACCCAACTAGCAAGCATTAAAATAACCAAAAGAAACCCCCAAAGGGAGCCTAAACCAACAACAAAAATTTTTGTAAGCTGCTTGTGGTTATTAAGCTTATCTCCCATTAAATTAAAAATTAGAGTTCCCAAAAAACCAATAAAAATAAAATAGCCATATCCTCCTCCGCTAAAAAGGCTCGGACCAAATTTGTCTCCAAGTTCTTTTCCGGATAAAAGAGGCAAAAAACAAGAAATTAGTCCAAGAATTGATGCTCCAAGAATAAATTTTGTTTGATTGTCGAGAGAATTAAAATCAAAACCGCTTTTTTTTGTTTCTGTGTTTTCCATAAATTGTATTTTAAAATATTTATTAACTTCCTCTTATAGCTTAATGCATAGGAAAAGTTGGTAAAAATTGACCAAATGGCTTTTTATCTATTTTAACATTTATAATTTAAAGATAAGACTATCCTGCCCACCCTTCTCTATCAAGATTTCTATAGTTAATTGCTTCTGAAATATGGGGTATTTCAATATTTTCAGAAATATCTAAATCTGCAATTGTTCTGGCTACTTTTAGAATACGATCGTAGGCTCTAGCCGAAAGTCCCAGTCGTTCCATTGCATTTTTAAGCAACTCCTGACAAGTTGAATTAACTTCACAATATTCTCTAATCATTTTAGAAGACATTTGAGCATTACAATGGATTTCTTCAATATGATTAAATCTTCTGGTTTGAATTTCTCTGGCCTTAATTACCCTTTGTCTTATTATTTCAGAGTTTTCGGGGCTAGCCGCTTTTGAAAGTTCGTTAAAAGGAACAGGAACAACCTCAAGATGAATATCAATTCTATCGAGTAGTGGGCCTGAAATTTTGTTAAGGTACTTTTGAACAACCCCGGCAGGACAAACACAATCCTTTTCCGGATGATTATAATAACCGCAAGGACAAGGATTCATTGATGCTACAAGCATAGAACTTGCAGGATATTCTACAGTAAACCTTGCTCTGGCAATAGTTATTATTCTATCTTCAAGGGGTTGACGCATAACTTCCAAAACCGTTCGCTTAAATTCAGGAAGCTCATCGAGAAAAAGAACCCCGTTATGAGCCAATGAAATTTCCCCGGGTTGAGGCCATGTACCACCTCCAACCAATGCTACATCAGAAATAGTATGATGAGGATATCTGAAAGGCCTTTTGGTCATTAATGAAGTTTGCTTCTCTATTTTTCCGGCAACAGAATGAATTTTAGTTGTTTCCAAAGCTTCACTTAAAGTTAGAGGAGGAAGAATCGAAGGAATACGTTTCGCTAACATTGTTTTTCCTGCACCAGGGGGTCCCACAAGAATAATATTGTGGCCTCCGGCAGCTGCAATTTCCAGAGCCCTTTTTACAGTTTCCTGACCTTTTACATCGGAAAAATCTACATCGTATTTATTGGAATTATATTCAAATTCTTTTGCGGTATCTACGTAAGTTGGAGTAAAATCTCTGTCCTGATTAAAAAATGCAATAACATCTAAAATATTATCCATTGCATAAACATCCAGATTATCTACAACAGCAGCCTCTCGTGCATTATGACCAGGAAGAATAAAACCTTTGAAATTTTCTCTTTTTGCCATTATTGCAATTGGAAGAACTCCTTTTATTGGTTGCAAAGTACCGTCAAGAGATAATTCTCCCATAATTACATACTGATCAATTATTTCGTGATTAATTTTACCACAAGCTGCAAGCATTCCAATGGCTAATGTTAAGTCGTACGCAGATCCTTCTTTCTTAATATCTGCAGGAGCCATATTTACAATTGTCTTCTTAACCGGCAAAGGGTAATCTACAGTATTTAGAGCAGTAAAAATTCTGAATGAACTCTCCTTTACGGCATTATCGGGAAGGCCAACCAAAGAAAATTGAGCACCCGGGGAAACGCTTACTTCAACTGTTATTTTTATTGCATCAATGCCGTTAACAGCACCACCGTGAGTTTTTACAAGCATGAATTATAATTTGAGTTTTGATTCTACCGAACCAATAATACAGTGAACAACCTTTTGATGGATTTCTTGTGCTCTATCAGCATAATCGCTATAAGGTGCACGAATTTCAATATCGCAATATTCTTTTAAAAAACCTCCATCTTTTCCTGTAAGTGCAATTACTTTCATCCCCTTTTCTTTTGCTGCTATGGCAGCATTTATAACATTTCCTGAATTTCCACTTGTTGAAAACGCAAGCAAAACATCCCCATTTTTACCTAAACCTTCTATAAATCTTGAAAAAACCATATCGAATCCATAATCGTTTGCTGTACAAGTAATATAGGAAGGATCTGAAATTGCTATTGCCGGCAAAGAAATTCTATGGTCTCTGTACTTACCGGTTAACTCCTCTGCAAAATGCATTGCATCGCACATGGAACCGCCATTGCCACATGTAATAACTTTGTTTCCCTTCGCAATAGCCTCAAAAAGTATTTCAGAAGCTTTTTCAATCAAATCAATATTATGTGTATTTAATAGAAATATTCTCAATATTTCTTGTGATTCACGCAGCTGCTTTTCTATTTCTGTCATAATTAGGTTAAATATAGTATTTAAAATAACATAATTTCGCAAAGTTAAGCGATTTTTTCTTAAATACAAATTTTCTTTTATCATGTTATCTTCTTCATCAAATAATCCTCGAAAAATATGAGTTTTGCTTATTTTTTTTCGATAGTTATTACTAGAATTATTACTTTAGCAAAAAATCTCTATGAAAAATACTCTAATCTTACTTATCCTACTTAACTTTTCTTTAATTTCTTTTTCTCAACAAGGATTTCCGGGCGGCAATATTACCCCGGGAAGCATTCAGGGCTCTGTTCTCGATTCAATTTCCGGAAAACCATTAGAATTTGCATCTATTGAGCTTTTTCAAAAAGGCGGTGGAAACCCAATGGAACATTTCGGGAAAGATTTTTTTACTCCGGCAGTAATTCAACGGTTACAAACCGATACTATTTTTGCAGATAGTATAAAACAAGTAATGACTAAACTCCAGGAAAATTCTAAACCAAAGCTTATTACCGGTACTGTAACAAATTCAAAAGGAAAATTTTATTTTACAGATATTCCGCTAGGTTCTTTTATTATTAAAGTTAGTTCTCTTGGTTTTAATCCGAAATTTATTGAAAATATTGAAATAACTTACAATAAAACAAGCGTTTATCTCGACCCTTTAGAATTAGTAATTAACCAAATTGCCCTTGGCGAGGTAACTATTGTGGAACAAGCACCTCTTTACGAAACTAAGGTAGATAAGGTAATCTATAATGCCGAAAAAGATGCAGCCAGCGAATCGGGAAACGGAGCCGATGTGCTTAGAAAAGTGCCAATGGTTACCGTTGATCACGATGGAAATGTTCAACTTAGAGGAAATTCAAATATTAAAGTTCTCATTAATGGCAAACCCTCAGCGCTTTTTAATAACAACCTAAAAGAAGCTTTGCGAATGATTCCTGCTAACGAAATAAAAAAAGTAGAAGTAATAACCTCTCCTACCGCGAAATACGATGCCGAAGGTACTGCCGGAATTATTAATATTATTACAAAAAAGAAAGATGTTGAAGGACTTTATGCCTCAGTTAACCTTAATCTCGATTCAAACAACCCTTCAAGCAATTTCTCTTATAATCAAAAAAAAGGCAGACTTAGCGCCTATGCAAATTTGGGACTTAGTGGTAATCTTCCAAAAAGCACAACAAATGAGGTATACAGAGAAGATTTTTTGGGAAATGAAAAACGAATTTTTCAACAATTAGGCGATGCAAGCTACAACTACAAAGGTTATTACGGAACAGCAGGACTTGAATATGAGTTTAATGAAAGAAATTCTATTAATTCGGCTCTTACTCTTAACAGGTTTAATACCGTTTTTGATAACGATTCTAAAATAACATTTTCCGACCCTTCAATCAGCCTGTTTCAAGAGTATTCCAGAATTTCAGATGGAAATTTCAGGCATGGAAATTTAGACTGGAACACCGATTTTATGCGGAAATTTAAAAAAGAAGGTCAAGAGCTTTCTATTGCCTTTCAGTTAATGCACCAGATTACAGATCAGCATTACGATTATCTGCAAAGCGGAAACGACACTATTCTCTGGTACGATGAGCAATCCGACAACGATGGAGAAAACAATGAATATACTTTTCAACTGGATTATACTCACCCCTTTAACGACAATATTAAAATGGAGGTCGGAGGAAAGTCAATCGTTCGTCAGCTCAATTCGGTTTATGGCCTCAAGCAGTTCGATTACGATACTGAACAATACAACGAAAACAGCCTTTTTTCAGATGTTTTCGATTACACGCAAACAGTTAGTGCAGGATATCTTAGTCTTAATTCAACTTGGTTTAAGAAATTCGAAATGGTTAGCGGCTTACGATACGAAAACACCGGTATTTCAGGCGATTATAATTCCGAAAGACCCTCTTTCAATAATAAATACGAAAATTGGGTACCTAATTTTATTCTTTCCAGAAAACTAAAAAATATGTCGACCGTAAAATTTACCTTCTCTAACAGAATTCAGCGACCCAGCATGTTTTACCTTAATCCCTATACCGACAATCAGGATAAGCTAAACCTAAAAACCGGAAACCCATTTCTTAAACCCGAAAACACTTACAGCTACGAACTTGGCTATAGCACATTTGTTAAAACATTAATGATTAACATTTCAGGCTTTTACAAAAACACCGAGGGAATGATTTCCGGAATTACATCGGTAGATTCTACAGGAATTGGAATAACAGAATACCAAAATATTGGAAATAGTGAATCGCTTGGCATGAACCTTTTTCTAAATTACAGAATTGGCGAAAAATACAGTATGAATGCAGGTTTCAATATTTATCAGGAAGAATTTAATTATGGAACAATTACTAATTCCGGACTCTCTTACAACGGAAATATTGGCTTTTTTGCAAACTACAAAAATGGCTTTAAAATTAGTTTCTATTCGTTTTTCAATTCAGCCAGATTGTCTCTGCAAGGTTCATCAACAGGTTTTATTTTTACAATGTTGGGAGTAAGCAAAAGCATCTGGAAAGACAAGGGAAGCATTGGAATTAGCATAAGGAACCCACTTTACGGAAAATTTACTTTCGACAACACAACCAATGGGGAAAACTTCTATCAATACACAAAATTCGTAGTACCTTTTAGGTCTTTTGGCCTTACATTTACCTACAGCATTGGGAAAATGGACTTTATTTCGCAAGCAAAAAGAAAAGGAAGAGGTGTAGATAACGACGATCTTAAGGCAGGAGAATCAGGACAAGGTGGAGTTGGCGGAGGCGGAATTGGAAATTGATGTTTTTTGGAAAGAATTATTATTTTTGTAAAAAAAACAAAATATGGATAAACCATTTCAAATAAATGTAAGAGAAAACCTGAAATCGAAAAACCCTCGACTATACAAATTCATGCCCGGCTTTGTTTTGCGGATATTTGAACGAATTGTGCATCAAAAAGATGTAAATGAGTTTCTTGCAAAGCACTCCGATAAAAAAGGAGTAGATTTTGCGGCAATATCAGTTAAGGAATTTGGAATGACGGTAAAAACTTTTGGAGAAGAAAAAATTCCAAGAGACGGAAGGCTGATTTTTGTTGCTAACCACCCCATGGGAGCTATGGAAAGTCTGGCATGGATGACAATAATCCATAAATATCATCCAAATTTAAAATTTCCGGTAAACGATATTTTATTGTCGCTTGGAACAATGAACGATTTGTTTGTGCCAATTAACAAACATGGAAATCAGGCAAAAGAATCGGCCAGATTAATGGAAGAAGCTTATGCCTCCGACTCCCAACTTTTGTTTTATCCTGCAGGTTTGGTTTCTAGAAAAATAAAGGGGAAAATTACCGATTTGGAATGGAGAAAGAATTTTGTTTCAAAAGCAGTAAAACACCAAAGAGATGTTGTTCCCGTTTTTATAGATGCCAAAAACACCGATTTTTTTTATAATATAGCAAGAATTAGGAAGATTTTGGGAATAAAAGCAAATATTGAAATGTTGTTGCTGCCCAGCGAATTGTATAAGGGCAGAAATAAGACAATTACATTTACTTTTGGAGAAAAAATTCCGTATTCTCAATTCGACAAAAGTAAGACACCTGCCGAATGGGCAGAGTGGGTAAAGAATAAAGTTTATAATCTAAGAGACCTCAAATAATTGATTTTTTCTAAAACTTTTAAACTTATTTCTTATTTTTGCGACGGAAAAGATTGCAAACATTCAGGTTATTAAAGTAAATTAAAGAAATTAACTTTTGTCCTGATAGTGCTGAGGCCATAAAGAAATAATTATTCTGATGAAAGAAATTATTGCAGCCATACCTAAGGAAGTTCTTGAAAAAGAATTAACTGAAGATAAGTTTATGAGGGTAACCAATTATGGGAATAATCATCTGTACTCTGTAACCCATCATGACTCACCAAATGTAATGCTTGAAATTGGAAGATTGCGCGAACTCACCTTTAGAGCAGCAAAAGGCGGCACGGGTAAGGATGCAGATATCGACGACTACGACACCTGTTCAAAACCATACAGTCAGCTAATTGTTTGGAATCCCGAATCGAAAGAAATTCTTGGCGGCTACAGGTACATTCTGTGCAAAAATGCAGAAAAAGACGATGAAGGGAATTTCAAACTTGCAACCAGAGGACTTTTTGAATTTTCGGAAAAGTTTGTAAATGAATACCTACCACTTACAATTGAGCTTGGAAGATCTTTTGTGGTTCCAAGTTATCAGGCAACCGGTGGTGGAAAACAATCTCTTTTTACTCTCGATAATTTATGGGATGGACTTGGAGCCCTAATAATAGACCATCCCGAAATAAAATATTTTTTCGGCAAGGTTACAATGTACACCACATACAACCAATTGGCACGAGATCTTATTTTATATTTTTTCAAAAAACGATTTCCCGATAATCTTGGTCTGATGAAACCTCATAAACCCCTGTCATTTCACCATTCAGAAAAAAAACTACAGGGAATTTTAAATGGAAATACTTATCAGGAAGATTACAAAATTCTTTCCCAAAACGTAAGATCTTTGGGTGAAAACATCCCTCCTCTAATTAACACATACATGAATACGTCACCAAACATGATGAGTTTTGGAACAGCAATGAACTACAAGTTTGGTGAAGTTGAAGAAACAGGCATAATTATTCATATTCCCGACATTTTTCCTCAGAAAAAAGACAGGCATATTAACACCTATATAGAGCAGAAAAAATCAGGAAGCTAAAGGGTTAAAACTCTTTTATACTAAGTCCATGGTAACCTAATCTATCAAAACCCTAACAGTCTCATTTTTTATTCCGTATTTTACTTTCAAGAAATAAACACCCGTACTTGGATTTATTTCCGAAAGATTAATTGAGAACTTATTGCTTCTTAAGTCCGATTTGTATATTTCCTTCTTAATAAGCTGTCTTCCAAATAAATCTATTAGTTCGCAATCAATTTTTTCTCCTTCAAACATATTAATTTGAATATTAATAATGTCTTTTCCAGGATTTGGAAATACACCAATCTCATTATTTATAGAAAAACTCTCTAAACCGGTTGTCAAATTCACTCTCGCCGAATCCAAATATCTAATATTTGTAACCAAGTTAGTATTATCTATTTGCAAAACCGGTATAGCCATGCCATTTGCAAGCCATTTGTACTCAATTAATTCGGGGCGATTAACTCCATATCCTATAGAATAAGATTCTACATAAAAAGTATCTCTAACATTAACAGTAGATTTCAATCTAAGACAATCGAAACTACCAAAAGGAGTTGAAACAGTTCCCCATCCATCAACAATATTATGACGCTTTATTGTTTGACCGTAAAGCCCATAACCAGGAACTTCTAAATCCCAATATGAAAGAGAGGAATCTGCTTCACTTAAATTGTTAAGCGGGAAAGTGTAAAGCAATTCAGGATTATCATATTTTCTGGGTGTTGGAATATCGTTAATTTTGGCCGCAAAACCTGTTTTTGTAAATTCGCCGGTAGATTCTTTAAAAAAATCAAACGACTCTGTTATTGTAATTGGCACAAGGCCGGGCATTTCGGGAGGGCTGGCTGCTTTAGCAATGGTGGAAACAAAAGGAAAAACAAACACCAAATTATATGTAAAAGGTGTTTCATTTATATGAACAAAAGTGTCAATTGTTTGCGACTCATACTGAAGTTCAGAAAAATTCCAAAAATAATCTTCTCCTGTTACTTCAAAATCTATAGGTGAAACTGTTGTAGTTGAAATTCTTAACGTGTCTCCTACTACAGGCATATCGGCCGATGTAATTGTAATTTGCGATATTCCTATTTTAAACACAAATACCAAAACCAAAAAAAGTAATACTGTTTTCATATGCATATTTTTATTTTTTCAAACTTACATTTTTTATTGAAACTAAAAAAACCTGCAGAGAATTCTGCAGGTTTAAAACTGTTAATAATAATTCGGAGCGAGTGGATGAGAATCAGAATGGTATTACCGCTCCTATTGAGAAAGGATATAATTCAGGACCTTTGTTTTCATCGAACATTTGAGTTAAATCAACATGTGCGTACAGCATAAAACCATCGGTTCCAATTCTGCCTTCAAAGCCGTAATAGAAAGGTGCTACATGAAAATCG
>JAFGXD010000025.1 GCA_016936815.1 Bacteroidales bacterium
ACACCGGTAATATTTCGCCCGGGAAATATCTTTTAAAAATTGAAACCGCAGACGGTAAAAAACTAGCTAAACATTTCATAAAACAATAAATATGAAAAAACTAATCTTTAGTATTGGCTTGATTGTTTTATCAACAGCCATTTTTGCTCAAACACATTTCACCTTAAGTCCTTCTTCAGGTTGTGGAAGTTTTGATGTTGAATTCAATAATCTGCATCCATCAGGTGGATATGCACCGGTAGTTATGCAAACAACAGGATTTACTTATTCCTGGGATTTCGGAAACGGACAAAGTTCTACATTAGAAAATCCGGCCAGTGTAAATTACAATTTTCCCGGCAACTACACTGTAGCATACACAGCAACCATAGATACAATTGGCTTTTACATGACAAAATTAACAGTAACTGCAATTGCATGCGACGATCCCGATGTTTGGCCATTTACAAACGACCCCGATTTATATATCGAAATAATTGACGGTTCAAGTACAATAATTCATACAACCTACGATGAGGCTGACTCTCATACCGTTGACCCAAGTAGTGTTAACGAAGTATTTATGCTTCCCAACATTAGAATGAATAATCCTCCATACTACATAAGAGTAAGAGATAAAGACTCCGGCGATGCAGAAGACAATTGTATAGACGGTGAAGAAAGTGAAACAGCCGGAACTTTGGTTTTTCTACCCCCAAACAATGCAACCGGATTTTACGATACCGATTGGGATTATACCAACGGTGGCCTTCAGTTTACACTTTCAATAAGCAAACCTGTAATAATTTTCAACGAATCGCAAACTGTTGAAGTTTTACCTGCTCCCTCCTCTCCTAGTGTAAATTATACAAGTTTTCAAGTTTGCGAAGGTCTTGAGATTCCTGAATTAATTGCTACCGGAGATAATATTGAATGGTTTGATAATGAAGACCTTATTACTCCAATTGCCTCGGGAAATAACTATACTCCCACTATTTCTGAATTAGGAAATTATTTATTTTATGCAACTCAAACCGGGACAAACGGCTGCAAAAGTGCCGCTACAATTGTTGAAATAATTATTGGAAATATGGAGCCCCCTGTTGTTGAAAATACAGATATTACAATGTGTTCAGGAGCTTCATCTTCAAATATTAATGCTGAGGGAAACAATATTTCCTGGTATTCGGATTCGCTTCTAAATAATTGGATTTCTGATGGAAATATTTTAAATCTTGAAGGCTATTCAGAAGGTAATTATCAATTTTACGTAATTCAGACCGATAGCACAGGATTATGCGTTTCCTCACCTTTAGAAGTAAATGTAAATTTTCTGCCTGCTTTGGAAGGCTATGTTTCAGTAACAAACGCTAGTTGCTTTAATTCAGCCGATGGAAGCGCAGTTGTTAGCGCAACCGACAACGGAAATGGACCTTTTTCTTTCGAATGGAACGATGGGGCAACAGGAAATTCAGCAACAAATAAATTGCCCGGAGAATATACCGTTACAATTATTGATGCTAACTTCTGTTTGCAAATTCTAAATGTTATAATTGGCAGTCCCTCAGAACTTATGGTAGATTTTTCTTTGTCAGGAAATGTTTGCTATGGAAGTCAGGATATTACAATAATGGCTGATGCTGAAGGATCAACAGCTCCTTATACTTACAGTTGGTCAACCGGCGCTACCGAAGATCAAATAACCATTACAGAAGCCGGAGAATATTCTGTTACAGTAAGCGATAATGTTGGCTGTATTAAATCAGAAACCACAAGCGTTGAAATTCCTGACGAAATTATGGTTAGTGATTCAATAATTAAAGAAGCTTGCAATGGAAGTAACGATGGAGAAATTTACTTAAGAACAAGCGGCGGAATTCCTCCTTATTCATATACCTGGCAGCAAACAACAGCAGATTCGGTTGCTATAGGACTTCACAAAGGAGTTTATTCAGTTACGGTAAGAGACTTTAATTATTGCGAAAAAAATCTGAATATTACTTTAGGTTCGGTATACGACCAATGTATTGTTCCGGCATCGGTTCTTACACCAAATGCCGATGGACTAAACGATACTTGGAAAATTCTATTTATTGAAATGTATCCGGATGCTGATGTGAAAATATTTAACCGTCAGGGTGTTTCTGTTTATTCATCAAAAGGATATTCGGATTCAAACGCATGGGATGGAACAACAAACGGAAAAGACCTTCCAATGGGCTCTTATTTCTATGTAATTGATTTAAACGATGGTTCTAATCCATTAAGAGGATATGTTGATATAGTTAGATAAAAATTAAAAATATCATGAAAAAATTAATATTACCAATAGTTCTGCTTTCCCTGCAATTTTTAGTAAATGCACAGCAAACTCCAATTCTTAATCACAGTTTGGTTAACAAATACCTGCTTAATCCTGCTGTTGCCGGAACCGAAGAATTTTCTCCAATACGAGCTCATATAAAATCGCAATGGACAGGCTTTTCGGATGGAAATCCCAAAACTCAGTTTCTTTCAGGACATACTTCAATGGAAGATTACGGACTGGGCGGTTCAATTTTTAACGACCAATACGGAAGTTTTAAGAAAACCGGTATTGCTTTTACCTATTCTTATAAAGTTGAAGTAAACGACGATTATTCCCTATCTTTTGGTCTTTCTCCAAGTATTTACCAATATAGCATAAACCAAAGCGATTATATGTTTTTCGATTCCGGCGACAATTCAATAACCGGAGCAAAAGAAGCAGGGATGATTTTTGATGCAAATGCAGGTTTATATTTCTATTCAGAAAAGTTTCAAGCAGGACTTGCAGCGCTTCAATTACTGCAACCAAAGTACGAAGTAGGACTTTCCGATGAAAAAAACAATCTTTTGAGAACAATTGTTGTACATGCCGGTACAAAATTAGATGCAAGCGACAAGATTATTATTGAACCTTTATTGGCAGGTTTTCTTAACAGCAGCGGTTTTTTGGCTGAAATATCTGTAAACACCTGGTACGATAACAAATATTGGATTGGCTTGGGTTACAGAACAAGCGGTCAGGCTCTTATTGTTGCAGGTCTTAAATTTAATAACTACTACTTGGGTTATTCTTTTGAATTGGGTTTCTCCGGTATGGCCGATTATTCGAATGGTACGCACGAAATTTTGCTCGGAATCGATTTATTTTCAAAAAATTCATCTTCACTAATTAAATAAGAAATAAAATGAAAAAGCTTTTTAGTTTAAAAGTCTTTATTGGCATACTTGCTTTTATTCCGTTAACCGTTTTTACTCAAACCGACACAGTAAATACCCTTGAAGAAGTTGTAGTAACCGGAACAAAAACATCAAGATTAATTACCAAAAGCCCCGAAATGGTTCAGGTAATAACCAGAAGTCAGATAAATGAATTAAAGCCATCTTCAACAGGAGAAATTTTGGAATATTTCTTTGGAATTAATGTTGAAGGGGGCACAGGCAGTGGATTGCCAAACAGGGAAATAATTAGCATGAATGGCATGCCGGCAAACTATAGCCTTATTTTAATAGACGGCAACAGACTTCTTAGCGAACACATACATACAGGTCAGAATATTAACCTTATTTCTCCCGAAAGCATAGAACGAATTGAAGTTCTAAAAGGTGCTTCCTCGTCGCAATACGGCAGCGATGCCATGGGAGGAGTAATAAACATTATTACAAGAAAAGCATCAGAAAAGCCGGAAGCATTTTTGGCACTAAAATCGGGCAGTTATAATACTTATAGCTCCTCGATTGGAATTGCCACACCAATAAACGACAAACTTAAAATTGCTGCATTTGCCAATTGGGAGCAATCAGACGGATATCCAATAACCAAACCAGCGCACCGAGTGGATCAATTAGGCTATGTTTATCAAACATTTCTTGCAAATTCTGAATATAGATTTTCAGAAAAATCTGTCTTAAACTCATCAATTTTCTTTTCCGAAAATAGAATGGCTATAAGAGAAGTACCTTCGTATGGAAGATTAACACTACCATTTTTCGAATACAAAAGAAAAATTTCCAATAATCTCGATGCAAGCATAAAATTTAAATATTCTGATTGGG
>JAFGXD010000026.1 GCA_016936815.1 Bacteroidales bacterium
ATTCTTAACAATAATGGATATTTCGAATTGCAGAAAGCTCATAAAACTGAAACCATTTTAGCTAAGAATACTAGAGTATGGGAAAAACAAAATAATTACAAGTTTTTTAGGGATTGTAATAATAATCCTTCAAATAATAAAGTGAATATTAATAATAAATCAACCTTTCTACAACAAAATGACAATATTTTTTCAGACGTAAGTAAATTTAAGAAAACTGAGAAATTTGAATATACAACTGCCTCTTTGACACAAATAATTGGAAAAATAGAGAATGAAAAAAGAAGCGGAAAGAAAATGGAATTATCCCATTCATTTATAAAAAAATATCTTTGTAAATCTTCTTTAGATTGCTTTAGCTTAAATTATGAAACTATTTACTACCCTTTACATCAAATAGAAAATGATAGTTTCTATGTATTAGTAACTCTTATTTACCAAAGAAAATGGCAACCTCAGCTTTCCCTAGAAGTTAGCGCAATAGTTATTTCAAAAGCTAATATGCAATTGATTGACAAAATCGAGCTTTATAGAAGAGATAGAATAAGTTCAGAGATTAAAAATAGTGTTTTTTACTTACGTACAATTGAATATGAATTGATTGATAATTTACAGGGGCATGTAGAATACTCTTATTCCACAGAAAAAGATCTTAAAAAAGCAATAATAACCAATCAAAAGATTTTAATTTCAAGTGACGGTATTTTTTATGAATATGATTCTGAAATATTAGATTATAGAGAAAGCATAATTATTGAAAAAACTGAAGAAATCAAGAAACCATGGCAAAAACAAAAATCATGAGAAAAATACAACTTTCATTCACCAATCTAACCCTCTTAGAACCAACCTACCTAACCTACCACCATTTTGCAAAACCCAAACAAGAAGTGGGTTACATGCACACCGACATCCTAAATGGGTTTAGGACTATCTAATCGATTATGCATTCGGAATTTTTGACGCCTTTCTCTTTTTTTTCGAGATTTCCTTAGCAATCCTTAACTTGTTTTGAAGTTTTCTCGTCCGGATAAATTCACTTATTTCTATTCTTTCTTTGTCGGTCAAAGGAAGACTTTGTATCACAAAATCAACACCTTCCGGTTCTTTTATTAAGCCCATTGTTTCTAAGTTTTAAAATATTTTTCAACTAAAATTCTAGCAGCATAAGAGTCAATTATCATCTTTTGATTTTGTAATTTGCTTTAAATCCGATTTACCTAACCGAATAACCTCTGTACGAAAACTGTCTCCTGAAATTGTGTTCAGAATTGAGTTAGTAAGTCGGTCTATGATAAAACCCTGTTCTATTTTTTTTGAGTCTTCCATTTTTCAAAAATACAAAAAATTAAGCAATTATTAAGCATTATTTTGTCGATTTAATCCATTTTTTATCCCACCCAGTTCTTTGATTGTATGAACTTATGAGTAGGGTGGTTCTTAATATTTTTTTTAATATATTTGTAATTAAACTTATAAATTATCCCCTTCATAATCTCTTAAAGCAAAATGAAATTATTATTCCAACTATATATCGCTTTTTTATTACCACAATTGGTTATTGCTCAATTTTGGGAAACCAAAAACGCCGGTTTTGCAAACGATTCAATGGCTGTTTGGAATATCTGCATTGTTGATGAAAATACCGTTTGGGCTTCAGGATTTAATATTTACGAAGGTTCTCAAACTTACTCGCATCAGTTTACAAAATCAACCAACGGTGGAGAATCTTTTGAACCAAATGAATTTTCCGGATTGCCGGACAGCCTTCATATTTCTTACTTACATGCAGCTACAGCCGATTCTGCATGGTTGGCAATGTGGGGCGACAGTATCGCAGGGAGTTCCATCTTTTTTACTTCAAACGGCGGAGCTTCATGGCATGCACAATCAACCGCTGATTTTTCCGGAGCTAATGCTTTTGCTAATATTGTTTACTTTTTCGACAGTAAAAACGGGGTTTGTATGGGCGACCCAAATAATGGCTATTTCGAGCATTATACTACAACAGACGGTGGACAAAATTGGGTTAGAGTAAATTCCGTAGATTTGCCAGTTCCACTTTCTGGCGAGGCAGGTTACAACAGGGGAAAATCATTTGATGTGGTGGATGGAATAATATACTACGGCACAAACAAGGGACGGATATTAAAATCAAGCGACATGGGTTATACATGGACGGCGTACGATACTGATTTAGATATTATTACAAAAATTGCTTTTAAAGATTCCCTAACCGGTATTATTGTTGGAGAAGGAATTCAATCGCTAATAACCTTTACTGGAGGAATTTCGTGGTACTACATGGCTTTTAACACAGAATACTATGGAGGTCAAATTGAATATGCCCACGGAAATGATGGTTTCTGGGCAACAATTTGGCAAGGTGCAGGTATTTCGGGCTCGGCGTATAGCTTAAACAATGGAAGTTCATGGACAAGAATGGATTCTGTTTTTTATACCGACATTCAATTCGTTAATACTGATATTGGTTGGGCAGGTGGAATTTCAGGCATAAGCGGTAATGGAGGAATGTTTAAATGGATTGGTGTGGTTGAGAATGACGTTACAATAAACAAAATTCAATCTGCAAATATTTTTCCAAATCCATGTACAACAAACATTTGTATTAGTAATGCAGTAAATTGTCAATTAAAAATTTATTCAAATTTGGGCAACATAGTTTTTTCTGAAAGAATTTTGGAAGATTTTCAAAATTTTGAACTTAATTCACTTGAGGCAGGGCTATATTTTGTTGAAATAGTGAATTTGAGGCAAAAAATAATTACAAAACACAAGTTACTAAAGATGGATTATTAGAATAATCCCGTGAAAAACCTGGCAAAAACACTTCCTGATTGTTCTTCAATAAAATTTTTATTAGGCTCGTAAAGGTTAACCAATTCCTCAATTAACCTTTTCTTTCTAATTGGTTTTGCTAAAATTCCGTCAATCATGCCTTTAAAAAGTGCATCGTGCTGATATTCTTTCGGAAATGCGGTTTGTATAAGTATTTTTACACCCGGATTGGTGCTTTTTATTCTGCCAGAAGCCTCAAAACCATTCATTATTGGCATTCTTATGTCCATTAAAACTATGTCAACGGGATTATTACTTACATGACGAACAGCTTCAAGTCCGTTACTTACAAAAAACAATTCAACATTATAATCCATTAGTATATCTTGAATTAGTAAATGCGAAACAGTGTCGTCGTCTGCTACTAAGATGCGCTTGCCTTCTAAAATTTCGGGTAGTTTCATGGTATATATTTTACTTTTCAAAGAATAAAAATACAAACCTAATTAACTAATTTTTAGCGTTATTAAACTCGATTTTAACTAGTTAAACTACTATATTTTGTGAGGGTAAAAACACTTACAAGGTAATATTTTAGAAGGATACAGCTACTAGAGTTTTAAAAACTTGCCTGCAAAAACTTTCCCGTCAGTTAATATTTTTACAAAATATAATCCCGATTCAAGATTGGAAACATCTAATGTAATTTCGTTGCCGGAACTATTTTCAATATTCTTTTCAATACATCTATGCTTTCCGCTAATATCAAAAACTTGGATTTCTCTAATAGGGCTTTGGTTTTGTTGGAACTTAATACTTAAACTGTTTTTCGCCGGATTTGGATAAAGCAAAACAGATTCTTTCTTGTTAAAAATTTCATTTATTGCATTAGGCCAATAATTCCATTCAAACTTTCTAACCCTATAAACATAGTGACCAAGAGGCTTAATATTAAACTCATAAACAATATTATTAAAAACATCAACTTCTGAAACATCGGTTTGTAATGTAGAGAATAGTCCCCAACAAATAAGTGTATTTCCGTTAGGTAACCTTTGCAAACTACCCATTCTGGTGGCATAAGTATTTGTTGGGTGATGAAAACTCCAAACTAAAGTTGCGGTCATGTTAACTGTGTCTAAACTGTATTCCTTACCATAAGAACGTTGAATATCGTGATACATTCCATTGTCGAACATGGTAATATTGCCATTTTCAAGCATACGTACATCATGCTGTCTACTAAAGCCTACAAAATCGGAGGTGTCGGTAAATTCGAACATATTGTTTATTCCACCAAATCTCCAGATAATATCGCCTGTATTTCTGTTAATTTTGGTTGCTTCATCGAGTAAACGACTAGAAAGCAAAAGGTTACCGTCCGGACAAATATCCATTGAATTGCCATGAACATAAGCAATGTAATCGGCCTCGAAGTTTGTATGAGTGGCATCAGTTACCTCAAAATAATCCCAGGTTCTCCATTGAAAAATTACATTCTTTAAACTGTCAATCTCCTGAACAACAAGCCCTTCAACTATTGCATCAGACTGTCCGGTAGGCAGATAAGCAGTCATATCGAAAGGTTGAGGATCGTATGAAAAAACAAAGCCATGATTTCCGGGAAGCAACAAAAACTCATGCCAATCGGTTAAATATCCATTACCACATGAAAAAGAATCTACTATTGTATAAGTAGTATCCATTACCATAAATTGTTGAGTTCCCCAGTATGTAAGAAAATAATCTTCTTGCAATGTAAAGGAAAGTCCTTGGTTATTATTTTGTTCCGAATAAATAAAACTAGAATCTTCATTAATTATACTCATATACCTGCTATTATCGGAAGCAAAAGACGAAATATTATGAATAAACAGGGGCACATCGTAATATCCAAGAGATTTTGTTATTTCAAAGTCGGGGTAATTTTCCGGAATATCAGCTTTTACCTCAACCAAAGATTGTTGACTGTTTTTTATTAAATCCTTTGAACTAATATAAAAGCATGAAGCAAAAGGTGTTATTCTACCATTTTTGTAAATTATTTCTTCCTTTACCTTCCAAACAACCTTCTCATTTAAAGAAAAAGGTATTTGAGGTTTAAGAATAATGGTTTTTTTGTCGGAGGAAAAAGCAATATCAAAATCGTGCTTTCCGCTTATTTCTCCTGAAATTTCAAATTTGCTCTTATTAATGTTTTGCTCTAAAAACTCGCTTCCCTGCCTAATAATAATTGTTGCTTCCGGTAAGTGAAGTTTACTTTGGTCAATTGGCGAAACATACTGAACCTGAGAGAAAATAGAGGAAAATAAACATTGAATCAATCCAAAAATTAACAGAAACTTCATAAACTATTTATTTAATTGAAAACTTTTTTGATTCTATTATCTTATTGTTTCTAAGGATTTTTAGTACATAAGACCCGGCAGTAAAGTCTTCCAAAGAAATAGTAAAATCACTATCCTCAATTTTTCCCTCTTTTAAAAGTTTTCCTGAAATATCGAAAAGTTCATATCCAAGTAATCCTGTTACATTTTCAGGTATTTCCAAACTAATAAATTCATTTGCCGGATTAGGAAAAAGCCTGATGGAATTGTCTAAACTATTTTCAAAAACCGAATTTACACCTTCTAGCCCAATGCTGTCGATATATAAAGCCGATCCAACATTAAAAATACTGGTATCGGATGAAATAAACAAAATATTTAATGTATCCGGTGTTGCAGTAGTGTAGTATTCAACAGGAACATTAAAAAATGTCCAATCCTCCACAAGCCCCGATATTAGCTCACCGAAACCAACAGTATCGGTTTTGGAAGCGGCTGAATTGTATTTAGTTAAGACAATCTGAATACCACAAGAATCGTTTCCCGATGGAAAATATTTGAAGTATCCTGTTAGACTTGTTGGTCTTTGTGTAAAAGGGTCTCCTCCCTTTACTATGGCTGTTCTGTCGATAATATTTATATCGAAAATTCCAAGAGTTAGCACTCCGGCCATTTTTACAATCTCTCCACCGGTAGTTTCCTGAATAGTTTCCAGTTTAGCGCAATAAGTTCCCGAATATGCTCCGGCATCCCTTGTTGTTGTTGTAAAACTTAAAAGTGAAAAAAACGACCTGTTTGAGCAATCCCAACCGTTTGGATTAAGAAACTCTCCATCGCTGGTCCAATTCTCTAAATCGTTGTTTGGAATTATTTGAGCTTGATTAAAGCAAAACAAGAAAACAAAAACTAATGATAAAAAAAAGCGCATCATTGGGCAATTCATTTAGTGTTATAATTAATTTTACAAACTTAAATTATTTATTTTACAACCCTTTGTTTGAATGAAAAAGACTTACAGTTTCGACGAAATAATTAACAGAAAAGGCTCTAATTGTGTAAAATACGATTTGCTGGATAAACTTTATGGAGATTCAGACCTACTTCCAATGTGGGTTGCCGATATGGATTTTAAAACACCTGATTTTATTATTCAGGCTATTGAAGATAGATTAAAGCATCCTATTCTTGGTTATTCCATTAGACCTGAGTATTTTACAGAATCGGTAGTTCAGTGGATGAAAAAGCGTCATAATTATTCTATTGATCCCGAATGGGTAGTTTTTACACCCGGAATTGTTCCGGCTTTAAATATTGCTGTTCTTTCATTAACGCAAGCAGGAGAAGAAATAATTGTTCAACCTCCCGTCTATTTTCCTTTCTTTTCTGCTGTTACCGACCATGGAAGAATAATGTCGGAAAATCAGTTAAAAACAGAAAATGGTGAAATGAAAATAAACTTTGGCAGCCTTAATAAAAATGCAAAAATGTTACTTTTATCAAGTCCTCACAATCCGGGAGGAATGATTTGGAGCAAGAAAGACTTAAAAAAACTTGCAGAATTCTGTCTGACTAACAATATTACTATTGTATCGGATGAAATCCATTCAGATTTAATGCTTTTTGGCAATAAACACCTACCAACTGCATCGATTTCGCCCGAAATTGAAAACATTACAATTACCTGCATCGCACCCAGCAAAACTTTTAACATTGCAGGACTTTCCAGTTCAGTAGTGATAATTTCGAACAGGGAAATGCGGGAAAAATTCACAAAAACATTAAACAGTCTTCATATTGGAATGGGCAATATTTTTGGCAATGTTGCTCTGGAAGCCGCATATACTAAAGGCGAACAATGGCTTGCTGAACTTATTGATTATCTGGAGGAAAACATCAATTTTGCAATTAATTTCTTTGAAGCCAAAATTCCTCAGATAAAAGTTATTAAACCACAAGCTACGTATATGTTATGGTTAGATTGCAGAGGTTTAGGCATGAGCAATAAGGATATGAGGAAATTTTTTACGGACAATTGTAATCTAGCTTTAAGTGATGGAAGGCAGTTTGGAAGAGGTGGAGAAGGGTTTCAAAGACTAAATCTTGCTTGTCCCAAATCCATCTTAGAAACTGCATTGGAATCAATTTATAATAACCTAAAGCAGAAATAAACGAGAATCTGAATTAACAAAAAAAACTTAGGGCAATCTTAGGGCAGGCACTGAAAAATACCCAAATCCAAAGCCTAAAAGGCTGACTAAATATAGCCGCGACAACGTCTGGGGTATATTTGAACATTGCTAAAACAAAAACAAAAAGATAAAAATTTGAATAAATCAACAGCGCAAACCCGCGTAAAACCGTGGCTAAAGAAAAAAATAAAAGCCACAGAAAAAACGCTGAAAAACG
>JAFGXD010000027.1 GCA_016936815.1 Bacteroidales bacterium
AGCCTGTTTCCGTTTCGGTTCAACAAGTACAAAATTCAAACATTATTACTATATTTACAACTTGTCAAAAAAGGCATCCATTTACCCCTTCATTATAATATTCAAAAAGCCTTATTTCATATAACTCCCATTTTTCTGCATTCTCATTTGCTTCTTTTATTATATTATATCCCTTTATTCTGTAACTGTCTATATCACTAATTGGCCTAGCGATTCCTTTAAACCCAAAAGTTTCTTCTCTTTCAAGCAATGAATCGTTATAATAGTACAGGCTCTTATAGATTCTTCCATCATATTTTAAAAAATAAGTTGTTTTTTCTTTTAGTTTATTATTGTCGTAATAGTCCATAATACTATATCCCATATCCCCGGAAGAATTCTGTTGCTTTTGATAACCACTATAATACTCAGCAAGAATATTTCCATTCTCATCAAGTTTAATTGAATGTGTCACTTCAGCATTAAGACTGTCATTATCAAAATACTGAAAAACCTGCACATCCTCAAAATGTTTAAAATGCATTGTGGAATCCAAATGAAACAGTTCAGTATTAGTAATTGGTTTATTATCTTGGGTTTCAAAAAAAAGAAGTAGGCTGAACCTTCATAACTAAGGGAGGCATTCTTCGGGGGTCACCATCCGAACCTACTACAACTAAATCCTGTATTACAAAAGCCGTCCCAAATCTAAAACTTCTTAAGGCATCTGTTTGCTTTTGATTTAACGAGTTGCCAACAGCCGGAATTTCAATGTACTTGTCAATTTCATCATCAAAAAATCTAATTGAAAATCTTTTTAATTCAAAGAAATCAGTTTTTTCGTCACAATTTTCATAAAAGTATCTTAGTTCCGGCTTTTCAAACCACTCCAATAATGTCAGTGAGTCAAAATTATAGGCACTTTCATCCATTAAAAAACACCTATCTTTTTCATTATCTTCAAAATATGGCCTGCATTTTTCAGGATAACTCTTTCTATAATTTCTACTGAATATCAAAGAATCATCCTTAAAAAGCCTTAATGAATCTATCCATCCCTTATTATGAATCAAAACAAAATCATATGGATAGCCATAAACTCTTTCAACCTCCGATCCAGAGGAATAAAGAGTAAAGGAAGAGTCTAATTCAACTCCAATAACCTTCATTTTATTTGGAAAAGAATAGAACATACTATAGGCTTTGCCGCAACCATTTTCCACATAATGTATAATATTAATCTGTGAAAAGACTGTAACAGGAATTAGTACCAGAAACAAAAAGATTAATTTCATTATGCATTTTTTATATTAACAATTGAAGATTTTATTATTGATTCATTTTTTTCCTCAACAATTGCGACAAAGATTCTAAACCAAATATAGTGTTTCTATTTAAGATTACAGATAAAATTAACTCAGGAATTGTTATTTCCGAATTTATTTTTTTTCAAATCCCTTATATAGCAAGCAAAACAAATGGAAATTAAACTTAACCCCCTACCACCCAAATTTCAAATTTACTTTATGAATATCTAGCAGTGGTTTTAGGAATTCTTCTAAATCGTTAACGCAAAGTTGGGAAGCTGCATCGCAAAGTGCTGTGGATGGATTTGGGTGTGTTTCCACAAAAAGTCCGTCGATTCCGGAAGCTACACCTGCTCTGGCTAAAACCGGCAGATATTGCCTTGCACCACCATTTGGGTCTGCGCTGGGAATTCCGTATTTTCTAATGGCATGAGTAACATCAAAAACAACCGGATAGCCGGTTTCACGCAAATGATGAAAACTTCGGGGGTCTACTACCAAATCGTTGTAGCCAAATGTATAACCTCTTTCTGTAAGAATTATGCCGAAATTGCCGGATTCTTCAATTTTAGCAACCGGTTTGGTCATGTTTTCGGGAGCCAGAAATTGTCCTCTTTTCACATTAACAACCTTTCCTGTTTTTGCGGCTTCAACTACCAAAGAGGTTTGCATGCACAAATAGGCCGGTATTTGAATGATATCAAGAACTTCAGCAACATCTTTAATCTGCTCAGGATAATGCACATCCGACAAAACCGGGACATTAAACTCCTTTTTAATTTTTTGTAGAATTCTCATTCCTTCTTCAATACCCGGGCCATGGTAATATTTTAGTGCAGATCGGTTGTCTTTCATAAAAGAAGACTTAAAAATCCACGGAATATTTAATTTTTGGGCTGTTCGAGCAATTTTTTCTGCAGTTTGCATCATAATGTCGTCGCTCTCAATTACGCAAGGCCCCGAAATAATAAACAGTTCGTCTGAACCGCAATTTACATTACCAACTTTTACAATTTTTTTCATCTATTCTTTATATTTTTTATTCAGCATAATGGTAATCATTCTTGTATTTCCCTTTTCATCGTATTCGAAATGAAGGAATATTTTACCCATATTATACTTATCCCACAAATAATTGCTAAATTCTTCATTAGAACTGTCAGGCTCACCCATCTTTTTTATTACCTCTTTTCTAGTTTTTAGTTCTAGCGATTTTTCAGGCATTTCCAGACCTTTTTCGTAAACCGAATAGCCATCTTTTTCAAACAAATAAACAAAAATTGTTGTAAGACTATCTTTTTCGAAAAGTAATTCAACCCCCGATTTCTTGTAACATAGATATTCGGAATGAAACTCGGGAAACGAACTATTAACAGGTTTTTCAGAAAAAGCAGAGGCCATTATTGTATCTGCTGCAACAAGGTTTTTTCCGAAAAGTGAATCAATGCTAATTTCCTGTGCATTAACCAACAGGCAAGAAACTATTAAAGTGAAAAGTATAAAAATTTTCATTTTTTTCTTATTTAAATTCTTCTGAAAAGATCTTCAATTTGCTCAATAGTTATTTTGTTTTTCCAGTCTTTACCAAGAGCGTGATCCCACATGTGTTCCAAATTATAAGTTGTTTGCGCCATTTTTCTAATTTGCTCATCTGTGGCATTTTTGCAAACGTTTAAGGGAAGTTTAATATTATTTTTCTCAAGCATTTTGTGAAAATCTTTAACACCTTGAGGATAATAATCTTCTAATTGATTGAAAGCCAAACATCCGGCTAATCCATGGTGAATATCAAGAACATACGACAATCCATAACCCAAAGCATGGCAAACACCAACTTGGGAATAAGTTAGACTAAGGCCTCCCAAATAGCTTGCCACCATTAGAATTTCATCGGCATCAATTCCAGGTTCATGGTCTAAAAATACCGATCTGCACATTTCAAGGGATTTTTGGGCAAAAGCGTCGGAAAACGGATTTTTCCAGGTTCCCGAAAGAGATTCCACAGCATGTATATAGCAGTCCATTCCGGTAAAAAACCTCTGTTCCAATGGAGCACCCTGAGTTAATTCAGGATCTAGAAGAATTTGGTTTGGAACAGTGTAATCGCATTTAATACCAAGCTTTTTTTCGGGACCTGTAAGTACTGTTGTCATTGAGACTTCTGCACCTGTTCCGGCAAGAGTTGGAATACAAACGTTAAAAATTCCGGGATTTTTTATTAAATCAAGGCCTTGATATTGGGCAGAACTTCCGGGATTAGTAATCATCATGGAAATTGCTTTAGAATAATCCATCACAGAACCACCACCAATTCCAATAATTCCAACCGGAAGCTGTTTCGAAAATTGAAGAATTTCATCCCTTAAACGGTCAACTTCCTTGGTTTTTGGTTCATCTTTTACATTTATAAAAATAAGCAAATCGTTATGCTTTACGGGCAATCTTTTTTCAAGAGCTTTTCCCTTAAAAACGTCGTCAAGTAAGAAGACCATAAAATCTTCTGAACTATTTCTCTTTTTGTCCAAAATGCTATCTAAGTGGTTAAAACATCCCCTGCCAAAAGCAAAGTTTTCAACACCTTTAAAGTTTCTGAAATCGTAAATCATTTTATTAGTTTTGAGTTTTAAGTTTTGAAACCAGAGGCAAAATTAGCAAATTATTTCTATTGTTGTTTGCTGATTAGGGCAAAGGTTGAAATGCATTTTTCTTTTTTTTCACTGCTAAGTACCTCAAATTTCAGTTATTTTAAAAATGTTTGAAAAAATATTTTAATATATTCCTGTATTATGAACTTTATGAATATATTTGTTGGTTGCAAGAACGAAGCCAAAACTAATACGAATGGGATTATTTTCTTTTTTAACTCAAGAGATTGCGATTGACCTGGGAACGGCCAATACAATTATTATACACAACGACAAGATTGTGGTTGACGAGCCATCAATTGTTGCTATAGACAAACACACCAACAAGCTTATTGCCATTGGAACCAAGGCAAGACAGATGCATGGTAAGACACACGAAAACATTAAAACTATAAGGCCATTGCGAGATGGAGTTATTGCCGATTTCGATGCTGCTGAAAAAATGATTAGGGGAATGATTAAGATGATTAACAACAAACCTCGTCTTTTTACTCCTTCCTTAAGAGTTGTAATATGCATTCCTTCCGGTAGTACTGAAGTTGAAATTCGTGCGGTAAGAGACTCTTCCGAACATGCAGGAGCGCGCGATGTTTACATGATTTACGAACCAATGGCTGCAGCTTTGGGAATTGGCATTGATGTTGAAGCTCCGGAAGGCAGCATGGTAGTTGATATTGGAGGTGGAACAACTGAAATTGCAGTAATAGCATTGGGTGGCATTGTTTGTAATAAGTCAATTCGTATTGCCGGCGATGATTTTACCGACGATATTCAAGAATATATGCGTCACCAACATAACGTAAAGATTGGTGAAAGAACAGCGGAAGATATTAAAATTAATGTTGGCTCTGCCTTACCCGATTTAGATGATCCACCACAGGATTTTATTGTAAGGGGTCCGCATCAAATGACCGCTCTTCCTATTGAAATTCCTGTAAGCTATCAGGAAATTGCTCATTGTTTAGATAGGTCTATTACAAAAATTGAGGCTGCGGTGCTCGACACTTTGGAGCAAACACCTCCCGAACTTTATGCCGATATTTACAATAAAGGAATTTATTTAGCCGGAGGTGGTGCATTGCTCAGGGGTTTAGATAAGAGGTTATCCGAAAAACATAATATTCCTGTTCAAGTCGCCGAAGATCCATTACATGCAGTTGCCAGAGGAACCGGAATCGCTCTAAAAAATGTTAGCAAATTCCAGTTCCTGATGCGATAAAATTGGAAAAATAAATATTTGTGAAGAATCTTATTCAGTTTATAATTAAGTTCCATTATGTTTTTCTATTCATATTTTTGCAATTTGTTTCTATATGGATGGTGGTTACTTACAATGTGAAACAAAGAAAAGGTTTCATAGATTCTTCAAATGCTATTTCAGGTTTTTTTTATGAAACATACTCCTCGGTAAGCGACTACTTTTCATTACATGAAATAAACAATCAACTTTCTACTGAAAATGCTGCATTAAGAGATTCTTTAATTTATTCTTATTATTCTATGGACAAAACTGTTGATACTAATGTGGTTAGGCAGTTTATTCATATTTCATGTAAAGTAATAAACAACTCTACAAATAGGAAATACAATTTTATTACACTTAATAAAGGTAGTTTACACGGAATAGGAAAAGATATGGCTGTTATTTCTCCATCGGGTGTTGCAGGAATTATTGTTGGAGTTTCTTCTCATTATTCTGTTGCAATTTCTTTACTAAATGAGAATTTTAGACTAAGTTCCAAACTCAAAAAAACCGGTCAATTTGGCTCAGTTGTTTGGAAAGAAAGTGGATACGACAAAGCTTTATTAATAGATATTCCATCTCATGTTTCTATTAATAAAGGAGATACGATTGTAACATCGGGTTTTTCGGCAATTTTTCCTGAAGGTATTATAGTAGGGACAATAGATTCTTTTGATAAAAAGACCAGCGAAAGTTTCTATGAAATTGAGATTAATTTAAGTACAGATTTTACAAATCTATCATCGGTGTATGTTATTGTAAATAAGTTTCATGCAGAACAAATAAAGCTGGAAAAGGAGTTTGAAAATGAATAATGGTTTTGTTAGGTATTCCTTAATGTTTGTCTTTTTAGTGCTTATTCAGGTGCTTTTTCTCAACAATATTGAATTGGGAGGTAGTATTAATCCCTTCCTTTATATACTATTTATCTTAATTCTTCCATTTGAAACACCTTCATGGATGCTGCTTGTATTAGGTTTCTTTCTTGGTTTTTCAATAGATATTTTTGTAAACACTCTTGGAATCCATACTTCAGCCTCAGTTTTTGCTGCCTTTGTTAGACCTATGGTACTTTCACTTATTATTCCAAGAGATGGTTATGAATCCGGAACTTTACCAAGAATTAGTTTTTACGGCCTTCCATGGTTTATTAGATATTCCTTTTCTATTGTTTTTGCTCACCATTTGTTTTACTTTTTTATGGAAGCATTTACTTTTTCAGGGTTTTTCAATACCTTTGGGAAAGTATTATACAGCTTTGCCTTTACAATTGCTTTAGTTTTTGTGGGACAGCTTTTTGTAACCAAGAAGAAATGAATCCATTCTCAGGAAGAAAATATATTATTGCAGGACTTATTGTCTTGCTGCTGGCAACTTTTGTTGTGAAACTTTTTCTGCTCCAAATATCAGATGTTTCATATAAAATTTCTGCAGAAAATAATTCAAGGAGAATTGTTACTGTCTATCCAACCCGAGGCCTTGTTTTCGATAGAAACGGGGTTTTGTTAATTGGCAACCAGAGGTCTTTCGACTTAATGGTAATTCCTTCGCAGGTTAAATCTTTAGATACTACCGAATTTTGTAGGCTTTTTAACGTTGATTCCGATTTTATCATTTCTTTTTTTAGAAAATATAAAGGTGGGTTACGTCCTCAGGTGTTCCTTAGTCAAATTAGTAAAGAAGATTATGCTATTATTGAAGATCAATTGCATAAATTCCCCGATTTCTATATTCAGGAACGTTCGGTTAGAAAATATGAAACATCGGGTGCAGCTCATGTTTTAGGATATGTAGGCGAAGTAGATTCTGCTAAAATAAGAAGCGACAATTATTATTCAATTGGCGATTATATTGGAGTAAGTGGTCTTGAAAAAACTTATGAAAAACAACTTAGAGGAGAAAAGGGAAAAATTATTTATCTGGTTGATGTTCACGTTAGAATAAAGGAAAACTACGCCGGGGGAGAATACGATGAGCAAGCTGTTGCAGGGAAAGATTTGATATCTTCAATAGATATTCAGCTTCAAGAATATGGTGAACGTCTAATGAAAAACAAGAAAGGCGCTATTGTAGCAATTGAGCCTGTTACAGGTGAAATTCTTGCAATTATTTCAAGTCCTACTTACGATCCAAACTTACTGGTAGGGCGAGCAAGGTCAAGAAATTATTTAGAGCTTGATAGAAACGATTCCCTCAGACCTCTTTTTAACAGAGCTATTCAATCTTCTAAAAATCCTCCCGGTTCAACTTTTAAAATGGTAATGGGTTTGACAGGACTTCAGGAAGGTGTAATTCTTCCACATTCAACTTTTGGTTGTTCTGGAGGATATGTGGTGGGCAATTTTAAACTCGGATGCCATAATCATGCTTCTCCATTAGATTTAACAAGGGCTGTACAGAATTCTTGTAACGCTTATTTTTGCAACGTTTTTAGAAAGGTGATAGATAATCCTAAATATAAATCTGTTGAAAAAGGATTTATTGCTTGGCAAAATCATATTAAATCTTTTGGTCTGGGGGTGAATCTCGAGATAGATCTTCCTTACAGCGAAAGAGATAAGGGACAAATTGGAGATACAGCTTACTATAATAGAAAACATGGAAAAGGCAGATGGAAATCTTTAAATTTTATTTCATTGGCAATTGGTCAGGGAGAGGTTGGTGTAAATACCCTTCAATTGGCAAATATGACAGCCGCAATTGCTAACAACGGTTATTATTATATTCCCCATATAATTAGGGAAATAAGTGGTGATGAAACAATTGACAAAAAATATTACAAAAAACAGTTCACAAGCATAAGTAAAGAACATTTTCAACCAATAATTGATGGTATGTACCTTGCGGTTAATGGCGGAGCAGGTAGTACAGCAGGTTTGGCCATAATAGAAGATATAGATTTGTGTGGAAAAACAGGTACAGCTCAAAATCCACAGGGGGAAAATCACTCGGTTTTTGTAGCCTTTGCACCAAAAGATAATCCAAAAATTGCTATTGCAGTTTTTATAGAAAATGCCGGCTATGGTGGTACCTGGGCAGCTCCAATGGCAAGTCTTATTGTTGAAAAATATTTGAAAGGCTATATTCCGGAAAATCGCAAGTGGCTTGAAACAAGAGTTTTAGAAGCTGATTTTATTAACAAAAAATGAGAAGAAACACAAATATTATTTCTAATCTCGACTGGCTTACAATTGCCATGTTTGTGATGTTAGTTTTTATTGGGTGGATAAATATTTATTCCGCTGTTTATAGCGAGGAACATAAAAATATTTTCGATTTCTCTCAACGATATGGAAAGCAAATTATTTGGATTATGGCTGCAGGACTTATTGCTGTAATTCTCCTTTTGCTTGATTCGGGAATTTACTCCCTGTTTGCCTACGGAATTTATGCCTTCATGATTTTTTTACTAATGGCAGTTCTTGTTTTGGGAAAAGAGGTCAATGCTTCAAGATCTTGGTTTGAAATAGGCTCGGTGAGATTACAACCTGCCGAATTTGCAAAGTTTGCAACCTTACTTGCCCTATCTAAACTTATTTCCGATACAGGTTTTTCCTTTAATAATATTAAAAGTTTATCGCGTCTGGCTTTAATTCTTTTTCTGCCGGTAGGGCTTATTTTACTTCAAGGAGATGCCGGCTCTGCTTTGGTATATTATATTTTTGTGCTGGTTCTTTATAGAGAAGGGCTATCTCATGTAGCATTTTTTCTTGCAATTTCTATTCCTGTATTGTTTATTTCAACTCTTATTTTCGAAAAAGTTAATGTGTTTATACCAATTGTAAGCATTGCTTTTCTTTTTGTTTGGCTTATGTCGGGATGGAAAAAATTACTTACCGCACTTGGCATTTATATCGGCTCTACTGCTATTTTTCTGTCGCTTAATGAGATAAGACTAATTGACATGGATTTATATTATATTCTTCTTTTGGCTTTAGCTCCTTCTAGTTTGGTTTATTTTATTTTGCAATATAGATACAAACTAAGAAATCTATTCCTTTTACATTCTATTTTACTGGGAATAATTTTGTATACTTTTAGTATTAACTATATGTATTCTAATATTTTAAAGGAACATCAGAGGTTAAGAATTGATGTGCTTTTGGGGAAAGAAAAAGATCCTCATGGTGTAGGTTATAATGTGGAGCAATCGCTCATTGCAATTGGTTCCGGAGGGGTTTCCGGTAAAGGATTTTTGCAGGGTACTCAAACCAAATTGAACTATGTGCCGGAACAAGATACCGATTTCATTTTCTGTACCGTTGGAGAAGAATGGGGTTTTATTGGAACTACTTTTGTTATTCTTTTCTTTATTGCCTTTTTGCTTAGGCTTATATTTTTAGCCGAAAGGCAACGTTCACAGTTTAGTAGAATTTATGGCTATGGAGTTGTTTCAATTTTATTCCTTCATATTCTTATAAACATTGGTATGACAATAGGCTTAGCTCCTGTAATAGGAATTCCTCTGCCATTTTTTAGCTATGGGGGTTCATCTTTATGGGCATTTACTATTTTAATTTTTATATTTTTACGGCTTGATGCAAGTCGTATGGAAATGCTAAAATAATTTATTATGAATATAATTTTAACCGATAACGCAAAACGAGAGAATCTGCTTCCTCTAACTTTTACAAGACCTGTAGGAGAAATTCGGGTTGGCGCTTTTACTTTTGCAGAACGTTGGAAGAAAATTTTTAATGCAAATGTCTCCTTTTACACTCTTTGCTATTTGTCAAAGAAATATCCTTCCAATATTAAAGAAACAAATATTCTTATTGACGGTGGAATTTTTCCCGACCACAATATTATTCAACTAATTAAAAAACTGAAATTAAATCAAGCTCTTGTATACAATGGTGCTATTGTTGCAGCAAATGTTTCAGAATCTGAAGTTATGCCAACCGACCAGCTTAATATATCAAATTTTGAATGTTTTGAGCTTGAAAAACTCTTGGAAATAAACTACTGTTTCGATATTTTTAGGCTTAATGGCGAGGCAATTGACATAGATTATAAATTAATAACAAAAGGCAGAAAATCGGCTGTTCCTTCAACTACTAACACCTTAATAGCCGCCGAAAATATTTTTATTGAAGAAAGCGTTCAGATGGAAGGCGTAATTATTAATGCAAAAACAGGTCCGGTTTATATTGGTGAAAATGCCGAAATTATGGAAGGTTCAGTAATTAGAGGGCCTTTTGTTTTGTGCAATAATTCTACTCTTAAAATTGGAGCAAAAATTTACGGGCCAACTACAATAGGACCACATTCTAAGGTTGGTGGAGAAATTAATAATTCGATAATTTTTGGTTATTCAAACAAAGCCCACGACGGGTTTTTAGGAAATTCTGTTATTGGTGAATGGTGCAATATAGGAGCAGACAGCAATAATTCGAATCTTAAAAACAATTATGCAGAAGTTAGATTGTGGAATTACAAAAGTGAAAAATTCGACCATACCGGCTTGCAATTCTGTGGTTTAATTATGGGCGACCATTCAAAATGCGGCATAAATACAATGTTTAATACCGGAACTGTAGTTGGTGTTTCGGCAAATATTTTCGGCCCCGGATTTCCAAGAAACTTTATCCCCTCATTTTCCTGGGGAGGAAATCATGGATTTATAACTTACACCAAACCAAAGGCCTACGAAGTTGCCAAATTGGTAATGGAAAGAAGAGGAATAGAATTTAATGCAACAGAAAAGGAAATATTGACATATATTTTTGAATTAACCGCTAAATACAGGAATTTTTAATCTTGTTGAACTTTTTGGCATATTGATTGTCATTCCAATAGTCCACTTTATTTTTTTGTGGAATACTGACAATTTGTCGTAAGAACAATTTTTATTATGAGTGAAAGAACATATTTTGGTGGAAAAGATGAGTTTCTATCTTTAGGAAAAGAAGAGGAAGCAGAATTTATTCCCATTATTGCTGACGAAGATGAGGATTCAATAATTGCAATGGAAATTCCGGAAAACCTGCCAATATTGCCTTTGCGTAATACAGTGCTATTTCCGGGGGTATTGTTTCCCATTTCTGTAGGAAGAGAAAAGTCAATTAAATTAATTAGAGAAGCATACAAAAGCGGAAAAATAATTGGTGCCGTATCTCAAATAGATTCAAAAATTGAAGAGCCCGAACAAAAAGATCTTTATACAACCGGAACTGTTGCAAAAATAATTAAGATTCTTCAAATGCCCGACGACTCAACAACTGTAATTATTCAGGGAAGGAAGAGGTTTGTTTTGAATGAAATTATTACCGATGAACCTTACCATATTGCAAGAGTTACAGCTTTGGAAGAAGTAAAACCCCCGGTAAAAGATGAGGAATACGATGCATTAATTGGTTCGCTTAAGGAATTGTCGATGAAGATTATACAGCTTTCTTCGCACATTCCATCGGAAGCAGCTTTTGCGGTAAAAAATATTGAAAACGCTTCATTTCTTATTAACTTTATTTGCAGTAATAGCAATTTGCCTGTAGAAGAAAAACAAAAACTTCTGGAGATAAGCGACTTAAAAACAAGATCTTCACGGCTTCTTGAACACCTAACCGTTGAGGTTAAGAAACTGGAGTTGAAAAGGGAAATTCAATCTAAGGTAAAAACTGAAATAGATAAGCAACAGAAAGAATTTTTCCTTCATCAGCAGATGAAAACTATTCAGGAGGAACTGGGCGGAAATCCTGTAGATCAGGAAATTAAGGACATGAAGGCCAGAGCCAAAAAGAAAGTCTGGCCCGAGGAAATTTCTCAAACTTTTAACCGGGAAGTTGAAAAGCTACAGAGACTAAATCCTGCCGCCGGTGAGTATTCCGTACAACTTAATTACCTAACGACATTGCTTGAACTCCCATGGAACGAATATTCGGAAGATAAACTTGATTTGAATATTGCACAAAAGGTTTTAGATGAAGACCATTACGGATTGGAAGATGTTAAGGAAAGAATTCTTGAACATCTTGCGGTTCTTAAGTTAAAGGGAAATATGAAATCGCCCATTTTGTGTCTTTACGGCCCCCCCGGTGTTGGAAAAACTTCTTTAGGAAAGTCGGTGGCCAGAGCACTTGGCAGAAAATATGTTAGGGTTTCGTTGGGTGGTTTGCACGACGAGGCCGAAATAAGAGGCCACAGGAAAACCTATATTGGTGCTATGCCCGGAAGAATTATTCAAAACATAAAAAAAGCAAAGACTTCTAATCCTGTATTTATTCTCGATGAAATTGATAAAGTTGGAAACGACTATAAAGGAGATCCTTCATCTGCGCTTCTGGAAGTTCTTGATCCCGAGCAAAATAACGCTTTCTACGATAATTATTTGGAATTGGAATACGACCTTTCCAGGGTAATGTTTATTGCAACTGCCAACAATATTTCAACCATAAATCCTGCTTTACGCGACAGAATGGAACTAATAAATGTAAGTGGCTATGTGGTTGAGGAAAAAATAGAAATAGCAAACAGACACTTGGTTCCAAAGCAATTGGAAAATCATGGGCTAAAACCCAAAGATATTCAGCTAAACAAAAAGGCTCTTGAATTAATTATTCAAGATTATACAAAAGAATCGGGAGTTAGGGAACTAGATAAGAAAATTGCCAAACTAATTAGAAACATTGCCAAACAAATAGCTTTTGAAAAAGAGTACAACAAGAAACCCGATATTGAAGAATTGAAGGAAATACTCGGACCCCCCGACTACATAAAGGAAAAATACGAGGGCAACAGCATTGCAGGTGTTGTAACAGGTCTGGCTTGGACAGCAGCCGGAGGAGATATTTTGTTTATTGAAACCAGTTTAAGCAGAGGTAAAGGAAAACTTACCTTAACAGGAAATTTGGGCGAAGTAATGAAGGAATCTGCTGTAATTGCTCTAGAATATATTAAGGCTCATGCATCATTTTTTGAACTGGATCCTGAGACTTTCGATAACTGGAACATTCACGTTCATATTCCGGAAGGTGCCATTCCAAAAGACGGCCCTTCGGCAGGTATTACTTTGGCTGTTTCTCTGGCTTCTGCTATTACTCAACGAAAAGTAAAAAAGGGCATTGCAATGACAGGAGAAATAACCCTTAGAGGAAAAATTCTTCCTGTTGGTGGAATTAAAGAAAAAATTCTTGCAGCAAAACGTGCAGATATTAAAGAAGTTATTCTACCTGCAGCTAACAAAAAGGATGTGGAAAAAATCAACAATATATATCTTAAAGGATTAACATTCAAATATGTAGAAACAGTTATGGAAGTTTTTGAATACAGTATTCTAAAAAAATAGAAAAAACACCTCACCGTCTCTTTTCTTTTGGAAAAAGAACCTTTTGATATTATATTTGTTAGCTTAATAATTCTTTGAGTTCTTAACTTACTGAATTTTAACAAGAAATAAATAATTACTAATTAATACAAAAAGCAATTATGAACTATCCTAAGAAAGTAACGATTGGAGACATAACGGTTAGAGACGGTTTTCAACACGAAGAACAATTTATCCCAACCGAAGCAAAACTTTGGGTTTTGGAACAGTCAATTTTGGCAGGGTTTAAACACCTGGAAGTAACAAATTTTGGAAACCCCAAAGGAATGCCACAGTTTAAAGATGCCGATGTGCTATTTAAAGCAATTCGCAACAGCAAAGTGGTAAAACATTTAATCGACGATGTAAAACTAACAGCAGTAACAATAAGGGAAAGAGCAATTGAAAAAGCTATTGAAGCAAAGAAAGAAGGTTGGGGTCCCGACAGAATTCTGGTAATGGTTTCTACAAGCGAATCTCATCATAGAAAAAATTCAGGTATAAGTTTAGATGAATACTGGAAAATGTGCGAAAAATATATTCCAATGGCACAAGATGCAGGTATTAAGGTAAATGGAACAGTAAGTACAATTTGGGGCTGCCCAATTGAAGGTCCAACAAAACTGGAAAAGGCTATTGAGTTTACTCAGCGTTGGTTCGATATTGGTGCAAACGATGTAGAACATGCCGACCACGACGGTTCTGCAAGTCCTGATAGAGTTTACCGCTATTTTTCAATGTTGCTAGACAAGGTAGATAATCCACATAAGCAAATTGCTCACTTCCACGTAACTAGAGGTTGGGGATTAGCTAATGTTCTTGCTGCATTACAGGCAGGAGTTACAAACTACGAAAGTACAATGGGCGGAATTGGTGGTCAACCTGCAAACTTTGTAAGCGGAGTTCCTGTTTCCGGTACCGGAAGCTATTATTACAAAGATGCCAGTGCAGTTGGTCTTGTTCAAACCGAGGATATGATTGTAATGATGGACGAGATGGGTATTGATACTCAACTTGATATTGATAAAGTTCTGGAAGTTGGTAAAATGGTTGAAAGAATTGTTGGAAGAAAACTTCGTTCAGAAACTCTTCTTAATGGAAGAATTCCAAAAACACTTACCGGAAGATAATTTGATTATTAGATAATAATTGACGGGAAGTTTTTGCTTCCCGTTTTTTTTTCTTAAACCTGTTTCATAAACAAATAATTTTTTTACTTTTATTGCCGGAATTTAAAAATCTATGGAAATGAAAAGAAATACCTTAAGCACTATCTTTATTATTGTTGTTATTTGCTGCTTTATTAATAAAACAGAAGCTCAGGAATTAGATAATGAAGTCTATCCAAATTACGAATCTGTTTGGCATCATGAGGATTTAGAAACAAATGGCGTTGTTGGAATTAGCTTGGAAAAAGCTTATGAGTTTCTTAAAAAAACGGGAAGAAAATCTACTTCTATTGTAGTTGCCATAGTCGATTCAGGAATTGATACATCACATGTTGATTTAAAAGAAAATCTTTGGAATAACCCTGGAGAAATTCCTGCAAATGAAAAAGATGACGATGGAAACGGTTACGTTGACGATTATTATGGCTGGAATTTCCTTGGCAACAGCAAAGGTGAAAACGTAAATGGAGATACTTGGGAGTTAACTCGTTATTATTCAATTCTTAAGAAAGAGTTTGATGGAAAAACCAAAAAGCAAATTCAAAAAAACCAAAAAGAAGAATACGAAACATGGCTAAAGGTTAAGGAAGATTATGAAGCACAGAAACTTGAACAACAGCAAGAGGTTGAATATTTGGCAAAAATGGTTACTTTATATGAAATTGTAAGCGAAATACTCGCTAAACATCTTGCTAAACAAGATTTTACATTAGAAGATGTTTTAGCCATTGAAACCAAAAATGATACTCTGGCAGAAGCAAAAAGAATATTCTCAAATTATGCTTCAAGGGGTATGGAATTAAGTGAAATGAAATCGTGGCTTAAAAATTCTAAATCGGAATTAGATACTAAATTAAACCCTTTATTTTTTGCCCGAGAGAATATGGGTGATAATTTAAATAGCATGGAAGACAGTATTTATGGAAATCCTGATGTTATGGCAGAAACTCCCGGTCATGGAACCAGTGTAGGTGGAACTGTTGGTGCTGTTAGAAATAATGGAATAGGTGTAAATGGAATTGCCGATAATGTTAAACTTATGGCGGTTAGAGTTGTGCCGGGTGGCGACGAACGCGATAAAGATGTGGCAATGGGTATTAGATATGCAGTAAATAATGGGGCAAAAATAATTAACGGAAGTTTTGGAAAGGACTTTTCGCCAAACAAAAAGTTTGTTGACGATGCCGTAAAATACGCTGAATCGAAAAATGTACTTATTGTGCATGCAGCAGGAAACGATGGAAAAGATATTGACCTTGGAAACAATTTTCCTTGTCCTGTATATTTAGATAATGGCAAAAGAGCAAGCAACTGGATTGAGGTTGGGGCTTCTTCCCGAACTAACAATGAAAATCTGAACGCAGACTTCTCAAATTTTGGAGTAAAAACAGTCGATGTTTTTGCTCCGGGTGTTGATATAATGTCAACTAAACCCGGAAGTAAATTTGGAGAATCGAGCGGAACAAGTTTGGCGTCTCCTGTGGTTGCAGGTGTTGCAGCATTGGTTTGGTCATATTACCCCGAACTTACTGCCGTAGAACTAAAGAAAATTATTGAAGATTCTTCAGTAAAATTTCCGGGGTTAAAAGTCAATATTCTTAATGCTAAAGGGAAATATGTAACCATTGACTTTGCAAAAATCTCCCGAACAGGGGGTGTATTAAATGCCTATGAAGCTGTAAAAATGGCAGATGAGTTTGTAAAAAACAAAAAGTAAACTCATAAATATATAGGACTTTGGTTGTTTCACCATTTGTTTTGGTTTGATAATCAAATAATAACTAAAACAAATCAAAAAATATACTACTTTATTGCTTTGCTTTCGTAAGAACGGGAGTATTAACTAATTGCAAAAATCAATTTGGTATGAACAAAATAAAATCTTCTCTAATATTGCTTTTGAGCATTTTTCTTTTTGCTGCAAGTCCCGAAGACGAAGGCCTCTATCAATTGGATTTAGAAAATCTTGAATCTTATGAAGTTTCCTGTTACGAACAACTTAACACAAAATGGGTTGTTAGCAACGATTCTTGTTGCCTGTTAACTGCAGTTATTAATTTGCCCGGAAATCCCGATTCAGACCCACTTTTGGATGTCCCAATAGACATTAATATTTACAAAACCGGAAATCTTGAAGATGATGATTTAGCCAGGCTGGAATACAGGGTAAATGAATTCAAATGGATTACAATGGCTGAACTAACAGGAACAGAAATTCCAAATAGTAGCCACCTGTTTTCATACATAGCAATTGGAATTGATGCAGGCTCCGATATAGAATTCAGATTAACTTTTATTACAAATGCAGCTAATGAAAAATTAACGTTAATGTCAACTCCGGCCAATAATATGGTTATTGGGGTTCCATTAATTACCGGTACAGAGGAAAGATTTGAGGGCGGTTCTCTTCCCGTTGTTCTTAGTAAATTTGCTTACGAAAACCATCAAGATTATGTACTTCTTGAGTGGACAACATCTTCAGAAATAAATAATGATTTTTTTGAAGTACAAAAAAGCATTAATGGAAGTGATTTTGATGTAATGGCAACAATTCCCGGAGCAGGTAATTCTAATGAAATTATTGAATATGAATGGGAAGATTTGCTGCCATATAACGGAACGGTTTATTACAGATTAAAGCAAGTTGACTACGACGGTCAGTTTGAATACTCAAAACTTATAGCAGTTACAAGAAATTCATCTTCAATAGATTGTATTGTAAAAGTAAATCCTAACCCCTGTTTGGGTTCTTGCAGGGTTGTACTGGAAAACTGCAACGAAATGGCAAACGAAAATGTAAATATTCAGGTTTTCGATGCCCTTGGTAATGTAGTTACCACACAATCGGCAATGAATAATAGCGATGGTGACGGACTCTTTTCATTTAATTCCTCTAACAATCTGGCTCCCGGAATTTATATTGTGAAGGCCTCAACTTACAACAAATCCGCTGAATCAAGAGTAATTTTAAACTAATACATTAGTAATGAGATATTTTGTAATATTTTCAGTAATGTTTTTGTTATTTTCATGCAATGAGAATAATAATAAGAAAACAACCGGAGATTCCGAATCTTCAGCAATTACAGAAGGAAAAGTTTCCGGAAATGACTTTGTTGCCTTTTCAGTTCCTTCTCCAACAATGATTGCATCAAGTATTAAACTATTGGAAATGGATTTTAATGAGAATCTTGTATTTACCTCAACAACAAGTAAAAACGATTATCCCCTTTCAAAAGATAAAGCAATGAATTTAGGAATTTCACTTGTAGATTTGGGATACGCAGCACTTTACAATCAAAATCAGACCTTAATTAAAATGGTTGGGATAGTAAGTAAGTTGACAGCAGAACTAAATATTGAAAACAAACAGATTATTGAAATGACCAAAAAATTTGAGGAAAATCTTAATAATCAGGATTCTTTAATGCAATTGTTGCACGATGTACAAAGCGGAATTGACAAATATTACATAAGCGAGGAAAAACACGAAATGGCTCTGCTGATTGTTACGGGGATGTTTGTTGAAGGACTTTACTTCACCTGCGAGTATTACAAAAGTCTTGACAAAAAGAAAACATCAGAAAAGTATTTCGATGCCTTAAAACAACTGCTTTTTCAGCAAAGAATTCATCTATCCGGAATAACAGAATTGATGGATATTTATAATAAAGACGAAGATTACACAGAAATTAAAAACATGCTTGGAGAAATAAACGAAATTTTTAACAGTATGAGTTTCTCTTACACAATGGATGAAAGCGGTAAGAACATACAAAATGTAAGTTTCAGAAGAAATTACCTACCTTTATTGCACGAAAAAGTTAGCAAAATTCGTTCAGAATTAATTGCTCCTTAGTTTTAACATATTGGTTATAAATGCAATGAAGATTTTTTTAAACAACAGAGAAGAGGAATTAGCAAAAGAAGATATTACCGTTAAGGAGCTTTTGGAAATAAAAAATTTCACTTTTAAACTATTGGTAATAAAAATTAATGATGTTTTTGTACCTCGCGAATACTATTCAACAACAAAAATAAAAAACGGAGATATTGTTTCCGTTCTACACCTTGTTTCGGGGGGGTAAACAGAAAGTCCATATTTTGTTTTTTAAGACATTGGTGTTCTCTTTCCTACACTATTTAGTATTATATAAAAAACCCCCTGTTTCATATATTTGTTTTAATTCTTTGCAATTTATAATAGTATATTTGGCAACGTAATGATTAAAAATTTAAGGCAATGAAAAAACTTCTTTACTTCCTAACTTTTGCATATTTTTTTCTAAACAGCTTTAACTCTCATTCTCAGGAGGTTTTACCCAATTATCTTACCGAAGAAGAAAGGGCTTTGCTTCCTTTCTACACACCTCCCGGTAGTTCATCAAAGGGAATTTCTACTCCGCCTTCTTCACCGGTTAGGTCGGTTGCCGAATGGGAAGAAATGGATGCCGTTGTTATTTCATGGAAAGGCTATACTTCTTTTCTTACCGAAATTGTTAGAAATGCTGTTGATGAGGTTGATGTATACATTTATACTACTTCTCCAACAACTACAAATAACACTCTTGTTAGTGCCGGCGTAGATGTTACTAATGTTCATTACCTAAATGTTGCCACAAATAGCGTTTGGATTAGAGATTTCGGTCCAAATAACGTCTATTCAGAAGAGGTTGGAGAATTGTATTTTGTTGATTGGGTTTACAATCGTTCTCGCCCAGACGACGACGATTCACCACAAGATATTGCAGATGAACTTGGTGTAACCCTTTATGAAAGCACAGTAGCTCCAACAGATTTGGTAAATACAGGCGGTAATTTTATGTCGGATGGCTTTGGAACTGCTTTTGCTTCTGTTCTCGTTCTTGAAGAAAATGAGGCTGTTACGGCTTTTAATTCAACTCCCAAAACCGAAGCCGAGGTAGATCAAATAGTTTCAGATTTTATGGGAATTAGCCGATATATTAAAATGGAAACTCTCCCTTACGACGGAATTCATCACATAGATATGCACATGAAACTTCTTGATGAAGAAACCCTGCTGGTAGGCGAATATCCTGCAGGTGTTTCCGACGGTCCTCAAATTGAAGCAAATATTCAATACATTCAAAACAACTTTATGTCTGTTTTTGGCACTCCCTATCGTATTATCAGAATACCAATGCCCCCCGACAATTCAGGCGATTATCCAAGCACCGGAAGCGATTATTTAACTTATACTAATTCAGTAATTCTTAATAAAACTATTCTTGTACCAATTTATGGGCTTTCTTTAGACGATGAGGCTTTACAAATTTACAGAGATGCCATGCCGGGATATAATGTTGTGGGAATTGACGCTAATTCTCCAATTACCGCCAGTGGGGCAATTCATTGTACAACACACGAAATTGCAACCAACGACCCTCTACTAATTTCCCACCAACGACTTAGAGATGTTGATGCTTCTGTTGCTCAGTACGAGGTTGAAGCTTATATTAAACATCTTTCCGGAATTCAATCGGCAACGGTTTATTACAAAAATACTTTTGCCTCAGCTTTTTCTAATTCGGTTAGCATGACGGCAAGTACAGGCGACTATTGGTCTTGCTTTATTCCCGGTCATTCTCCGGGCGATTCTATTTATTACTATATTGAAGCTAACGCTGTTTCGGGTAAAACTCAGGTAAGACCAATGACTGCCCCCTATGGTTATTGGGCTTTTAAAGTTGTTGAACCGGCCATTCCGGTTGCCGATTTTTCTGCATCCTCAACAAGCATTGTAATTGGTGAATCTATTAGCTTTACTGATCTTAGCACCAACTTCCCCACAAGCTGGCTGTGGAATTTCCCGGGAGGCTCACCGGCTTCTTCTACCGAACAGTTTCCTACCGGAATAACTTACAATACTCCCGGAACTTATGAGGTTTCTTTAACGGCTACAAATGCAGAGGGAAGCGATACCGAAACAAAATCTGCCTATATTACCGTTTCAACTGTAAGTTATTGTATTTCAACATATACCCAAGGAGGTAGCGAATATATTTCAAATGTTCAATTTAATACTATTAACAACTCAAGCGGCGATGATCCCGATAATGGTTATACCGATTTTACAAGCGTTTCAACAGAACTTACCAGAGGTGAAACTTACACACTTTCCGTAACAATAAATACGGCAGGAAATTACACAGACCATTGTCAGGTTTTCTTCGATTGGAATGTTAACGGCAGTTTTTACGAAACTAATGAAATGGTAGATTTAGGTCAGATTACCAATGTAACTGCCGGTGTTCTTTCTGGCGATGTTACTGTTCCTGTTGATGCCGAACTTTCAGCAACAAGAATGAGAATTAATATTGAATACAACGGAAATCCGGGACCCTGCGAGGTAGACCATAACGAAGAATGGGGCGAAACCGAAGATTATACAGTGGAGGTAATTTCTGCAACCCCTCTTGTTCCTGTTGCCAATTTTTCAACTGTTTCAACTTCGGTATGCGTTGGCAATAATGTTAGCTTTTCAAACTCAAGTGCCAATGCAGATTCATGGCAATGGACTTTCGATGGAGGCTCCCCTTCTTCAAGCACAGAAGAAAATCCTACCGTTATTTATAATACTCCCGGAACTTACTCTGTTAGTTTAATAGCTTCTAATTCAAGCTTTTCAGATACTGAAACAAAAACAAACTACATTGTTGTAACAAGTCCTCCAAATCTTTCTGCAACAGCAGTAGATGTAAATTGCTTTGGAGAAAACGATGGTAGCGTTGACCTTACCGTTAGCGGAGGAACGGCTCCATTTTCTTACTTATGGAATCCTTCAGCTTCAAGTCAAGACCTAAGCAATATTGAAGCCGGAACATACAGCGTAACTGTAAGCGATGCAAGTTCTTGTACTGCAACAACAAGTGTTACGGTTAATCAGCCTGCCACAGCTCTTAGTCTTTCGGGAGATTTTACCAATGCTGAATGTGGAGAAAATAACGGCTCAGCTTTTGTTTTTCCTTCGGGAGGAACAAGTCCATATTCATATTTATGGTCAAACGGCAGCACCACAAGTATTATTACAAATTTGGCTGTTGGAAATTACACAGTAACTGTAAGTGATAATAACGATTGTGAAACGGTTTCATCTTACTATATAGACCAACCACAAAGCCCTGTATTGGATACAGTTTTGGTGGTTGACGAGGAATATTTTGATGCATGTAACGGCAGTGCGACGGCAAATATTTCGGGTGGTAATCCACCATATTCATACTTATGGAGCAATGACCAAACAACCGAAACCGCAACTAACTTATGTAGTGGAAATTATTCGTTAACCATAACAGATAGTTTGGGATGTAGCGTAACAGGTACATTTGTTGTAAGTTTTTCTAATGTTATAACTGAAAACGAAATATCAGACTTTATCCTTTATCCTAATCCAAGTTCAGGAATTGTTAGGATTGAATTTTCGGGCATTGAGACTACAGAATTAATAATTACTGATTTGCTCGGAAAAGTCGTTTATACTTCCGAAATCTATTCAGGAAAAACCAACATTGACCTTAAAAAATTCAATAGCGGAATATATTTTGTTTCATTAAACTACTCCGATAGGAAATACATTAAAAAACTAATCTTAACTTTGTAGAAAAAATTTAATGTATTCTCAAAGGCAAAATAAGGTAGGTCGCTTAATTCAGAAGGAATTGGCAGCAGTACTTCAAAAAGAAGGAAGAAATTTGTTTCAGGGTGCCATGCTCACAATTACTGTTGTTAGGATGAGCCCCGATTTATCTATTGCAAAAGTTTACTTGAGTATTTTTCCATCAAATAAAGCAGATGAAATAATGCAAAACATTGATCTTCAGGCTGTAAATTTGAGGAGGCTGCTTGGCAACGAAATTAGCAAACAAGTTAGAATTATTCCTGAATTAAAATTTTTCCCCGACGATTCACAGGATTACGCTCAGAGAATTGACGATTTGTTGAAAGAAAATTAAAATCATTTATTCGTGAAATTTATAATAAGCTTTGTAACACGCTTTATTCCCCGTCATTATTTACACAGGGTTAGTCATTTTTTTCTTTCCATAATTGGTGTTTTCTATTTGGGGAAGAATTTTGAAGACCCTATTGATGGTAAGAAATACAGAAAATTATTGCCTTACGGAAGGTTAAATTCAAGAAAAAATGCCTTGGCTCCTTTTTCCATGTCGCTCGAAAGACACCGTTTGCTTTGGATATTTTTAAAAGAAAAAACCGAATTTTTTACAGGAAAGCTTGAAATGCTTCATGTTGCTCCCGAATATTGCTTTATAAAGAGATTTAAGAAACTTCCCAATTTAAAATACACTACCGCCGACCTTATTTCCCCATGGGCAGATGTAAAAATGGATGTACAGGAGATTCCATATCCCGAGAATTCTTTCGATGTAATAATGTGCAACCACGTTTTGGAGCATGTTGACGATGATTTAAAGGCAATGAAGGAATTTTACCGTGTTATGAAGCCGGGTGGATGGGGAATTTTTCAGGTTCCTATTGATTATTCTAGAGAAAATACTTACCACGACCCTTCAATAACCGACCCAAAGGAAAGGGAAAAGCATTTCTGGCAATCGGATCATCTTAGACTTTACGGCAAAAACTACGGTCAGGTGCTTTCCACAGCTGGTTTTACAGTTCAGGAAGTTAATCTTACCACCGAGCTTTCGAAAGAACTGGTAACAAAATTTGCCCTTCCGGAAAAAGAAATTATATATTTGTGTAAAAAATAAAAAGATTGAGATTTGCCCTTTTTATAGCACGTCGTTATTTGTTTTCCAGGAAATCTACAAATGTTATTAATGTAATTTCCGGAATTTCCGTTATTGGTGTAGCTACAGTAACCGCAGCTCTAATTGTAGTATTATCGGTTATGAATGGCTTTAACGGTCTTCTAAGCAATCTTTTCAGCAGTTTCGATCCCGATATAAAAATTACTCTGGCTGAGGGAAAATCTTTTTCAGTAGACTCTGTTCCAATAAATACAATAAAATCAGTTGAAGGAGTTGAATTTGTTGGTGAAGTTATTGAAGATAATGCAGTTCTTTCGTACCAAAAGAAACAATATGTGGCTACCCTAAAAGGAATGTCTGCTGAATATGCTTCTCACACCGGAATAGACAGTATGATTGTTGATGGAGAATTTATTTTGGAAAAAAATGATATTCCTTTTGCAGTACTTGGCATTGGGGTAAGACATCATTTAGGAATTACAGTTGACCCCAGATATCAGATTTTTTTAAATGTTTATGTTCCCAAACGAACAGCCAAAGCTTCGAACGACCTAACCACAATGTATTCCGAAAAGAAAATACAACCTTCGGGAGTTTTTAGCATTCAACAGGATTTCGATACAAGGTATGTTATTGTTCCTATTTCATTTATGCGTGATTTGTTAAATTATGAAGGAAGAGCTACATCTTTGGAAATAAAGCTAAAACCCAATGCAGATGAGAGAAAGATTAAAAGTGATATTCAGAAAATTTTGGGAACAAAGTTTATTGTAAAAGACAGATATCAGCAACACGAATTTATTTATAAAATAATGCAGTCGGAGAAATTGGTAATTTTCCTTATCTTATCTTTTATTTTAATGATTGCTTCTTTTAATATTCTGGGTTCATTAACCATGTTGATAATAGATAAAAAACAAGATATTTTAATTCTTAGAAGCTTAGGCGCATCTAATAAATTAATTAAAAAGATTTTTCTTTTGGAAGGATGGATGATTTCACTGCTTGGAGCAATTTTAGGACTTATTATTGGAGCAGCAATTTGTTGGGTTCAAATAACTTTTGAGGTTGTTGAATTGCAGTCGGGTGGTTCATTTATTATTAATGCTTATCCTGTAACAATGGAATGGTTTGACTTTTTACTGGTATTTGCAGTCGTTATTGCAATAGGATTTCTTGCTGCCTGGTATCCTGTTCGTTACCTAAACAAAAAATATATGAATAATGAAGAGATACGATAATATTTTTTCTTTTAACTTTATGCCTCATATTTTTAATTCAAAAAACAAATAAGAAATGAATGTTGATAATAAAACCTCAGTAGTTAAGGGAAAATTTTTTAGATTTATTTTAGCAGTTTTTGTAATGATTATTTGTGTGTTTATAGGATTTGACACTTTGGTTTTTGCAGAAGTAGGGCTAACAAAAAATATAATGTTTATGATAGTTCTAATACCATATGCATTATATTATTTATCATTTATTTTAAGAAATGTGTCATATTTCAGCATTGAAAGAAAAGCTCATACAATAACTGTAAAACATAGTCCTTTGTTACCTGGAGGAAAAAAGGTTTCATTTATGATAAAACTCGATGCTTTTGGTGGTGTTGAAATTGTTAATCAACTTTTTGGTTTAAGAAAATATATCATTTTTTATCAAAAAAGCCCTAAAGGTCTTATGAAATTTCGCCCTCTTAGTATTTCCGGACTTCCAAAATCTGAATTAGAGAAATTGAATAAGTATTATTTGAAAACAAAAAAATAGCAAATATTTATCCTTTGCTAAAACCAATACAGCCGAAAATATGTCTAAACATACCGTTCAACAGTGTTTATTAACTCAACTGGTAATTTTACGTATCTTTAACAAACTTACATTACATACTTTTTGCTGAAAAAATGGAAAACCAAGGCGTTATGATAAAAATTGTTTTATGTAAAAAATTGATAACTCTGTTTTTACTTATTACAGCTAATGTCTTAATTGCACAGCCTGATTTTTCAAATATGAAAGTGCAACGTCTTGCCTCAGAGAACTATATTATTGAAAAAGGGCTTTCACAGAATTCGGTTTTTTCCATTTTGCAAGACAAACGTGGTTTCTTATGGTTTGGAACCTGGGATGGACTAAACAAATACGATGGATACGATTTTCAGGTTTTTAAGAGTAATTTCATGGACGCAAAAACCGAACTAAGTAACCAAACTATCCTCTCACTTTTCGAAGATTCCGAAGGTTTGATTTGGATTGGAACTAACAAAGGATTAAATGTTTTCGATAGAAATTCAAAGACTTTCAGAGTTTATAAGAAAAATATTGGGAATCCCGGATCTATTAGTTCAGATACAATTCTTTCAATAAATGAAGACTTACAAGGATATATTTGGATTGGAACGCAAACCGGATTAAACAGAATTGATAAAAAATCGGGGAAGGTTTTGCAGTTCTTTTCAAGTATTAAAAATCCGAATGAATCATTGTTGGGTAATTCAGTCTTTTGTATTTATGCCGATAAAAATGGATTTTTTTGGATTGGAACAAATAATGGTCTAAACCGATTAAGTACCGAAAATATAAAATTCTCCAAATATTGCGATAATTATAAACAGCCAAACAGCTTATGCGGTAATGTTGTAAGAGACGTTTGTTGCGATAAGAATGGAAAAATTTGGGCTGCAACAAATAATGGGCTTTTTAAGCTAGATCAGCAAAAAGGTGTAGAAAAAGTTTATAGATTTAATCCTCACGATTCAAATACTATACCGGGAAATAATTTAAACGCTATTGCAATTGATCAAAATGGTTATATCTGGATAGGAACAAAAGGAGCCGGTCTCTCGGTTTTCGACCCTAAAAACGAAGCTTTTACAACTTTGGAAGGGGGAGACTTTGAAAATAATTTAATTTCTGCCGACGATATTACCTGCATTTATATAGATAAAACCAATATCGTTTGGGTTGGAACAAACTGGAAAGGCGTAAATAAAATAAACCTAAATGCTTTCAAATTCGACCACTATAAAACCAGCAGCAAGCCAAATAGTTTGAATTCCGATATTGTTTGGGGTATGTGCGAAATTGATGAAAAAACAATTTGGATTGGAACAGATAAGGGAATAAATATTTTCGACCGTAATACACAAAAATTTTCATACCTAACAAAAATACCCGGAACAAAAAACTCCCTAAGCTCTAATCAAATAAGGTCGTTTTTAAAAGATAGCAAAGGAAATATCTGGATAGGAACTTTTGGGGGAGGACTTAACAAATACAATCCAAAAGACAAAACTTTCTTGCATTTTGGAACTTGGGAAACAGCCGATTATAAAATTAAAAATGACGTGATTTGGACAATATTTGAATGTTCCGATGGATATATTTGGGTAGGCTCAGAAGGCGGATTTTGTAAAATAAATCCTGAAACTTATGAAATAATCAACTTTACAAATAATCCAAGTAATCCCGAAAGTCTCTCACATAATTCCGTATTTCATTTTCTTGAAGATCATGGATCTCTATGGATTTCTACCTATAATGGAATTAATATTCTTGATAAAAAAACAGGAGAAATTGAAAGAATGCAAACAATTAAGAATGGGCAACAAACGGTTTCTATTGAAGGAGTATTCTATATTCACAAAGATAAGAATGAGATTTTTTGGATTTCAACAATAGGAGGAGGATTAATGAAATACGATTTGAAAACCGGTATTTATAAAATATACAACGAATCAAATGGTCTTCCAAATAATGTGATATATTGCACCCTTGAAGATTTAGATGGTAATATTTGGATGACAACAAACTATGGAGTGTCAAAGTTTGACAAAAATCAGGAATCTTTCCTAAATTTTAGCGCCGAAGACGGTATTCAATCAAATGAATTTAACTTAGGTTCGCACCTTATAACACACGACGGACTTTTTCTTGTTGGAGGAATGGGAGGGTTCAACATTTTTCATCCGGGTGCTGTTAAAAAAAACACCTTAATTCCACCTGTTGTAATTACATCAATAAAAATTCTTAATGAAGAAATTACCCGCGAATACCATCATGGAGATGTTTTGGAGCTCGACTATAATCAGAATTTCATTTCTTTCGAATTTTCAGCACTAGATTTTACTAATCCTACCAAAAATAAATATGCATATAAACTTACAGGTATAGATAAAGAATGGAAGTATTCCGACGCAACCCGTAGATTCGCAGATTACAAACAATTAGACCCCGGTAAATATACTTTTACTATTAAAGCTTCAAACAACGATGGGGTATGGAACGATGAAGGTATCTCCATAACTATTATTATTAAACAACCTTGGTGGCAAACATGGGCTTTTAGAATACCATTTTTTGGAGGATTATTTTTAATAATTTCATTAATTCTACTTTCTAGATTTAGAGGTCTTAAGAGAAAACATAGCATTGAAAAGAAAATTCTTGATGTGGAAAAACAATTGTTCGACCATGAAAGGAAAGCTCTTAGATTACAAATGAATCCACACTTTATTTTTAATACCCTTAATTCAATACAGTATTTTATTCTTCAGAACGATAAATTATCGTCAAATAGGTATCTTACAATGTTTAGCAAATTAATGAGACTAACTCTCGACAATTCTCAACATAACACAATTGTTCTAAACGATGAGCTGGAATCTCTAAAACTATATGTGGAACTGGAATCCCTTAGATTTGAAGAGAAGTTCGATTATAAATTTGAAGTTGACGAAAACCTTGCCCTTGCAGATATTCAAATTCCAAGCATGATAATTCAGCCTTATGTAGAAAATGCTATTAAACACGGACTTATGAACAAAGAAGGCAAAGGAGAACTGTTAATAATTGTAAAACAACAAGAAGATGATATTCTTTGCATTGTGGAAGATGATGGCGTTGGTAGAGAAAAAGCTGATGCCATAAAAAAACAACGTCAACTGCAACATGTTTCTCTTGGAACAAAAATTACCGAAGATCGCTTGAGATTAATTAATATGTTATATGGCAGCGATTTAAGAATTACTTATACAGACTTAAAAGATGGAGCAGGAATAGGTTGTGGAACTAGAGTCTCGATACTTATCCCAATTATGAATAATAACCCCAAAAAACAATAGCCATGATAAAAGCAGTAATAATAGACGACGAACAAAAAGCCATTAAATCTATTGAGCTGATTGTTAAAGAATATTGTCCTAATGTTAGTATTCTGGGTAATGCATCCTCGGCAAATGAAGGAATTCAACTAATAGCTGAAACAAATCCCGATTTAGTTTTTCTTGATGTTGAAATGCCCCAGGGTAACGGCTTCGAAATGCTGAACAGAATTCCTGAAAGAAATTTCGATGTAATTTTTATTACAGCTTATAATCATTATGCCATGAAAGCCATTAAGTTTTCGGCAGTTGACTATATTCTTAAGCCAATTGATATTTACGAGTTTATTTCTGCCGTAAACAAAATTGAGGAAAAAAGAAACCAGGGACATTCTACTACCGATTTTGAAGTGCTTTTAAATAATATTAAAGCCGACAAACCAACAAGATTGGCAGTTCCAATTACTGAAGGAATTGAATTTGTCGACCCCAAAAATATTATTTACATTAATGCCGACAGAAGCTATTCCGAAATTTTCCTCACCAATGCTAAAAAAATGGTTGTTTCAAAAAGTTTGATGGATTTTCAGGAATTGCTTTCTGATCACAGTTTCTTCAGAATTCATAAATCTCACCTTATTAATCTAGATCATGTTAAGAAATTTATTAGAACAGATGGAGGATATGTAGAAATGACAAATGGAGAAAGAGTAATGATTTCCAGACGAAAAAAAGACGAGTTTATTGAGGTGATGAACAATTACATAAATAAAAAGTAGTTTTTTTTGATTTTTTGTTGCGAACTGAATAATTATTAACTATTATTGCATAAAATTTCTCATCCGTACTTTTCTGGATGGATAATTCACGAATCTTACAAATTATTTTCTCAGATTATTTTATGTAATCGAAATTCAAAAAAAATTAAAAACTTCAATATTTATTTATTAATCTATTTATGTACGATATCCTTGAACTAAATGAAAAACTCTTGGCCGATTTAAGGGTAATAGCCAAAGAATTAAAACTCAAAAAAGTAGAGTCTTTTAAAAAACAAGATTTGGTTTACAAAATTCTCGATCAACAAGCTATTAACGCCGCTGCCAAAAGTCCTGATAAAGATAGAACTGCTAATACAAATAATAATCCAAAAAGCAGGAGACCTAGAATAAAAGGTAGAGACAATCAGGAGGTTAGAGTTGAAAAGGTTGTAATTGAAAAAAAACAACCCGTCGATGAAAACGATGCTGCAAAAACTGCCGCAACCAACGAACCCAGATTACCTTTTCCAACAACAGAAAATAGTGATATTAGTAGCCGATTACCTCTTGAACAGGCTAGAAACTATGGCAGAGGTAATGGACAAAGGTTGGATCCCAGAAATCCGGGAAGACCGGCCAAAAATCCTTTTAGTACATCAATACCGGCCAATGAGCCTGAGAAAAAACCGGTTTTTGAAACTAAAACTAAACCTGAAGTAGCTAAAGAGACTGTTTCAGAAATAAAACCTACAGAACCAAAGGTAGTTGAGCAAAGTCCAGTTGAGCAAAATATTGTTGAGACAAAACAAAATCCTGCTTCAAATCAAAATACAGGAAGAAGCTCTTATCAGGGAAACCAGGAAAAAGGTAATAACCCTTATCAAGGTAATGGCAGTAATAATAATCAACAAAGTAACCAAAACTATCAAAATTCAGATAGAAATCAGGAAAAGAAAAATTTTAACAAATTCGACTTCGATGGTATTGTTTCTGCTTTAGGTGTTTTGGAAATTATGCCCGATGGTTACGGATTCCTAAGATCTGCCGATTACAACTACTTGAGTTCACCCGACGATGTTTATGTTTCACAATCGCAAATAAAACTTTTCGGACTTAAAACAGGAGACTCTGTTAAAGGAACTATTCGTCCTCCAAAAGAAGGTGAAAAATATTTTCCTCTTATTAAAATTGAAGAAATTAACGGTTGTACACCCGATATGGTTAGAGATCGTATTCCTTTCGACCACTTAACCCCGTTGTTTCCAAACGAAAAATTTAATCTAACCGGTGGTGGCAGCAGAGGAAGCCTTTCGCCAAGAGTTATAGACCTTTTCGCCCCAATTGGAAAAGGACAGCGTGGTCTTATTGTCGCTCAACCAAAAACAGGTAAAACAATTTTGCTGCAGGAAATTGCAAATGCTATTGCAAATAATCATCCCGAAGTATATTTAATTATTCTCTTGGTTGACGAACGTCCTGAAGAAGTTACCGAAATGGCCAGAAACGTTAGGGCTGAAGTTATTGCCTCTACCTTCGACGAGCCTGCAGACCGACACGTACGAGTTGCTAATATTGTTCTTGAAAAAGCAAAAAGAATGGTTGAATCCGGACACGATGTTGTTGTGCTGCTAGATTCAATTACCAGATTAGCAAGAGCTTACAATACGGTTTCTCCGGCTTCCGGAAAAGTACTTTCCGGTGGTGTTGATGCCAACGCTCTTCACAAACCTAAAAGATTCTTTGGCGCTGCAAGAAATATTGAAAATGGAGGCTCTCTTTCAATTATTGCTACCGCTCTAACAGAAACCGGTTCAAAAATGGATGATGTTATTTTCGAAGAATTTAAAGGAACAGGTAATATGGAATTGCAACTCGATCGTAAATTATCTAACAAACGTATTTATCCTGCTGTTGATATTAACGCTTCAAGCACAAGACGAGAAGACTTATTGCTAGATAAAGAATTCATTAACAGAATTTGGATTCTTAGAAATTATTTAGGCGATATGAATTCTCTGGAAGCAATGGAATTCCTGCGCGACAGGTTGCTTAAAACCTCAACCAACGAAGAATTTCTTATTTCAATGAATAGTCAATAACCCAAAAACTCTTCTATATTCTTTAACTGCCTGAATAATCGTATTGTAAAAAATGCGGTTTTTCAGGCAGTTTTTTTATTCCGGAATTACATAACAAAATCCGGGGCTTTTTCTTTCAAGATTCCATAAATGAATTGAACCTCCATTACAAGATTTAACATGTTTACAACCGGCACAATCGGTGTTTTTTAGCCACTCTCTTTTCCTGAATTTTTCAAACCCGTTCTGCCATAAGTTTGCCAAATTGTCTTCCAAAATATTTCCTTCATAAAAACTTGGATGATTGTTTGTGCAGCCGGTAATTGTGCCATCTGCTAAAATTGACGCAATATTAATTCCTGCCCTGCAAAAAAATGGCAAGTCCCTAACTTTCTTATCAGTATTATATGGTAACCATCCCTCGCAACTTAAATTTATATTTAATCCTTTCTCCTTAAACCTTGGCTTGTTTACTTTTATCCAGTTTACCATTTGCGAGGTTTGCTCGAAACTCAGTAACAGTTTGTTGTTGTTTTCTGCCCTTCCCGAAGGAAAAATTCTGAAAAGCCGCCACGACTCCATTTTCTTTTCAACCAACAAATTACCTATTTCATTAAGTTGGTTTAAATTATCAGGATAAACGCAAGTAACAGCATCTTTAAATTTTATTGATGAATTTCCAAGCGCATCTAAAGCAACAAGTAATTTATTATAAGCAATTGGGGAATTTCTAAGTTTATTATGACTATATTCCAAACCATCGACGCTAATTGTTAAAGCAGAAATACCGGCCAGTTCGAGATTAGTCATTCTTTCAGAATTAAGCAAAATTCCGTTTGTAACCATAGCCCAATTCATTCCCTTGGATTTAATATGATTGCCTATTTTAAACAAATCCTTATGCAAAAGAGGCTCTCCGCCTGTAATAACAAAAGTTATTTTCTCTGAAATATTTTCGTAAACAAAGTCAATAATTTTTAACCAACTGTCTGTTGTTAACTCAGATAATCCTGTTTCACTTTTACAGTCGGAACCGCAATGCAAACAATTTAAATTGCATCTACGTGTTATTTCTAAAAATAAATAGTTTAGGGGATGATTTTCGGCCTCTTTCTTTTTGTGCCAATTATGTAATATGGTTTTAATACTATCTGAAATGCCCACAGCTAATCCATTTCTTCCATAATAATATCTCCATTCAAAGTATCAATATCTACCTCTTTTGTCTTGAAATACCCTAAATTAGCCGTGCTATCGTTGTCAGAAATTTTCAATTTGTATTTGTTTGATTGACTATCCTCAACAATTTGAATTTCGAAGCCTCCTTCATCATCAGTAATAACGGTCTGTTGAGGATTATTGTTTTCGAAAGGCTCCACTTTTAAACCCGGAATTGGCTCACCATCGGGGTTTGTTGTCTTCATGTATTTGTAATATGTGTAATTAGCCGGAGCGCCATAACAGGCAGCTAGAATCATTGAGAATGAGCCTGTTAATATCCATGCAATGGATTTTCTAAAAAATCTGTACATAATCAAAAATTTTGAAACTAAAATACAACAAATTTTGTTAGAATGAAAAAATGTGAAGTGTTTTAACAAATAATAATATTTGAACCTTTACAAGCATTTATATTGGTCTTTTAATAAAACAAACTATTTTTGTATTAAAATTGAAATTTTAATTACAGATAAATAAAATTCTTTATGAAGCAGTATCTTTCGACAGTTTTTCTAGTGTGTTTTTTACTATTTTCTTCCTGTAGCAGAAAAGAAAGTGAAGAAAAGTTAAGAATGATAAATATCGACGGACTAGAAATAATAAAACCTGATATAGAATCGGTTGTCTATTTGTTTGAATTACCTGTAAAAGAATGGAAAAAACTTATTGAAAGTAAAGGGTTTGAAGCGGGCGGAGAAGAAATGATGTTAATTTACACAAAAACCAACAGAGAAAAGAAAATGCTAGTTCAAGGCTTAAATAAATCTGCCGAAGAATTTGGGATTACATGGACAAATTTCGACTCCGGCAGCCTTATTATGGGTGAAATTGAAGTTGAATTAAAAGAATACTTTGTTGAAAAAGACGACATGGTTAATTATTACAAATACTCTAAAGACGGAAACGATTACATTTTTACCTTAAGCCGAGACAAAAACATGGGCATTGAAGTTTTGTCTGTTCAGAAATTAGTTAAAAATGAAATTTAGACTAGATATTTAGCCAAAATATTTAAGTTTTACCAATAATAATTATATTTGTTTTTCAAACGAAAATTAATGCGTAGATTGTTTTTATACAGATTATTAATTATTGCTTGTTTTGTGCTTTATCAAAGCAATATTTCGGCTCAATCTATAATTGACTCGCTTAGCATTAAGTTGTCAAAAACCAAAGGAGAAGAAAAAATTCAAACATTAAACGCTTTAGCAAAAGAGACTTATAAGACCAATATTGATGAGAGTCTTAGTTTTGCAAAACAAGCCTTGGAACTTTCAAAAAAATCCAGATTTAAAAAAGGCGAAGGAGACGCTCTTCACCACATTGGAAACTATTATAAAAGAATGGGGCTAAACGATTCAGCAATTATTTTTTACAAAAATTCTTTGGAAATTAGGGAACAAATTGGTGATACTGTTGAGGTTGGCAGATCTCATAACAATTTGGGCTCCATCTATTTTGCATTAAGCGATTATCAGAATGCATTGGTACATTACGAAAAAGCCTATAAAAATAAAGTTCTTTTGGGTGATAAGAAAGGACAAGGGATTTCACTAAATAGCATAGGAAACGTTTATTTTAGATGGGGAAAGTTTGAACAAGCTATTGAAATTCAGCAGAAAGCACTAAAATTATTTGAAGAAATAAATTTTAAACCCGGTATTGCAGGATGCCTCTTAACCTTGGGAGCCATTACCGAAAATATTAGTGAGAATTTAACTGAAAACCTTGCTGAAGCTAATAATATTGAAAATTTTAGAACCGCTTTAGATTATTATGAACAAGCTTTAAAAATTCAGAAGGAAATTAACGATTTACAAAATATGGCCTCCACTTATGGTAATATGGGCAATATTTACAGTAGGGTAAAAGAGTATAAGAAGGCCATTGAATATTACAACGAAGAAAAATCTTTAAGAGAAAAAATAAATGATTTGCAGGGATTGGCAGGATGCTTAAACAATATAGGAACTACTTACGGCTACATTCAAGACCATAAAAAAGCTTCCGAGTATTTTGTAAAAGCAATGGAAATTAACGAAAAACTTGACGATAAATACGGTTTGGCTCATATTTTGGCTGCACTTGCAACCTCTAAAATGGAGCTTAAAGAATATACAGAAGCCATTTCGTTGCTAAAAAGAAGTTTAGTTATTTCTCGTGAAATAAATATTGTAAATCTCATTAAAATTAATTTAAGGAAAATTTCCGAAACCTACGAAAAAAGTGGAATGTTCGATAAAGCTCTTAAAACCTATATTGAATACACAATGGTAAAAGACTCTTTGCTAAATGAGGAAACTCACAAGCAAATTGCCGATATGCAAACAAAATATGAAACCGACAAAAAAGAACTGGAATTAAAAAACAGAGAAAGCATAATTGAAAAGCAACAAGAAATTAATAAGCAACAAGAAAGACAACTTATTTTTGCAATAATTGGTTCTATTGTTGTTCTTATTGTACTTGTTCTAATGATAATTCAGTATATTCAGAAAAGAAGAGCAAATATAGAACTTGCAGCTAAAAACGACCTTATTACCCACCAAAAACAGGAAATAATGGATAGTATTTTGTATGCAAGAAGAATACAAACTGCTATTTTGCCCCCGGGAGATTATGTGCAAAAGATATTGCCGGAACGATTAATATTTTTTAAACCAAGAGATATTGTTTCGGGCGACTTTTACTGGATTAAACACATAGAGCATGCTGATGTAATTATTGCAACTGCTGCCGATTGCACTGGCCACGGCGTTCCCGGAGCTTTTATGAGTATGTTGGGAGTGGCTTTTTTGAATGAAATTGTTAGCAGACCAAATATTAGTCATCCCGACGAGGTTCTAAATCACCTCAGAGATAATGTAATTACTTCTCTGCACCAAACAGGAAGATTTGGAGAAGCTCAGGATGGAATGGATATTGCGCTTATTGCCTATTATCCGCAAGAATTAAGGGTTGAATTTGCCGGTGCCAATAACCCTCTGTATATTATTAGACAAACTAATAATTTAGAATGTAATGGTGCATTAATTGAACCTGCATTACTTCACAACGAGCTTTATCTATTTGAAATAAAAGGAGATAAAATGCCTATTGGTATTCACACACGAGTCGAGGAACCTTTTACTAACAAAAACATTAAACTTGAAAAAGGAGATTTAATGTACATATTTTCAGATGGTTATGCGGATCAATTTGGCGGCCCCGATGCTAAGAAATTCAAATATAAGCCTTTTAAACAATTGCTTATGGAAAATTGCCACAAACCAATGGATGAACAAAGAGATATATTAGACGACTTCATTATTAAGTGGCAAGGAGAATTAAGTCAGGTAGACGACATTATTATTTTAGGAATTAGAGTATAAAATGGCAAAGAAAACAATTACCTACAAAGAAGCTTATGAGGAAATGGAACAACTCATAAGAAATATTGAAAGCAACGAATACGATGTTGATGAGTTAACAGAAATTGTAAAAAAAGTTAACAGTCTTATTCTTGTCTGCAAAGACAAACTCAGAAAAACCGAGGAGGAAATAGAAAAAATTATTTCCGAAATTGAGGATTAATAATAAGCTGGATTCTTCAATAATTTTGAGTTCTACAACACAATCCTTTACCCTTACTTAACACAAACTTAACATTGGGTAAACTTTCCGCTAACATGATAAAGGTAATTTAGCCGGAAATTATAAATTCAAAAAATCATGGATATTTATTTGATTTTGGTGGTTGTTTTGTTTGCTCTGGCAATCTCCGATTTGGTAGTTGGTGTTAGTAACGATGCCGTTAATTTTCTTAATTCTGCAATTGGTGCAAAAGTGGCTCCTTTTAGAATAATAATTTTAGTGGCTGCAATAGGTGTCTTAATTGGAGCAACCTTTAGCAGCGGTATGATGGAAGTTGCCAGAAACGGTATTTTCCACCCCCAACATTTTTATTTCAATGAAATAATGATAATATTTCTTGCGGTAATGATTACTGATGTAATTCTGTTAGACTTGTTTAACACCTTCGGAATGCCCACATCTACAACAGTTTCCATAGTTTTTGAATTACTTGGTGCTGCTGTTGCCGTTTCTTTGGTTAAACTTTCGCATGGTAGTCAGGAAATTGTTACTGAGGGAGGGCTTACCAAAATAGCCGATATGGGCGACTACATTAATACCGAAAAAGCTCTGGGAATTATTTCCGGTATTCTGCTCTCGGTGGTAATTGCGTTTTCTGTTGGCGCGCTGGTTCAATGGTTATCCAGATTACTTTTCTCATTTAACTACAAAAAAAGATTGAGATATTTTGGAGCAATTTATGGAGGTCTTTCTATTACTGCCATTGTATATTTTATGCTTATTAAAGGTGCTAAAGGGGCTTCGTTTATGAGCTCCGAAACCCAAAAAGCATTATTAGATAATTCATTGGTTATTATGGCTTTTTGCTTTATTGGCTTAACAATACTTTTTCAGTTATTAATTTGGCTGTTTAATCTAAATGTGCTTAAGGTTATAGTTTTGGCCGGAACTTTTGCCTTGGCAATGGCTTTTGCCGGAAACGATTTAGTTAATTTTATTGGTGTTCCCCTTGCAGGTTTCGAAGCATATAAAGACTTTGCAGCAACAGGGTTAACCGACCCCGGAGCTCATTCCATGGAAATTCTTTCCGGAAAAGTGAAGACTGATACATATATGCTAATAATTGCCGGATTAATTATGGTTTCAACACTTTGGCTATCAAGAAAAGCCAGAACGGTAACCAAAACTTCCGTTGACCTTTCCAGACAAGGTGAAGGCGATGAAAGATTTGGTTCCTCCTTATTTGCAAGATCTCTTGTTAGAGGCTCAAGAAATATTGGAAAATCAATTAGCTCAATTGTTCCACAAGGATTAAAAAATGGAATTAATAAACAATTCGACCAATCGCATTTTAAAACTGAAACCGCTGAAGCCCCATCCTTCGATTTAATTAGGGCTTCTGTAAACTTATTGGTTGCTGCTATGCTTATTGCTTTTGCAACATCTCTAAAACTACCTCTTTCTACAACTTATGTAACTTTTATGGTTGCTATGGGTACTTCCCTTACAGATAGAGCATGGGGCAGAGATTCGGCTGTTTATAGAATTACCGGGGTTTTATCTGTTATTGGAGGTTGGTTTTTTACTGCATTAATGGCATTTACTGCTGCTTTTGTTTTTGCACTGGTTATTTCCTGGGGAGGAATTGCTGCAATAATTGGTCTAATTCTTATAGCACTAATCATGGTTATTAGAACTCATGCTATTCATAAGAAAAGAACTCAAAAAGAAGAAGAAACTGAAAAAGAAGATTTTGAGGAAGATTCTATCTACCCCGAAGATGTTAGAGAAAAATGTAGTGCTAATGTTCTCGGCATTTTAGATACAGTTAGAAATGTTTATAACGATTCTATAAATGCATTAATTTCAGAAGATCGCAAAACTCTAAAACAGAAAACCAAGGAGGTTAAGGAAGTTAATGAAAGAACTAAACATCTAAAAGACCGTGCTCCTTTTACAATTACTAAATTACAGGAAGATTCAGAAATGACAAGTCACTACTATGTTCAGGTGCTCGATTATTTAAGAGAAACTGCTCATTGTTTGACATATATTTCAGAACCTTCTTACCGTCATATTGATAATAATCATTCAGGGTTATCTATTATTCAGGCAGAAGATTTAAGAGGAATAGCCGGAACGGTTGACAAATTGTTTGAAGAAATTGTTAGTGCAATAAAGAACGGAAATTATTCAAAAACCGATTTAATTATTCAACAACAACAAGATGTTCTTGCAAAAATACAGGAAACCAGAAGAAGGCAAATTAAGAGAATTAAGAGCAGTAAAACAAGCACTAAACTTGCTATGCTTTACTTAAATATTCTGCATGAAAGTAAAAATATGTTGCTGTTTGGAATAAATCTGCTAAAATCGCAAAGAGATTTCGCAACTTATAATAAAAAACAATAATACTTAAAAGGCTGTTTGCTAGTGTAATAATCTACAAACAGCCTTTTTTTGGTTTCTTGTGTTAAATAATTGTAATTGAATTGTAAAATGAATGTAAAAATCTTATTCTTAAGTCTGTTTTTTTACGGATTTGTTGTAACTGCCCAACAAAAAGAAGATTCTGAACCATTTGGACAAGCCTACGGGACAGTTTATACATATTTTAATTCCAGTCTAAACAGCAATTATACTGCTTTTGAAGTCTCCAGAGCATATTTTGGCTATAAACACAAAATTTCGGAAGAATTTTCGGCAAATATTAAACTAGACATTGGAAGTATTAACGACGAGTCGGAATATGCTCTTATTAGAAGATATTCTTATTTTAAGAACGCATTTTTGGCATATAAAAAAAATAAACTTACAATAAATATAGGCTTAATAGATTTGCTTCAATTTAAAACACAGGAAAAATTTTGGGATTACCGTTATGTTTATAAATCTTTTCAGGACGAAAGTAGATTAGGATCAAGTGCAGATATTGGCATTTCGGCTACATATAAATTTAATAAAATTTTTACTGCCGATTTAACTCTAATGAATGGCGAAGGATATAAAGATTTTCAATCGGATAATAGTTTTAAATTTGCTGCCGGATTACTCCTAACTCCAATTAAAGAATTAACTGCAAGACTATATTACGATTATTCAGAAAAACAAGTCATTCAGTCAACCTATTCAGGATTCCTTGGATATGACTTTAAGAAAAAATTTAAATTGGGAGTGGAATATTCTACCCAGACAAACAATAAATTTTACGAAAATCAGAATTTTGGAGGATATTCAGGCTTCCTTATGACAAAAATAAATGATAAAATAGCCTGCTTTTTTAGATATGATAGACTTAAATCAAATAAAGTTAATGCTACCGACCAGAACAATTGGAATTTTAAGAAAGATGGGCAATTATTTTTGGGTGGCATTCAGTACAAACTTCACGAAAAAGTAAGAACAGCACTAAACATGCAGATTTATCAATCCGATGACGAAAATGAGGAACATAGCGAGTATTTGTTTATAAATCTGGAGTTTAATTTTTAAATTATTTTCAATTCAAGCCCTCCACAAACAGCCATTTTTTTGCCCTTTATAACCACTGCAGAAAGTATTTCGGGATGGCTTTTTATTGAATTTATTACAGTTTCAACATCGTTTTCATGTTTTACAAGATTTGCAAAAGCTGTGGCATAAGCATCTGCTAATAAAGTGTTTCTACAGGCTATCATTAAAGCATCGGCAGTTCCATAACTAAAAGAATGCCCAACAGTTCCCGAAGATGTGCAAACTCCAATATTTCCAAAGTTTTGTGGAATTACAATCGCAATTTTTTCGGATAGGGGCGACTTTCCAGCATAAACAGAAATTGTTAATTCCTTTTCAACAGAAATAAACAAATCGCCTCCATTTTCAACAACCAATTCTCTACATCCAAAAGTTTCAATTAGGGCAAGGCCAATATATTGGCTAAAAGCTCCGGCAACAGCACTCATTGGTCCAATTCCGGCTTTGTTTCCGGCAATTATCATTTCCCGGGCAATTTTGGAAAAATTCAGACTATTTTCTATCGGCTTAAGGCTGTTTTGAAATTCAGGATTGCTTTCTATATGGCTTTCCAGAGATTTCCTAAGATTTAAGATATATGTAGAAGCATAATCTGCCATCTCTTTTTTAAAAGAAGCCGAATCGCAACCAATCCACAAATCAGACTCCTTAATACTTAACACAAAGGAAGTAAACCTTCCTGTATTCATTTGGTTTCTATAAACTCTTGGCTCGTACATTAATCTGTTATCTGTAATCCGTAATCAAAAATCCGGTTTCCAAAACCTCTCCTTAAAATTTACCACTGTATCATTAATAACCTTAATTCCTTCACTTTCTAGAAGTTGCTGCATGGCCGAATGTGTTCCGAAATGATGTTTCCCGGTAAGAACTCCATTACGGTTAACAACTCTGTGGGCAGGCACATATTCTTTTTGGGTATGCGAATTATTCATTGCCCAACCAACCATTCGTGAGGCACCGGGACTGGAAAGATAAGTTGCTATTGCTCCGTATGATGTTACCCTGCCGTAGGGAATTTGCCTTACAACTTCAAATACTTTTTCGAAAAAGTTTTCATCCGTTTTCATAATCAGGATTTTCCACTATATTTAATTCGGTGGGAAGTTCAAGTTTAAGATATGTTATTGGCATTCCTTTTTGCAAAAACTGAGTTTCATAGAAGGTCTGTATTTCTTTAACAGGACCGTTTAAGGCCGAATTGTACAAATCTGAAGTACATTCTAAAATTTTTATTTTATTGTAATCTGCGAGTTGAACTGTGTAATCGTGCAATAGTTTACTATCGGTTTTTAAATGCACTATGCCCTTTTCTTTAAGCACTTTTTGATATGCCGAAAGAAAACGAGATGAGCTGAGTCTTTTTTTGTATCTTCTGTCTTTTGCTTGTGGGTCGGGGAATGTAAGCCAAATTTCATCAATTTCTTCCGGAGCAAAAAATGATGAAATATGTTCAATTCGGGTTCTAATAAAGCGAACATTTTTAATCGATTCTTCTATTGCCGTTTTAGCACCTCTCCACATTCTAGCTCCTTTAATATCTATTCCAATAAAGTTTTTACCGGGAAAATGCTTTGCGAGTCCAATTGTGTATTCACCTTTTCCGCAGCCTAATTCAAGTATTATTGGATTATTATTCTTAAAAACTTCGGCATTCCACTTACCTTTAAGAAAATAATTTTGTGAAAACACATCACTGAATTCAGGTTCAAAAGTATTATCGAAACCTGATAATTCCTTAAATCTGGACAGTTTTTTCTTGCTCACTTTTTTTTCTTTATTTGCTTTGATTTTTCAATTCTTAGACCAATATTCTTAATTCCCTCAAGATTTTCTTTACGCATGGCTTGACAAATTTTTATGGTATATTTTCCTTTTATAGGCAATGGTCTATTTATTCTGTAAGGTAGATATCTCCCATAAACTTCCCCTAATGAAAGACCAAACCATTTTCCTCTGGGATTTTGAAGAATGTAGTCAATTGTGTCTGTTATCTGCTTTTTGTCCGGAAAAACAGTGGTTACAAAAAACCAAATATTATTGAATGGATAATTATCGTTGTTTTTTAGTGAGATTAAAATATTTAGAGGAATTAATGTGTCTGAGTTTGAAAATTCAAAAAAGGCTGTATCAGTTGAATTCCAAACACTTCCTTCAAATACATGATTTTCCTCATAAACAACTGATTTATCGCATGAAACCAACATTATTGCAAGAATAAAAAAGCCAATGGCAAATATTTTAGTTTTCATTATTATTACGGGGATTCCTGTTGTTATTGGGTCTTGGTTTGTTTTTTCTTTTTGGTTTTTTCCTGTTTTTATCTTCAAAACGAGTTAAACTATCTTGTCCCACAACATTTGAGTAATCCATTTCTTTTGGTTTAGAATCCGGAACAATATTAGTTAGTTTGTCAATATTTTCACCTTTTTTGTTTAGAGCAATAATTTCGTGAACTCTTTCAACAGGAACAGGAGTAATGTTAACAGCATAATCTTTAGCAGATGAATACCACATAACACCTCTAAAAACATCTGTTTTTTGGTGAAAATAAGGGCCGTCTTTTGTATGTAAAACCACTTCTCTTGGTGGAAAATCCTTTTGAGCATCAATATAACAATCTACCTCAAAATTTAGGCAGCATTTTAGCTTCCCACATTGTCCGGCAAGTTTTTGGGGGTTAAGAGATAATTCTTGATATCTTGCGGCAACTGTTGTAACCGAAACAAAATTTGTAATCCAGCTCGAACAGCATAATTCTCTGCCACATGACCCTATTCCTCCAATTCTACCGGCTTCTTGTCTGGCTCCAATCTGTCGCATTTCTATCCTTATTCTAAATTGTTCGGCAAGAACTTTAATAAGTTCGCGAAAATCTACTCTGTCGTCTGCTATGTAATAGAAAATGGCTTTTGTTTTATCTCCCTGATATTCAACGTCGCCAATTTTCATATCTAGTTTTAAGCTTTGTGAAATTTCTCTGGATTTTAGCATGGCAGCATGTTCCAAATCAATAGATTCTTTCCACTTTTCTAAATCGGCTTGCTTGGCTTTTCTATATACTTTCTTAAACTCGTAAGTTTCGGGATTAATATCGTATTTTTTTAGCTGATATTTTACTAAATCTCCCGTTAAGGATACAATGCCTATGTCGTGACCCGGTGAAGCTTCAACAGCAACAAAATCCCCTATTTTTAGATTTAAGTCGTTAACATTTTTAAAAAAAGCCTTACGTGTGTTCTTAAATCTTACTTCAACAATATCTATTGTCTCCCCTGCTTTAGGCAAATCTTCCAGCCAATCGTAAATATGTAGCTTACCCGATTTACAGGAGCAATTTTCGCAAGCTGTATCGAGTTTTTCTATATCGCAACCACGTGTGTAATTATCTTTGTTCATTATGCAAAAATACCATAAAATACTAAGAAAAAAAATTGACCTCTTTTAAGTTTTTTGTAAGGTTCAAAACCATTAAGCGATCCCTATTAAGTTGTTCAACAAGTAAGCTAAGGGAATCGAACTTTTTTTCTTCTCTAATTTTTGTAATAAATTCTATTTCAATGCTTTTGTTATAAATATCTTTGTTAAAATCAATTATATGAACCTCAATAGTAAGATTCTGAGTTTTGCTGCTTACTGTTGGTTTATAACCAATATTCATCATTCCGTTATATTTTTCACCTTCAACCCTAACACAAACAGCATAAACACCATTAACAGGAAGAAGTTTTTGTTCGGCGGGTAGGGCAATATTTGCAGTGGGAAAACCAATTTTCCTTCCAAGCTTCATTCCCCCAACAACAGAGCCTTTCAAATAATAATTATATCCTAAATACTCATTGGCTCTAAGCAAATTTCCCTCTGAAATAAGTTTTCTGATTTTTGTAGAACTAATATTTTCTCCTCTTATACTAAAAGCTGGAATCTGTTCTAAAGAAAAGTTAAATTCTTCCGCACATTTTTCAAGACTTTGAAAAGAACCCTCACGATTTTTACCAAATTGATGGTCGTATCCAAAAACTAAGTGGTTTACGCCAATTTTTTCAACCAAAAAATCCTTAACGAAATTATATGACGATAATTGGGCAAATTCTTTAGTAAAAGGAAAAATAATAAGATGATCTATACCTGATTTTTGAAAAAGAGCAATTTTTTCATCCAAAGAATTAAGAAGATAAATTTCATCAGAATTGCCTGAAATTACAATTCTGGGATGAGGCCAAAAAGTAAATATTACAGTTTCTCCATTTAATTCAAGGGCTCTTTTTTTCATTAACTCTATTATGGAAAAATGTCCCAAATGTATTCCATCGAAAGTTCCCATGGTTACTACGGGATTTCGGAAGCTAAATGTTTCTATGTTTCTGTAAACTTTCAATTTATTAAAAAGAAAGCAAAATTAATAAATATATTACGTATTAATGGAAGCAAAATTCAAAATTCGGAGTTTTTGCATTGTTTTGAAAGTACAAATCCTGTAAATCAGTATTTTATAAGATACATTTTATTAATACTTTCAGTAAATAATTAAAGCGGAAGTTGAATAAATTCAAACCTATTAGAGTCAATCATTATTTTCTCTGCAAATTTCTGAATATCAATCATTTTTTGATTTTTCAACTTTGTTACATAAGAATCATCAAGCAAATGATTTGTGTTGGTATAATAGGCTTTTAGATTGGTTAACCACCAATTGTTTTGCTTCATTTTTTCTTCCTTTTCCTTAATTTTGCTCTTAATGGAATTGTCAAGATAATGCTTTTCTAAACCATTGTCAATGAAGCTCTTAATCTCCTGATATGCCACCTTCTTTAATTCATCTGCTTTTTCGGGATCGCAATTAAAGCTTATTTGTATAGTGAAAATGTTTTCAGGAGATTTGGTAAGGTAACCTCTAACTCCCACTCCATAAGTTCCACCTTTTTCTTCTCTAATGGTTTCTGTATATCTAACATCCAAAATATCTACAAAGGTCTCAAGTAATATCATATTGTCGATTGAATACTCCAATTTGCCGGAATAATTAATCAAAACCGTAGCTTTTGGAACTTTCATTTCACTCTTAATAACCTTTTCTACAGGAGCTTTGGGTGTTCTAATTCCCAAATCTTTATACTTTTCTTCGGTAGCTTTTCCGGGAATACTGCCTATATATTTTTCCAACAATGGTTTTGCTTTTTCAGGATCTATATTTCCTACAAAAACAAAAGTGAAATCTCCCGGATTCGAAAATCTTTCTTTATAAATTGATTGCGAGCGATTAAGTACAATTTTATCAAGAGTTTCAACTGTAAAAGGTGTTCTACGGGGATGGTAATTAGCCAATGTTACCTGAACAGTATCTCGAAAAGCCGTTGCCGGATTTTTGGATTTATTTTCCATATAAGTGGTCATTTTGCTTTTGTATGTCGAAAGCCCGGCTTCATCAAGTCTTGGGTAAAGAAAAGTTGCATGAATCATTTCCAGCATTGTTTCTAAATCTTTGGGACTTGCATTTCCGTTAATATCTTCTCTTAACTCCGAAATAATAGTATAAACCGATGCATTTTTACCACTCAAATATTTTGACAACTCAGTATTATTGTAGTTACCCAAGCCCGATTCGTTAGCAATACTTGAGGCAAATTCAGCAGAAAATTCATCTTCCAAACTGTATAAAGAAGAACCTCCGGGAGAAAATGCGGTAAATAGTATTTCATCTTCTTTATAGTCGGTTTTTTTAATAATTACTTTTGCCCCATTGCTAAGAATAAATTCGCTTGCACCGGTAAGCTTGTTTTCAGTAGTTTTTTCAATTTTACCGGGGTTAGGTAGTTTTTCAAACAAAGGTTTTGTAATAGCTTGAAAAACATAAGCTTCTACTTTTGCATTGGAGGTTTTTTCAAACACAGAAAGCAGTTCTTTTTCGGAAGGAATCGATATTTCTGAGCTTTTTGGTCCAGTAACAACAACAATAACATTATCTTTAGTAATCCACTGTTTGCCATATATATTAACATCCTCAACCTTTATTTCCGGCATATTTTTCTGAACAAACTTATAAGTATATTCAATGCCCGGTATTGGTTCCTGATTTAAAAAATGACTGAAATACTCCCATGTATAGCGCCCTGATTCTTCCTTTTCTTTTTCCTTAAAAGACTTTTCGTAGGCAATCATTAAATCTTTTTTAGCCATTTCCAACTCTTCCGGAGTAAAACCAAATTCAGCTATTTTTTTGTGTTCCAACAAGATTATTTCAAGACTTTCCAACGCTTTATTATTTCCTACATAGGCTCTAGTACTAAAAGCATCTTTTGTTTTTTTCATAGAGCCATAATATCCAAAAGCCATACTAAATGCAGGATTCGGTTTTTGTGTATATTCTCTTAATCTATTGTTTAGCATTTCGTTAAACAATCTTATCTTAATTCCTCTTAACAAATAATCCACAGTAGTTTTATCGGTAACCACATCGTGCTTATACGAAACCAAAACATTTGTCATTCTAGCTTCTTCATCGCTTGCAATGGCCACTCTTACTCCTTTATGGTCGGGGATTTCATAGTATTTTCTTTCCTTAACTTCCTTGGGCATTTTAAGCTTGGAAAACTGTTTTTTGATTTTTGCTTCCATTTCGGCAACATCAAAATCACCAATTGCTATTATTGCCTGCAAATCGGGTCTGTACCAGTCTTTGTAAAAACTTCTCAAAGCCTCGTAAGGTGCTTTATCAATAATATCAATACTACCTATTACATCTCGTTTTCCGTATTTTGAGCCTTCATAAACAATTTTATCGGTTTCAATTCCCAACCTAAAATCAGCTCCTCGTCTTGTTCTCCATTCTTCATGAATTACACCTCTTTCATTGTCAATTTCTTCGTCTTCATAACTTACCCCACCGGCCCAGTCGAAAAGAATTAGTAGCGCAGTATCAACATTTTCCTTAATATCTGTTGGCACTTTTTGCAGCATGTAATTGGTAACATCGTGACTTGTAAAAGCGTTAATTTCGGGTCCGAATTTCATGCCAATCGATTGCAGGTAATTAATAATATCGTGCTTTTTAAAATTTTCGGTTCCATTAAAAGCCATGTGCTCGCAAAAATGAGCAAGCCCGTCCTGATTGTCTTCTTCCTGCATTGCTCCTGCATTTACTACTAAGAAGAATTCGGCTCGATTCTCAGGTTTTGAATTTTTTCTAATGTAATAAGTAAGGCCGTTTTCCAATTTACCAATTTTTACAGCGGGATCGGTTGGTAATTTTTCGGTTTTAGTTTGTGCAAGTGAAAAGTTAGTCAATACAACAAGTAGAGATAGAAAAGCTAAAACATTTTTCATTATAGTAAATCTATTAGTTAACAAAATTTTGGCTGAAAGATACAAGATTTTGTATTCAGTATTTCCTTTTTTATACAAAACCAAGTTTTCTTAGTTTTTTCCAACAACAATTTCTTTAACAACAATTTCATCGTTAAAAGATAATTTAAGTAAATAGAAACCTTCTGAAAGCCCTTCTTTAATAGGAATTATTTGTGTTCCTGAATTAGAAAACTGCTTTTCGAAATAATAAATTTCTTCCCCTAAAATCGACAAGACTGAAAGAGAAAATTTCTGTGGAGATTTTAATTCAAAAGAAATATTAAAATTGCCATTGGAAGGATTAGGATAAATATTTACCTTGAAATTGTTATTGCTGAATTGTTCAATTCCCTCTCCAACAACATTATCCTCTAAATTTGAAACAGACTGACTGTAAGGACCTCCAACATCTTTTGCAGAACTTGAGGAATAACAAGCAGAAGGTTTTACAGCCGCAACCTGATAATAATAAACACCTGCCGGAGCGGTTTCGTCGGTGTAAGTATAGTTGGAAGCAGCTAAAGAATCAATTTGCATCATTGTGGAAGGAGATGTTCCCCTAAAAATCCTGTATTTAGAATAAGCAAAACCCTCGTAATGCTCCCATGTTAAGGCAAAACCCGTTGGAGTAGCCGGACTAACATTTAAGTGAATAGTTTTATGAAAATCTCCCATACCAACCACATTATCGCAAGTATCTACAATTGCAAGTTTGTATTTTTCTGAATATGAAGAAGGATTTGAATTAGTATCAACAAACTCGCTTAAACCTGTAGCGGGAACATAACCAATAAAAGAATATCCTTCGGTAGATTCTCTGTAAACATTATAGCCATTAACCGGTAAATCTGCAATTGGCTCCCAAACAATTTTGTTATAAAGTCCTGAATTATCAACGGTTACCATGCATATTTCCTGAACATCTGTTACATACATAAAACAACCCGAACCGTCTGACAGAGTTTTAAGAAGGTAAACATTATTATCGGTTTCAAAAGTTTCTGGGTCGTAATTAACAAATTTACCTGCTGCCGATAAACCACCATCGGAAGTTTCAATAAGATTGCCAATTGCGGGATCAATATCAAACCAATAAGTTCTGTTCCAAATTTCAGTTCCAGAGCTGTTCATTTTCAAAATTCCACTTCCTCCGGCCGGCGGATCCAACGTCATATATTTAAAGAGCACAGCATAACCTCCCGAAGATAATTCAGTTACACTATAACCATTAGCATCTTCAGTATCCGGAAAAAATATTTGCGACCAAGTTTCTATTCCTGCAGAGTTTACTTTTAAAACATAAACCCCATTGCTGCTTCCTGAAACAATAAAACCATTATCGGAAGTTTGTTTCACAGAATATCCATATCCGGCAGCATAAGTATAATTCCATGTTTCGTTTCCTGAATCATCAATTTTTATTAGATTTACCTCATAACCCGATGTAGCACCGGAATTTTCAGTTCCAACAACAACATATTGATTATCGGCAGTTTTTGCTATTTCATGATACTGCCAGTGATAGAATTCTTCCTGATAAATTTCCTGCCAAACAATATCGCCGCTTGCATTTGTTCTAACTATAAAACCGGCAAAATCTGCACTACCTGCAAAAAGATATCCACCATCGGAGGTTTGAACAATATCGTAAATTGCATCATTTTCCAAAAAATTGTAAGTTTTAGACCATAGTTTGTTTCCGGAAGCATCGATTTTTACAATGTAAGCATCTGTTCCGCTACCTGTTAAAGCTCCGGATGCTCCTGCAATAACATAGGAATTATCCGAACACAAAATCAATGAAGTTGAATTAGCTCCCAAACCCTCATCGTAAGTGTATTGCCACAAAACATCGCCGAATTGGTCGGTTTTCATTAATAAAGCCTTACCATCGGTTCCGCCTGTAATTAGGTAACCATTGTCGGTGGTTTGAAGATGTTCAGTTCCGAATTCATGCTCGTAATTAAAATCGTACGATCTTTCAAAACTTACTTGAGAAAAACAGTTTATGGCAATAAGAGCCAAGCAAAAAGAAAACAAACCTTTCATGAGAAAAATTATTTAGAAATAACCAGTTGTTGAGTATAGATTTGATTGTTTAGTTTGATTCTAACCAGATACATTCCCGAATCTAATTCCTTTGTAGATAGCAATTTAGTGTATTTGCCGGGATTTACATCAGTTTGGATAGATTCGAAAACAACCTCTCCCATCAAATTCAGAATACTAATTGAAACATCAGATTTTTCGAATAATTTGAATGAAATGTTTGAAATCCCATTACTAGGGTTTGGGAATACCTTGATGGCATTTTTGTTTGCTGAAATTTCGTCAACTGACTCGCCAAGACCATTATCTTCAAGGTTTGAAACAGATTGACTAAATGGTCCACCCACATCTTTTGCAACAGATGATGAATAGCATGGAACAGGTTTAACAGCCGCAACCTGGTAGTAAAGAGCAATAGAATCGGGAGCTGTAACATCGGTGTAAGTAAAATTGGAAGAAATAATTGAGTCTATTTGAACCAATGTTCCTTCACTTGTTCCTCTAAAAATTCTGTATTTAGAAAAAGTAAATCCCTGATAATGATCCCAGGTAAGAGCAAAGCCTGAAGGAGTTGCCGGAGAAACATTTAAGTGAATAGTTTTATGAAAATCACCGGTAGCGGTTTCAACACCACAAGTATCGATTATAGAAACTTTGTATTTATCGCTGTGAGTTCCGGGATTTGAAGTTAAATCGACAAATTCGCTTAAAGAAGTAGCAGGAACGTTACCAATAACTTCGAAACCTTCTGTAGTCTCTTTGTAAACATTATACGAAGCTGCAGGAGCGCTGGCGGAAGGCGACCAAATAACTTTGTTTTTGCCGGTGGTTGGATCAATTGTAACCATACAAATTTCCTGAATTTCATCAAGGTAATTAAAGCAACCTTCACCATCCTGATTTGTTTTTAAAAGGTAATCGTTGGTATTAAGAATAATTCCTTCATCACTGTTATATTCATATTTTCCACAAACAAAATATCCATTGTCGGATGCAATTTTTACCTTGTAACCATAAGCAGAATTTGTGGAACCATATTCCTTCTCCCACAACTTATTACCATTAGCATCAGTTTTTATCAAAACCGTGTGCATAACTTCCGGAGCAAAATATTGTTTTGTAGCAACAGAAATAATTGAACCATCCGAGCATGCAGCAAGATCATTTCCACCATATTGCCAATCGCCTAAAGTTTTTGTCCATAAAGTATCGCCTGCCAATGATAATTTTGCGACATGAATTCCTGAGGCAAATCCACCGGTTATAATAGCATTATCGGTAGTAATATCAACGCTAAACAAATAAATAGTAGTCGATTCATTTGGATGTGGATAAAAAGTTTCCCATTCAGTTACTCCGGATGAATTGGCCTTTACAATCCATGCATTTCCGCTTCCAATAATTCCACTGTTTTTCTGACCACAAAGTACATAACCATTATCCGGGGAAATTGTCATACTATAAATGAAATCGTAGCTACTGCCACCGAAATATTGTGTCCATGTTTCGTTTCCACTTGCATCTGTTTTAATAAGAAATCCATCAGAATCTACATCGGAAGCATCAATATATCCTGCAATTGCATATCCTCCATCGGAAGTTTGTTTTACCGAATAGGCTCTTTCACGACTTGTCGTTCCCAAAGTTTTTTCCCAAAGAACTTCGCCATTAGAATCTGTTTTTATAAGGAAAATGTTTTGGTCAACATCATAATCTCCATAAAATCCACAAACTATGAAGCCGTTATCAGAAGTAATTTCCATAGACATTGGAAAATAGCCTTGAACAGAATTAATGTTCTTTCTCCATTGTTCAACACCGTATTCATCTAAACGAAGCAAAGAAACATATCCCTCAGAAGATGAAACTAAAACGTAGCCATTGTCAGCGGTCTGAACCACATCAAATGATTCTTCAGCTAAATCTGTTCCGTAGTTTTTCTCGAAAGATATTTGAGAGAATGAACTTATGCAAAATCCTAATAACGATAGTAATAAGTAAACTTTTTTCATATAAACGGTTTTTAAAATTCAGCATGAAACTATAATAAATAAAAGACATTGAAGTAGATAATATCTATTTTTTTATAAACAATTGAATAAAAATGACGAAAGTTAACAATATGAAGTTAAATATTGTTTCAATTTTAAGTCAATCTTTAACAAACCATAAAAATGTATTAACTTTGCACTTTATTTATTTGAAAATGATTAAAGACAATACTGAAAAATTGGTAAAGACCATAATTGAAGGCATACTTGAAAAGAAAGGCAGGGATGTTGTTAAAATTAACCTGAGCAAACTCGAAAACATGATTTGCAAATACTTTGTTATTTGTCATGCCGACAGCACTGTACAGGTTAACGCTATTGCCGATGCCGTGGAGGAATTCACAAAAAACAACCTCAAACAAAGAGTTTGGAAAAAGGAAGGTCATGAAAACTCACAATGGATACTTTTAGATTATTCTAGTATTGTTGTGCATATTTTTCAGACCGAATACAGAAACTTCTACAACCTTGAGGGCTTGTGGGGAGATGCTGAAATAAAAAGAATAGAAAGTACTAATTAAGTATTAATAAAAGTATGGAAGAGAAGAAGAAGCCGGTGAAACCGAAGTTTAATATTTATTGGATTTACGGTTTAATTGCAGTAGCATTTATTGCTATGACATTTCTGGAGCCGCAGGAAAGCGCTAAAGATCTTGAACCAAAGAAGTTTCAAGCTATTTTAAAAGATGGCGATGTTGAAAGAATTGTTTTGGTAAATGAAGAATTTGCAGAAATATACATAAAAAAAGACAGCCTGGATAAGCATAAAGAAATAAAAGGCGATGGACCTCATTATAAAGTTCAAACCGGACCGGCCGACAAATTTATGGAGAAGGTTGAAGAGCTTCAAGTGGGGCAATCAGAAGCAGAACATGTTGTTATTGAACCTGAAAAGAGACACGATTATTTAGGTGATGCACTTAGTTGGTTGCTGCCAATAATAATTATTGTAGCCATTTGGATTTTTATTTTCAGAAAAATGAGTGCCGGAGCAGGTGGCGGATCTCAAATTTTCAATATAGGCAAATCGAAGGCACAACTGTTTGATAAAGAGACTCAAAGTAAGGTAAATTTTAACGATGTGGCAGGGCTGGATGAGGCCAAGGTGGAAATTATGGAAATAGTTGACTTCCTGAAAAAACCCGAAAAATATACCCAATTAGGCGGAAAAATACCTAAAGGAGCCTTACTTGTTGGTCCTCCGGGTACAGGAAAAACCCTATTAGCCAAAGCAGTTGCAGGCGAAGCAAATGTTCCCTTCTTTTCAATTTCAGGATCCGATTTTGTTGAAATGTTTGTAGGTGTTGGAGCATCAAGAGTTAGAGACCTTTTCCGTCAGGCCAAAACCAAAGCACCATGCATTGTTTTTATAGATGAAATTGATGCCATAGGCCGAGCAAGAGGCAAAAATCCAAATCACGGAGCAAACGACGAAAGAGAAAATACTCTTAACCAATTACTTACCGAAATGGATGGTTTTGGAACCAATTCAGGAGTAATTATTTTAGCTGCAACAAACCGAGCAGATATTTTAGACAAAGCCTTGATGAGAGCCGGAAGATTCGATCGACAAATTCATGTTGAATTGCCGGAACTAAAAGAAAGAGAAGCAATATTTAAAGTACATATAAAACCAATTAAAGTCGCTGATGATGTAAAAGTAGGATTTCTTGCCAAACAAACTCCCGGATTTTCTGGTGCCGACATTGCAAATATATGTAACGAAGCAGCTCTTATTGCAGCCCGTCACGACCACCCTAAAGTAACAAAACAGGATTTCTTAGATGCGGTTGACAGAGTAATTGGAGGATTAGAGAAAAAATCGAAAGTAGTTACAAGAACAGAAAAAACAACTATTGCTTATCATGAGGCCGGTCATGCAACAGTTTCATGGTTATTGGAATTTGCAAATCCACTTGTTAAAGTAACAATTATTCCAAGAGGAAAAGCTCTGGGAGCAGCTTGGTATTTGCCGGAAGAGCGACAAATTACAACTAAAGAACAGATGTTGGACGAAATGTGTGCAACTTTGGGTGGAAGAGCTTCCGAAGAAATTAATTTTGGAAAAGTTTCATCAGGAGCTTTAAACGATTTGGAAAGAGTAACAAAATACGCTTATGCAATGGTTAGTTATTATGGAATGAGCGACAAAATTGGCAATATTTCTTACTACGATTCTACCGGACAAACCGAATTTGCCTTTACCAGACCATATTCAGAAAAAACCGCAGAACTTATTGACGAACAAGTTAAGGAAATTGTTGAAAGTCAGTATACCAGAGCCCTTGAAATTCTTAGATCTAATAAAGATGGTTTGGTTAATGTTGCAGGAAGACTATTGGAAAAGGAAGTTATTTTTAGCGACGATTTAGTTGATGTTTTTGGTGAGAGACAATTTAAAACCAGAGAAGAAGAGATAGAATTTGAAACCAATGGCAAAGCTAAACCTGAGGACCTTGAAAATAAGGCAGAAACAATAATTCCTAATGAGGAAAACAAACAATAAATTTGTTAATTCGATTTGAAATACTCATATTTATAAAATATTTAAAAATTAAAAAATGGAAAGAAATTGGACAATGGCTTATTCAGTAAGCAAATTATACAGAGCAGAGTTAATAGTTAGAAAATTGCAGGACAATGAAATTGAAGCTCTTTTGATAAATAAAAAAGATACTGCAACCATGTCTTTTGGCTCAATTGAAATTTACGTTGAAAAAGAAAATCTTGATAAGGCTCTTGAAATAATAAAAGAAACCGGAATATAAGAAAAAGGTAAATGGAAAATCTAATAATCAGGTCGGTAACCGGATTGTTTTTTGCTGGAATAATAATAGCAAGCATAGCTTTTAGCTCTGCTTCATTATTTTTAGTATTTCTTGCTTTGTTGATTGCCGGAATGATTGAGTTTTATAATATTTCTTCCAGAACCCGATCCAGACCTCAGAAAATTTCAGGAATAGCTATTGGAGTTATATTATATACTTTTAGTTTTCTTTATTCTATTGGAATAATAGAAATACAATATTTTTTAATTTTTATTCCCTTTTGTATACTAATATATATAAATGAAATATATCAGGATTCAAAACGACCCATTCAGAATCTTGCGGTAACTTTTATGG
>JAFGXD010000028.1 GCA_016936815.1 Bacteroidales bacterium
GTTAATTATCTGCTGACTGAAAGCAAAGGAGCTTAAAATCAACAATAAACCTAAAAAAGTAATTTTTCTCATATTGTTTGTTTTATAGTTTTACGATTTTTTTGAAGTAAATATTTTCATTTACTTTCATTGAAATATAATAATTTCCTGATTCCGAAATTGGTTCGCCATCAAGTTGAAAATTGTATGATCCGGCTTCTAAACTAGATTCGGGTTTAGTAAATACCAATCTTCCATGAATATCATAAATTTGAATAAGAACCTCAGAAGGCTCATTAATAACAAATTCAATATTAAAACTATTGGTGAAAGGATTTGGATAGGTTTTTACCGAGAAATTTTCTAATTCTGTGTACGGCAGATTTAAAGGATCTTCTGTGTAAATTCCTTCATTTCCATCGGTTGTATCAACGAAGAAATCCAATTCCTCAAAAACTGTATCGGATTCAGAAACAAGAATATTAGTATAAGTTTGAATTAAAGGAAATCCAGGAATATCAACTGAAAGACTATATCCAACATTAACAGGAAGTCCTTCCATTGCCCATTCTCCATTTTCGTCAGATTCTGTCACAGCAATAGGCTCTCCTTCAGGTTCTTGTTCAAGATAAATTTCGGCTCCCGGTACAGGTTCTCCAATGTCTTTTGCACCTGTTGAAATCATTCTAACTGTTCCGGCAAATCTTCCTTCTCCGGTAAATTCAACTTCTGATTCTAAAATGGTTACAACAACATCGTCGAAGAAAACATCGCAGTCGGCTTCAAGAATTATTGCCTCTTCCCAATTATAAACTGATTCGTAATATGTGTTAAGTAATTGTGGTTGCAAACTAGGATCAACAGCAATTTTTACAAGATAATTTCCCGGTTCAATATCTGAAAACCCAAACGACATTGAATAAACATCTGCTGTGGTAACAATTTCAGCATTTCCCAAGCCGTTAATTTTGTGCAATTCAGCTATTAGTAAACCGTCGGCAATATCGCCGGTTGAGGTTGGATTAATCATTCCATAAATTCCCGCCAAGCCTAATTTTCCAATAGTAAACTCCTGAGAACTTACGCATCCATTATTGTCAGTAACTTCCACAAAATACAAAACTTCCTCTGTTAAATTAAAGGCAGTATCTGTTGTAGCTCCGTTTGACCATGAGTATGAAAAAGGTGCAGTTCCGCCGCTTGCAATAATAGCTCCCCAACCATCGGAAATTCCGGCGCAACTAACATCTTGTGAACTTACATAAGAAACCAATTCATCGGGTTCAGTTATTAGAATGGAATCCAAAATACTGCAACCCATTGGACTTGCATACATATCGAAACCTTGCAAATAATACCAACCGGGAACTAAATTCTCAATTGTATCTTCTTGATAACCAAACTCTATGCTTTCGAAATCTAACCAATTGTAAGTTATTCCATAAGAAGCACCTATATAGCTTACTATTGCTGAAGCATCGTTATAGCCAAAACAGCTAACATTATTAACATCTATAAGTACATCAACAACAGGAATTCCAAAAACAATACCATTATTTTTACTGTTAGCAACATCAAAAGTAGAACCGGCAAACCATACTTCGCAATTTACGGTTGCTGCATCGTAAGCAATTTGAGTACCTGCTTCGTCGTAGTACCCTTCCCATAAAAGATTTCCCATGTAGTCCATTTTTATTGTATAAATAGCAGTGTCGGCAGAAAAACTTGTTGAATAACCGGTAATAAGATAGTATCCATCGCCGGATCCTCCCGTAACGTGTTCAATTGAATATGCTTCTTCGTCTCCAAGACCACCAGCAGTTTTTATCCAATGAGTATTGTTATAATAATTGTATCCTACAATGTAAAAATCTTTATTACCAGTGGAGTTTGTATAACCAACAGAAATAAATTCTCCTGTAGAAAAATTATTTACAATGGAGAAAAATTCTTCATCGGCTGTAGTTCCAAAAGTTGTATCCCAAACGTGTACACAAGATTGGTCGTCTAGTAGGTAAATAAAACCATCCTTACCGCCTTCACCCAAACTTGTTGTTGAACCGGCTATCACATAAGCCATGTCAATCCTGTCTATTGAATATCCAACATCATCTCCTGAACCTTCATAAACAAGATTTGGCATATATTCGAAAGGCCCTGAGCCATAATCAGCCAAAAAACAAATAAGTAGGTCTTTATTTGTTGTTTCACCTGTTGTATACCCGGTAACCAAATTAAATTCTGATGAGTTAAACAAAGAATAGTTGAATTCACTTTTTCCAAACATTCCGGTGTAAATGTAAGGTGTGCCAAACATAGATCCACTATTTTCAATTGTTACTGCAATTGCATCGTCGTCGGAAGTGCCAACAATTAATTTAAGGTAACCTTTTGATTGAACAATATAATCGGAAACACATTTTCCTACTTGATTTCCAGGTAGAGTAAGGGTGTTTTCCCAAAGAAAAAAATCTCCTTTTGCCTCAGGCCCTCCAGCATCTAAAGAAAAAGCTGAAACATAAATGTCTTTTCCATCGCTTTCGGTTACATAACCGGTTGCAAAAGCGCTTGAACTTTCCCAATTATCTATGTAAAAAGAATTAAAAGTTGCGTCTCCTGTTGAACCGTAAAAGTATGGCCAATTGCCGGATGGTTGAATTTGATTTTGACCAAAAGAGACAAAAGAAGCAATTGCAAAACTAATTATTAAAAATTTTCTCATATTAAATTAATATTTTGAATGTTAGATATTTGATATAAAATTAGACTAAGCAAAATTACAAAAGGTTGCGCAGGGTTTCAAATATTATACAGTATTATTGATTAGAACTAAATAATTATGACCAATATTAATAAACCATTTACAAATCTATTGAATTTGGTGACAAAATTAGGGTTATTTTTTCAAAAATTAATATAGGGTATTTTTTTCTTATTAAGATTTTATCAACCAAATTCCTATATTTGCGCCATGATTTCAATTAATAATGTTTCTGTACATTTTGGTGGATTTGAGTTGTTTAACGACATCTCCTTTTTGGTGAATCTAAAAGACAGGATTGGACTTGTAGGAAAAAACGGAGCTGGTAAGTCAACTCTTATGAAGGTTATTTTAAAAATGCACCCTGCTTCTTTGGGAACCGTTTCTCAGCCAAATAATCTTACTTACGGCTATCTGCCTCAGCAAATGAATTGCTCCGATACTCTTAGCGTTTACGATGAAACCTATTCTTCTTTCGAGGAAATTATTAGTCTAAACAAGAAAATAGATCAATTAAGCTCTGAAATTGAAAAACGAACCGATTACGAGTCAGAGGAGTATCTTACATTAATAAACAAGCTAACTGAAAACACAGAAAGATACCATTTATTGGGTGGTGAAACTCTTCAGGCTGAAATTGAGAAAACTCTTACAGGATTAGGTTTTGTGCAGGCCGATTTAAAACGTCCAACTAAAGAACTTAGCGGAGGTTGGCGTATGCGTATTGAACTGGCAAAAATTCTGCTTAAAAATCCTGATATTTTGCTTCTAGACGAACCTACTAATCACCTTGATATTGAATCTATTCAGTGGCTGGAAGATTATCTGGCAAACTTTAGAGGAGCTGTTATTTTAATTTCGCACGACAGGGCTTTTTTAGATAATGTAACTAACAGAACCATAGAAATTTCTATGGGAAAAATATACGATTATAAGGCTTCATACTCAAAATATGTTGAATTAAGGGAGGAAAGGCGTCAGGTTCAACTGGCTTCTTTTCAAAACCAACAGAAAAAAATTGAAGATACCGAGAAATTTATCGAAAGATTCAGATACAAAGCTACAAAGGCTGTTCAGGTGCAATCCAGAATAAAACAATTAGATAAAATTGAAAGAATTGAAGTTGACAGAGAAGATAAAACAAGTATTCATTTTAAGTTTCCGCCTGCGCCTCATTCGGGCAATTTGGTTATGGAAACCTTTGGTATTACGAAGAGATACGGCAATCTAACGGTTTTTTCTGATATTGATTTTGTTCTTGAAAAAGGTGAAAAAGTAGCTTTTGTAGGTAAAAACGGCGCTGGAAAAACAACCTTTTCGAAAATATTGGTTGGAAATCTCGATTATGAGGGGATATTAAAACCCGGTCATAAAGTTGAAATAGGCTATTATGCTCAAAATCAAGATGAATTGCTTAACGAAAATAAAACTGTTTTTCAAACAATTGATGATGTTGCTGTTGGCGATATTAGAACGAGAATTCGCGATATTTTAGGTTCTTTCTTGTTTTCGGGAGAAGATATTGATAAGAAAGTTAAAGTGCTTTCAGGAGGTGAACGTTCCAGATTGGCAATGGCAATTTTGCTCTTAAAACCGGTTAATTTGCTTGTACTTGATGAACCCACGAACCATCTTGATATGCAATCGAAAGACATTTTAAAAGATGCTTTACTAAAATATGACGGAACTCTGATTCTTGTTTCACACGATAGGTATTTCTTAGATGGACTTGTTGAAAAAGTATACGAATTTAAAGACAAGAAAGTAAAGCAACATATTGGAGGAATATATGATTTTTTAAGAAGAAAGAAAATTGAGTCTTTCAAAGAACTTGAGCAAAACAAAGTAGAGAAGAAATTGTTCGAAAAAGCAAATTCAGATAAAAAACAAGAGTACTTAGAAAGAAAAGAGGTGGAAAAGGAAATTAGGAAAGTTTCAAATAAATTAGCCGCTTCCGAACAAAATATCGAAAAGCTTGAAAAAGAAATGGAAAACCTTCATAATCTTTTGGCCTTGCCCGAAAATGCTGCTAATCATGAGCTTTTTAAATTTTATAACAATCTGGGAGAGAAGCTGGAAAAGGAAATGGAAGAGTGGGAGAGGATTTCAGAAGAACTGGAAAAAATTAAAACCAATAGAGGTTTATGAAAAAATCAAAATATTCGGCTGAAAAGCTTGTTAGCGATAGCCTGACGCTA
>JAFGXD010000029.1 GCA_016936815.1 Bacteroidales bacterium
AATTCAAAACCATCTTCTCTCACACAAAAAATCCGTAATCCGTTATTAAAAATCCGTTATCATCCTCCCGTAATCCGTAATCAAAAATCCTGAAAATCCTTTCATCCTGAGAATCATGGTTCAGACTATTGATTTATTATTTTATTATTGTACAACCGTTTAAACTCCAGACTTTTTGCTCCAAAGTTGATTAATAGCCCTGTCTCAATGTTGTATGCTTCAAGATAGTTCTTACCTTGCGCCAGATGAACATCCTCAAGTTTTACTTGGGCTTTTAACTCAACCATTACTGTTTCTGCAACAAAAAAATCAACACGGCGGGTTCCTACTTTAATTTCATCATACAAAATGTCCATTTCATACTCTCTCTTATATTCTATTCCAGCCTTTTTAAATTCTATTTCAAGGCAACGCTGATATATAACCTCCTGAAAACCATTCCCCAAAGTGCTATGAACCCTCATTGCACATCCAATTATTTGTCCTGTAATTTCTTCGTGTTTCATATTAAGATGTCTGAACCATGACTTTTATAATTTAAGGAATATTTTACAAAAATAAATAAATCCTGAAAATCAACAAATCCTTCTAATCCCAGTTCAGACTATTTATAATCCTGAAAATCTAATAATCCTTCTAATCCTGGTCCAGACACCCTTTTTCAAAAATTCCCCCCCGAAACAATTATTCCAACCTTCCTTCCCGAAAAAATTTCCCTATTTTCCATTATTGCAGCCAGTGGCACAGCCGATGATGGTTCTACAAGTATTTTCATTCGTTCCATAATAAGTTTTTGCGCTTGCTTTATGCTTTCTTCTGTAACTGTTAAAATATCATCAACATTTTTTCTTATTATGCTTAGGGTTAGTTGGCTAAGGGAGGTCAATAGGCCGTCGGCTATGGTTTTTGGATTAACAGACGGAAAAAGCTTATCGGAATAAAACGACCTAAAAGCATCATCGGCTCCTTTCGGTTCTCCCGCAATTACTTTTATTTCGGGCTTCATACTTTTGGCCGAAATAGCCGTTCCACTTAATAAGCCTCCTCCTCCAACGGGAGCCATTATTATTTCCAAATTGGGATATTCTTCAAGAAGCTCCTTGCATGCTGTTCCTTGTCCTGCAATAATTCTGGAATTGTCGTAAGGATGAATAAAAGTTGCACCCGTTCTTTCCACCACTAGTTTCAAAGTTTCTTCTCTGGCTTCGAGAGTAGGCTTGCAAAAAGTAATTTCTGCCCCATAAGCTTTTACTGCATCAATTTTTACCTGTGGAGCTGTTTCCGGCATAACTATATAAGCTTTAATGCCTTTGTTAGCAGCAGCCAGTGCCAAAGCTCCTGCATGGTTTCCCGACGAATGTGTTGCCACTCCTCTACTTGCTTCCTCCTTGGTTAATAGCGCAATTGCATGAGATGCTCCCCTAAACTTAAATGCTCCTGCTTTTTGAAAATTCTCGCATTTAAAAAATAATTCAGCTTCCACAATATTGTTTATTAATCTGGAAGTCATTACCGGTGTTCGGTGAATTAATGGTTTTATTAAATCGTGAGCTTTACAAATATCTTCAAAAACCGGAGCTATTTTATTCATTTTTTACTCTAAAGTTTAGTTTGCTGAAAATTGTTGTTTTTCCTAAAAAATATTCTTTTACTATCGACCCATTAAATATCTCGGGATGAATTTGATTAATAGCATTCTCCAAGTTTTCTTCTCTGGATTTTTTCATTTTTCCAATATTTGAATAAAAACCTACATGAGCATCTAACACTGCAAAAAAATCATCTGTCTTACACGAAAGCAGAAACTTTGCTCCGGCTATTCCATCAAGAATTAATCTTAAAAAAAATATTGAATAAAACCCCTGCTTTGGAAGGTTTTTATATAGCAAATAGAGATTATTTCTGAAATTTAGAAAGGTCTTTTTTGGGTTCGACGCCGAAAGACTTGCTCCTCCAACATGAAATACTTTTGATGCAGGCTCACAAAATAAATTTAGCCCACGGTTCTTCATCCTCCAACATAAGTCAATTTCCTCCATGTGGGCAAAAAATCTGCCGTCAAGTCCGCCATTTTCCAAATAATATGCTCTTTTTGTAACAAAGCATGCTCCAGAAACCCAGAAAACTTTCGAAAGCTTATCGTACTGACCTTCATCCTTTTCCAAAAAATCGAAAACTCTTCCTCTGCAAAATGCAAAGCCGTATTTATCTATAAAACCTCCTGCTGCTCCTGCATATTCGAAATATTCTTTTCTTTTGAAATCCAAAATTTTCGGCATTACTGCTCCTACATTTTCTTCTTTAGCAAATACTTGAATAAGAGGTTGAAGCCAATTCTCACATACCTCAACATCAGAATTTAGAAGAACAACATATTCATCTTTAATTATTTCCACAGCCTTGTTATATCCCTCTGCAAATCCGTAATTTCTGTCAAATTCCAATACCTCAATTTCTGGAAAACTCTCTTTTACAAACATTACCGATTCGTCGCCGGAATTATTATCGGCAACCACTAGCCGGCAATTAGGTATGGATGTGTGCTCTATTAAAGAAGGAAGGAATTTTGCAAGTAAGTCCCTTCCGTTCCAATTCAATATTATTACTGCAACATTAGGCATATACTTTAAATTTTTGATTAAATTTTTTCTCCAAGTCTTCTCTTTTGTGCTTCCATCTTCTATGTGTCCATAACCAAAGCTCCGGATTTCTTCTAATTTTCTCCTCCATTATTGCCATAAATTTTTGCACAAGCCCCATTTCCGGCTCCAAAGCAGGATTATCTGATATTTCTATGAATTCAACCTTATAAAATCCCCTCTTTACTTTCATAATATCCACATACACCACTGCATGGTTAAGTTTTTTGGCAATTTTTTCGAAACCAATAATAACAGGCGTTTCATGATTTAAAAAGGGGATATACACCTGAATCTCTGTTCTGGCAGGCGATTGATCAGAAAGAAACAAACTCAAAACCGGAATTCCTTTACTGTCCATTTCAACAAGTTTGCGGTATGTTTCTTTCATTGAAACCATAATATTCCCATATCGCGAACGTAATTTATTAGAAAGTTTATCAATAGATTTATTCGATTGAGGCTTATACACCGAAACCATCTGATGCGGAATAACCAGCGGAGCAGCCTGCATCCACTCCCAATTTGCGTAATGCCCAAAAACTGCAATAACCGACTGACCTTTTTTATGGTATTTATCAAGCATTTTGGGATTTACAAATTCGAACCTCTTTAAATGAGCAGGGGGGGAAAGATGAATTGCCTTAAAAGTTTCAAAAACCAAATCGCAGAAATGTTTGTAGAACTTCTTCGCAATTTCTTGTATTTCCTCTTCGGTTTTTTCCGGAAACGAATTCTTTAAATTCTCGAAAACAACCTTTTTTCTGTAGCCAACAATATAAAAAACAAAATAGTAAAACAGTTCAGAGAAAAAAAACAAAACCCTGAAAGGCAGCAAAGTAAACAACCAAACTACAGAATAAAACAAGAAAAAAGAAAATGTTTGCATTTTTGCATTTTTGCACAAAGATAATTTTTTTGAGCCAATCTAACTATTTTCCTTTTTACCAAGTTTCAAAATATACACTTGGTTCAATTAGTCAATTCCTTAAGCACAATAAGTATTGAAAAGCAGACGTTTGGTTATTTTATTTTCGTTATAGATTATTGATAATTCCAAAAAAAAAACTAGGTTTGTAATATGAAAAGATTAATTATTACTGTTTTTGTAATTACTATAATGCTACCCGGATTTTCTCAGGATACACTAAATGTTGATGATGACGGCTATTTGCTGAATGATGAGGTTCACATTTCCGGATTTGGAGGACCTTCTATTGGTTTTTCAAGCATAAATAACAATTTTGCTTTACTAATGGGCGGTTCGGGAGGTATAAATTTTAATAATAATCTTTTTTTTGGAGGTTATGGATCTGGAATAACTAACAAAATTACTGTCGATTCTGCTGTATATGAAGGAAGCAATATTGGTTTTGCAAGTGGAGGCTTGTTTACTGGTTTTGTATTGTTTAATAAAATGAAATTGCATCCAGTAGTTTCATTAATGGTTGGCTGGGGAAGTGTTTCTATTGCAAATGATCTTGGTTATATTATTGATATTGACAATGTTTATGTGGTTACACCGGCTTTTGATTTGGAATATAACTTTGCCGATTACTTCCGGCTATGCATTGGGGTTTATTACAGAAACATATCAGGTATTGAAAAACTTGAATTCGATAATAAGGATTTTAGTAATTTCGGGGGACATCTAACTTTGAAATTCGGATGGTTCGGTGAAAATAATCTAGAAGATTACGAATAATTTCTCAGACCAAGTTTCATTATTATTCCAAACTTTTAAAAGAAAAACCCCGCTGTTTTTTATTTCAACCTCAATATTTTCTTTTTCATTGCTTATTCCTGAAAGTAAAACAAATCCTGTTAATGAGACTATTTGATACTGCAAATCCTTTTTACTAAATTCAAGGGATAATTTGCTTTTGTTAATTTGATAGCTGTATGGGGTATGATTTATAATGTTTTCAATATATAAATATGCACCATAAATCGAGTCAACCCAATTGGGATTGTCAATAAACGGATTTCTATTACCTTGAATATTATATACTTCATTATTTCTATCTATTTCTTTTGTGCTTACCGGATCTTCAAAATCCCATTTTCTCATTAATTCCAGAGCCCAGGGTTTCAATTGAGCTCCGGTTGTCATATCGCTTCCGGGCCAACCGCTGTCTTCACCTAAATATCTAACAGTCATGTAAAAATAGGCTCTGGCAAAATCGCCCTTATATTCATCAATGGGTTCGAAAACTGTACCATTGTAACCTGGAAAATTGCATGTTCCTAATTTGCTTCCATTCATTGATGTCCAAGTTGCTGAACCAACCTCTCCGTAAGGAAAACTAGATCTTTTACCATTTACGTAACCATCCGTAGGATAAAGAATAAATAAGTCGCTATACATTGGGGAAACTTCCCCGCCAAACCAGCTTTTTGGCCATGAATGTTCCCTGTTGTAGCAATCTGCTTCGCTATTATAGCTGCCACATTGGTCTCCCGATACAAAACTATATTCGTATGGAGGTGTTCCGCCGGGCACATCGCTGTACATATCCCATACTTTTCCATTCGGCTTTTTGTCGGTATTCTCGAAATGATTGTGTAAATCGGAATACGATTGTACATCGTGATTATCGATAATGTTATGAAGTGCTGATTTTAAAGCAGTTCCACTTAATCCTTCTGCCGAATCGTAGTAGCCCGCAGGAATTTGAGAAAAAACAAAAGCGGGTAATAACAATAATAGAAATAGTAATTTCTTCATTTAATTAATTTTTGTAAATTTTCTTTCATTGCAAAAATACTACTTTCTATTGTCTTTTTAATTTTATCTAAAAAAATAAATCGTTGTAGTCCGATAAAACCAAAAATGGGATTGCATTATTAAAACAAAGGATATGTTGTCAATACGACACTTTTGTTAATGTTAAACTTTCGAGTTTTGACGGTATTTCTGTCAAATGAGGCTGTCGATATTAAATTTAGCCGAAGGCTCACAAACGCAAGGAGTAAACCACAAACGAACAACTCCCTCCCTTTAAAACCTATTTACAAAACTAACAACAAACAATCCACTTTCACCTAAACTTGTCTTATACAAATATATTCCTGCTTCTAATTTACTTACATCTAAAGAAATCGAAAATTCAGTTCCGGAAATCAATTTGCATTTTGCACTTACATCTTCTCCGGATATATTAAATATTTTAAATTCCTCGCCAATAAATTCATTAGAACTAATGGTTAAATAGCTATTACAAGGATTTGGGTAAATTGTAAGTTTGTTCTCTTTTGCTGTTACATTAACCGCTTCTATCTTACTAAAGGTATAAGTACCATCAAAATCCACTTGTCTTATCCTATAATAATTTATTCCCGGCGAAGGACTGCAATCAACATCATAATACAAAACCAACTCATTAGAATTCCCTTTTCCGTTAATACTCGAAATAACTTCCCAATTATTTGCTTCATCAGCCTTTTCAATTAAAAAATAATCGTTGTTAATTTCTGAAACCGTCTCCCATTCAAGTATTACTTCCTCGTTTTCTAAATAGGCCACAAAATTACCAAAAGAAACGGGCAAAGGAACTTCATTGTAATTATTGCCAACACAATTACAATCAAAACCATCACCTATTCCGCTTGAATAAATATTTTGAGAAAAAGCGTTATTAAATATTAACAAACAGATAATTAACAAATTTTTCATCTCTACAATTTTTTAATTAATCAAAATTTTATGGAGCAATACGAACACCGCGACTTCCATCACTATTGTGGTGAATGTTTAACCCAAACGAACCGTAGTAGCGGTCAGACACACGTAAGTACGATGCAGGAGCTCGCCAATAGCCGCCTCGGGAGTTGGCACCAATTGCATCGCTACCGGGCCAGTTGCTAACATCGGCATTACCTGTGGCATTTAATTCCCCGTTGCCATGCGTTCCTGTAAATTCCCTCCCTTTAGTGTTTCCAACAGATATAGCTCGTTCCCAGTTGTTTCCACTCATTTCCATAATACCGTAAAACGTAGCACCAACCCCTACTCTTGTGCTTACTCCTTGCCCAAAATTGCCCGCTCTCATGGGACCTTGCACGCTGGCATGGTTATCGGAAGCAGCGTTGGCTCCTACATTGCTTGCTGTTTCGTTGTTGGCTCCGCTATTGCTAATTCCTGTGGCTTTTGCAATGCTAGAGCTACCCCAAGCATATTCGTTAGCTACGGCAGATAGTGTACCTCGGCAGGCTTTTTCATATTCCAACTCCGTCATAGGACGCAAGGCTGCCCAATCTAAATATGCAGCAAGGTCTGCCCAATTTACCCAGTTGCAAGAAATGTTTTGACCGTCATCACTTTCGTTGGCAATATCGTTACCGTTATAATCGCAATAAAAACTAATTGGGTCAGAACTGTGTATACTGGCATCGCAACGTACCCCATTGCGAGATATTATAGTTGCAGAATTACTCATTACATATCTATTAGTAACGGAAGTTGTTCCGGAAGAAAGATTAGTATTTGTTCTTACATTTTGCTGAGTACGGTCTAATTTATTTAGAAATACCACATACTGCTCTTGAGTAATCTCATATTTCATGCAATAAAAGGCATTGTATCCTTTCGGAAAATCAGCGGGGAGGGTTTGACTGTCTACATCGTTAAAATCATCTTTATAACCAACAGCCATACCTAATGCATTATTGTTTCCTAAACTACCTGCACCACCACCACCAAGGGTAAGAGCTCCTTCGGAAGTGATTTGCAAGGCCGCTCCGCTTGTGCCACTCTCAAACTGTCCTCTTATAGAGATACTTGTACCATCGCCCACGTAAAAACTTCCTTGAGGAACATACACCATTTCAATAGCCATTACGCAATATTCAATGCTATCGGTATCTGAAACTCCATCGAAACCGTAATTCCACCGCAATTTTACTCCTGTGTAACTTACCGAACCTTGAGGAAATTCGGTGTTGCCGTAAATAAAAATTCCTTTTGAATGTCCCATTCCATCGTCGTTGGAACTTGAAATGGCAGCATTAGCAGGAACTGTATGTCCATCGCCACTGCCTGTTCCGTCAACCCAATTCAAACTTGCATGATTCCATATTGTTGAATTTTTAAGACGGTATTTAATAAAAACCCAAGATGCATCCCAGTTCGAAGGCCCTGTGGCTACACGCCAAGAATTTTCCCATGAAATATCAAACTCAATAAATGTGCAGTGATTTACAATATCCTGATTGCATATATTAACATTGCTAATCGAAATATTGTTTGCAAACGATTCAAAAGATAAAATGACAAATATTATTAACCATACTATTTTCCTCATTATCACTTTATATACTAATTTGATAGTTATTTTTTTCTTAATATTCATTTGCGTAAAAGTTTGTTAAACATTAGAAAAACAGTTTGTTTGAAATAATAATCCGTCTCCTTTAATTTTTACACATGCACAAAGAAACTCCTATAACACAAGATAGGATTTGTGAATTAACACCACTATTAGCAACCATAAACTGAGGTGGACGTCGGATAGGATATGCCGACAAAGGAAGGAATTTTGTGCTTAAGAAAAATCCTTCTTTACTGCATGTTAATGTGAAAATTGAAAAGGAAGACGGATTATTTATTAATATCATTGACTTTTTCTGTTTATTGTTTTTACTTTTTTGTTATTTTATTAATGTAATGGCTCCGGCTCTTTCATGCAAAATAGTATTAACATCTCGGTAAACCACTAACCAGGTGTAAACGTCATTTGGTACTGTCTTTCCAAATCTGTTTTTTCCATCCCAGCCAATTTCAATACTATTGCTTTCGAAAATCTTTTCACCCCAACGATCATAAATTATCATCAAAAAATCGTTTTTAGAAATACCGGTTCCTACTACAAAAAAACGGTCATTTATTCCATCATTGTTAGGGGTGAAAGCTGTTGGTGCATAAAATGAACTTATATCGTCAACCATAACCAAAGTACTTGTACTGTCTTTACAACCGTGCTGCGAAATTGTAATTAACTGAACTTCATAAGAACCAGGAAATGAATATGTATGCAAGGGACTTTCGCTCTCAGAACTGTTCCCGTCGCCAAATTGCCAAAAATTTAAATCGTTATTAATGGATGTGTTTTGAAAAAATATTTGCGGATTAAGCATTGTTGCAACTCCCGGCTGTGAAATAAACTCTGCAACGGGTAAAGGGTAAACTTCAATATAATTAGAAATCTCAAATATACTGCTGCAACCATAGTCATCTGTAATTGTAAGAGAAACATCATATACCCCCGGGTAATTATATACGTGAATCGGATTGGCAATCCAATCGGTATCAAAACTGCCGGGGTCACCAAAATTCCATAACAAATCAACATTTTCATTTCCCGGTAATGCAGTAAAATTTACTTCTAATGGTTCACATCCTTTTGTAATATCTGCCATAAACGAGCACGTGGGATTACCCAGTACAAGAATATTTTCACTATCGTAAACAATGGGTGTATTACAATTGTCTTCAATAGATAATACTATTTCTAAAGACTCATTGGGTGTAAATTCGTAAGGAAAATTAATTAATTCATTGTTATAATAAATTGAATATGGCCCGCCATTACCTCCACCAAATGAAGCGTTTAATGTAACAGATTCCCCAAAACATATTGTATCATCGGAAACTAAAATATCAATGTATAATGAATCGTAAAGATTTACATAAATTCCGGCAGGGCTAGCAGTGCATCCGTTGCTATCTGTAATACTTACTGTATAGTAATCTGAATTTGCAGGTGAAATGATTATTGGATTTCCGCTTGGCCCAAAATTCCATTGGTAATAATATGGATATGTTCCTCCTGTTCCCGATGCTGTTAATGCAATTGTGTCTCCAATACAAGCATTTACGGCCTGAGGAAGATTTAAAAACAGTTGGTTTGGCTGGTTTACAACAAAACTTTCGGTGGTTGTGCAAGAATTCGCATCAGTTATTGTTACTGTGTATGAACCTGCGTTTAAACCATTCATATCCTGGTACTGCAAACCATTCGACCACAAATATGAATAAACCGGCATTCCTCCTGTTACTTCAATATCAATAGAACCTGTTGAATCTGCATAACAAGTTAAGCTCGTAACAGTTGAGCTAATTATCATTTGGGTTGAATTGTCGGATATTACGGCTGTTCCTTCATTTGTACATCCATTTGCGTCGCTTACACTTACTGAATATGCACCTGAAGGAAGATTTTCTATTGTTGAGGAATTTCCGGTTTCAACATAATCGTTAGACCAAGTGTAAGTAAATGGCGAAACACCCCCGCTTATAACCTCTGCTGTAATGCTTCCGTTTTCAGAGCCAAAACATGAAACATCCAATGCCTCAACCTGTAGAATTATTTCTTCAGGCTCAAATATTTCGGTTTGAATATCAATCTCACAGCCATTAGCATCAATTATAGTTACTGAATAAGAATTTGCCGTTAATCCTGTTACTTCAGAACTATTTATTGAAATTCCTTGCCAAGTGTAATCGTAATCCGGACTTCCACCTGTAACAGAAACCGAAATGCTGCCATCGTTCATTGCAAAGCAAGAAACATCATTTGTGGCAAAATTAGCTTGCAATACCGGAGGCTCATGCACAGTTATTTCAAAAACCGACATACACATTAAATTATTATAAACGCTTACCGAATAATTGCCTGCTGAAAGATTTGTTAAACTTGATGTTGTTGAATTATCATCCCATAAATATGTATATGGAATTAGACTTCCTGAAGGGGTTAATACAATTGCTCCATTGGATTCTCCATGGCAAAGCACGGAATCTATACTGATATTTACTTCGGGAACACTTGCAACAAAAACGGTAAAACTTGTATCCGATAAACAACCATCGTTATCAATCTGTAAATTCACATTATGCGCTCCGGTAGCATTCCATACTATTTCTCCCGGGTTTATTAGGTTTGAATTTGAAGGTTCACCATCAGAAAAAGTCCATGATAAGTTTACTCCTGTTGTACTTGATGAACCGATATAAGTAAAAATTACTCCTTCTCCCAGACATACAGAATCGTTTGAAACAGAAAATTCAGGAGCAAAGGGATTTGTAATGGAAATAGTTGTGGATAATACTTCCTGAATACCACAAACTCCTGTAACGGTAACTTCATAAGTAGTTGTTACCAAAGGTGAAACCGAAATACTTGATGTAGTATCGCTTGTACTCCATTCAAAACTCAGAACATCTTCGGGAATTTCAGGATTCACACTAACTTCAATTGTTAATGATTCTCCTTCACAAACACTCTGTGGTGGAGTAATATCTCCAACAATTGCTTCATTATCTAAAAATGTTAAAGTAAATGAGCTAGATACTCCTGTACCGCACATACAAGAAACATTTGAGCCTAAAATTAATTCTTCCGAAGTCTCGCTAATTCCATCGTATATCACTGAATACCATATTGTATCTGTTGCTTGGTAAGGTAATAAAACAATTGAATCCGGAAAACCTGACAAATCTGTTGAAACATCTAAACTTCCGCTATTAGTAAGATATACAACCAGTGTATCTCCAAAGTTTTCTGAGGTATCTCTGAAATAAACTAAATAATTATCGCATCCTTCAAAAGATGTATTGGTTTCATTACCTTGCGAATCATAATTAACCAATTGAAGTGCTTCGGCCTCAAATGGATTTCCTTCAATTAGCAAATATGAAGGCTGATAGTCACAGGTCATATCTGCTATTACGAGTTTCACATGATATGTTTGACAGGGTTCAAGTCCAGTCGCAATTGCTTTCATAGGAACTGTCCAACCCTCGGCGTTAATATTTGGCACATTAGTTCCGCCCCACCACATATTAGGAACAAAGTAATTAGCAATATCCGGATATGTACCTAAAAGCAAGTTATCAGGTCTGTCGTTAATCGTAGTAACTGCAATTGGAACTTCAATAGGTAAATCAGGAACAACGGCTATATTTATTGCATTGTCGGTATATGGACCCGATATGCCAGGTCCGCTTAGGAACATTGCACACATATCGCTGTATGGGCTTTGGTCGTAAATTCCCCAAAACACCATATTCTCGTACCCGGTATTGGCAAACACATATTTTAGTTCAAAAGTATCCGAATTAGGCACGAAATCAAACTCTAAGATAGCTACATCTACTACTTGAGTTATTCCCCATGAGGGGTTTATCGGAGCTGTCAATGACCAAACATAATTACCCATTTGAACCAAATCTTGTTCAATTGGTGTTCCGGTGTAATTAAGCCCAAACCAGTCATTAGCAACAGGATGTCCGGAAAAATCTTCTACTCCCAGAGTAGATAATATAACACCGGAGCTTAGTCCAAAAACATCACCATGTTCAAAATACCCTACAGCCGCAGGGTTACCGGTAAATTCCACATTCGAAACTTCAACACAACCCGGAAACAAAACATCTTGTGCCAATTCCTCAGGTGAATATAGATTTTCACTATTCTGAATTTCAATAATCTGTTCAGGAATATATGCACAAAGACCAAAATCGCCATGTGGTGTCATACTATTTAGCCACCAGAAACGCACATAAACCAATTGCCCTGCTAATTCTTGTATTTCAAAAATATGAACGTAAGGCATAATATTAGAGCCTATTTCACAACCTACTTCATCGGCCAGTGTAATATTATTGCAATCATCTGCTGCATAAACTGTAAGTCCGCAATTCGAATTCACTTCTATGGGCAATCCTTCAATAATAAAATATCCATCATCCGGAACTACTACTGTAAACCACATATCTCCCAAAAAATCAATCCAAGGGTAAGGAGTATGACAGCTTGGATTATCTACGCCGGACCAGGTTGCAGCTTCCATATTAAATACTTGTTGAACACAATTTGTGTTTACATCCAGATGAATAGCATCGCATGGATTATCATTAAAAGGTTCCGGGGGTGTTTCATAAGCACAAATAGAAAATTCTCCCGATTGAAAACCTCCATACATTGGGTCGTCTTCGTACCAAACTCTAACCCAAACTGTTTGTCCGGCAAGCCCATCGGATGCAAATACTTCAGTGGCAGGAAATGCATCACCTGTTGACCACCATGTTCCATTTTCACATCTTAATTCAGTAAGGGTGTTACAATTCGGACCTGTATAAATTGCCAAACTTGTATATTCCAATCCTCCGGCATCTCCTGTATCGAAAGTAATAACTCCCGAAGCCGGAACAGTAGCGGTAAACCAAACATCTCCTCCCGAATAATTTCCACACGTTGGATTTGGAACTGATGAATTGGTAGCATCTACAGTTGTAAAAATCTGAAAGTTACAAGCAGATGTAATAGGATTAAGACTTGTTGCACCACAGGGCGAATCGTTTACAGGAGCAGGAGGTGGCAACAGCTTGGCACCGGCGAATCCGCCAAAAACTGTACTGCTAATAAGCAATACTAAGCTAATTATTAACAATCGGGACATCATGGCTTTTTTTTTAATCATTATTTATTTTTTTGCAGGCTTTATGCTACTTTTTAGACAAATACCCCTACCAGATTTTCAATTTTTCTCAAAAGGTCTTTTTCCATAAATGGTTTGCAAATACAATCATCTGCTCCGGCTGTAATTATCTCTTTTACTAAGTCACCATGAGCAATTGAAGAAACCACCATAATTGGAATTCCCCCCAAAAACTTACTTTTCCTTATAATTTGGATTGCTTCTAAACCATCTAATTCAGGCATTTCAAGATCCGTTATAATAAGGTCATATTCTTCTCGAAGCAATTCCTTAATCATTTCAAAACCGTTATATACATTCTTTAATGAATACAAATCTTTATCTAAGATTGAATCCATAAAAAAATGACATAATTCATCGTCATCAGCGTATATTACTTTCGTTTTTCTCATTATTTCGTTTTTAAAATTTGTTTGTTTATTATGCTTCCTTCAAATTGAATAGATAAAAGATACAATCCATTTGGGTAATTACTCAAATCAATTCCTTTCACTAAACTATTATTAATTAATTTTGAAAAACTGAAAATGCATTTGCCTTGCACATCATAAATTTTTAGCATTATTGAACCTTTTTTCCCGGATTCAAATTCAATATTTATTAACCCACTGGTAGGATTAGGATAAACATTGGCATTAATACCCCTTTCAATTTCAGAAGAAAAAGTACAAGGATCGAATGTTACTGTAATTGAATCTGTTGAATAACAAGTATTTTGACCAACACTTACAAAAAATGTGAAAGTTCCGTAACCAAATCCTGTTGTATCGGCATTAATTGTTTGAGTTGAAGACCCGTTATTCCATAAATATGAGTCGAATCCTAATCCTGCATCCAGATTAATGCTTGTTCCACAAACGGTTGTGTCGTTTCCCAAATATATTTCCGGAAGAGGATAGAAAATTACTTCAACTTCATCTACTCCCTCACATCCATTAGCATCTGTTACACTAACCTGATAAGTTCCGCTGGTATTAACACTTATTATTTGCGATGTTTCACTATTCGACCAAGAATAAGTTGCAAATCCGCTTCCGGCATCAAAATCAGCACTTTCTCCTTCACATATTTCAATATCGCTGCCCAAATCTACTGTTGGTATTGCTAAAGTTGAAACAGTTATTTCGTTTGTAAATGCTGAACAAGAAACATTAGTTATTTTGGCGGTATAAATTCCGGATTGACTTGCTGCAAAACTATATCCGTTAGCTCCTGATATTTCAGAGCCATCTAAAAACCAATCTATTGTATATCCTGCAGAAGCATTAACTGTTAATTCAACATTATTTCCCTCACAAATACTTGTACTTCCGGAAGCTGAAATTGTATTTCCATCGGGTGCAGAGCTGTATGTTACAATTAAATGTTCAGAACTGCCATCACAACCGTTTTCGTTAACCACAACCCAGTATTCGCCTGAGCTATCAATCATTAGCATATTTGAATTTGCTCCATCTATTACTACACCATCTTTGTACCATATATAATATGGATGACCTGATTCTGCCATAAAATGAACCGGACCTGAACCATCGCATCTATCAAGAGCTCCAAAAACATTTACTGCAGGATTGGGACATTCATCGGGCATATTTATCAATATAGAATAGGCTCCTTCAATGCCGGTTTCTCCATCTGTTACAAAAAAGTATTCTGCTCCTGCATTAACTGTTAGATTGAAACTAATTAGAGTATCTGCCGGATTCCAAATAGTTTGTAAATCCAAACAAGAGTTTTCATTGCATGATGAAAATACCATAAGATTAATATCCCCAATTATTTTTTCAGAAAACTCAATAGTTGCTACTCCTGAATAAGTTGCAGTTATCTTATGTATTACTTCTTTTGCACTTAGAGAACCCCAAGCACAAGAATATGAAGCAATATTTGGACTTCCGTTTGTTTGTGTATTTCCAAAATATCTTACTCCTGAAACCAATTCAACAGCAGAAGAGCAATTTATTGAACCTGTTGCAGGAACCTCGGCATTTACCAAATAATTGTTTAAAGTCTCATCCGATTCAACCACATCATTTTCGGCATCGGCAACAAATATAATATTGTAAGAGCCGGGAGTTAATCCATTTGGCATACTTACAATTTTTGTTACTAAACTTGTTTCTCCTATAGCTAACGCTGAAACAGAAGACTCATCAATGAAAATATCCGATCCGTCAAGAAAATTGTCTGTAGACAGGTAATATTTTACTTTACTTGCAGAAGCATTGGCATTTCCAATATTTTCGACAGTGCAATTCATAGAAACTCCGGATTGCAAGGATTCTACATAATATGGGTTTATGCTTGCTGAGCTAATTACCAAATCGGCATCACCGGTAGGACAATTAAATGTAATGGAATATGCACCCTCATCATTATAAAGTCCATCAACAACCACATAGTAAGTTCCGGGCTGTGAATTATATGATAATGAATTGTTTCCATAAGCTTTAAGGCTATCAATACTGCAGTCGCTTAACAGAAAAACAGCCAAATCAGCCGAAGATGATAAAGAAATTGTAATATTTCCGGGGGTTAATGTTGTAATTGAATGAACAACCTCAGACCCTGTTGCATTATAGGCGCTACCTGTATATTTATTTACAATTGAAGGTGCACCAACCGTTGTACCATTATAATTTATTCCACATGTTAGTGGCACGGCTGAAGAACAATCAAGTCCCGGAAAAGAGGAAGAAGGTTCAATACCAATAATTGCAGCTTGATTGTCTGTGAAATTTGCAGTACTGGGATTTAGAGCATTCAAATAAAAATAGCCATTATAATAACCACTCCATCCCCAATTAACATGAAAATAATCTATTCCCTGATAACCATCTAAAACAAAAGCATGTTTGCCGCTAGAAACAGATTGACCTGAATAAAGCAATGGTCTTCCGGCATCAAGTTCTTTTATCATCAATTTTCTCCAATTTTCTTCTGTATAATTAGCTTTTACATTCCACAAAGAATTATATGAGTATTTGAAATTGTCAACCAAAGCGCTTCTGGCAGTATTAGTGCTAAAAATTCCGGAACCTGTTGGGCCGTAAACCATCCAAACAGAAACACCAATATGAAATAATAGTTGTTGAACATCGGCATTGTACATTCCATGAGGACTTGGCATAGAGCTCCAATTGTAGGTTGTGGCTCCAAAATCTGCCGACAAAGTACCATAAGAAGAGCTATATGAATTTGAACCTTGTCCTGTTGTTGGATAGGAGTGATATTTCATAATTTGTCCCATTGCTGTGGCAACGCAACCGGCATAAGTATATCCGCATGCGCCGGCAGCATCGGCAGGGCAATATTGGTTATAGCCACAACCCTGATCCCAAGTTGTAGTTAATAAAGGCGCAACATCTTTTGCTGCCCCTGATTTAATTTCACTATTACTAGTATATTTTTCCCATAATTTGCCTATTTCGGCTGTTTTAGGGTAATTATTAATCCTTATTTCTCTAATTTGATTATTAATATCATCCAGCCATTCATTTAAGGCGTTTGGAATTTCAGTATTTAAGTCGAAATTACTCTCGAAAGAATATCCAAGCACAGGAATTGTTCTATCTTCTGCTGAAACAATTACAAAACCGGTTTGGTTAGCAAAGGCATAGATTCTTTGACTTGGAAGGCCGTTAGAATAATAAGTAGAAACAAGTTGTAAATCATCAATTTCTGAAGAAACGATACTATTGTTTTTGCTTATTGTTTTTAGAAATTTTATAGCAACAGTCTTAGAAGTAATTGTATCTACCAGTTTTGCCTTTGCAGATAAACTTAAAAATATTAAGAATAAAATAACTAAAGGAAAAGATTGTGTTTTCATAAAAAGTAGTTTATTAGTTGTTGCAAAATCAAAACTACCTCATATTAATACCTAAATATTCATCTTAATGAGTGAATCATATTAAAATCATCCGGGGTGGTGAATTGAGAAAATAAACTCAAAAAACTAAAATTCAATGACTTATCAGAAAGCTATCTGGAAAGTTTCATTATTTCAATAACCAAAGCTATTTTTTGGTTGTCTACCTTTTCAATTTCAAATAGACTATACATTTTTCTTAAAGAAGAGCGAACGCCATCAACACTTAGAAAGATTTCGTTTGCTATTAGCTTGTTTGTTAGAAGAGGATTTTTGTAAAGAATGTTTATTATTTTCCAATCGGTTTCGTTTAGTTTGCAATTAGTTGCATTGTCTATTTTGTTTCGGTCTATTTTTCCATCTTTCAAATCGTCAACAGATTTATTAATAATGGTTTCTGTCTTAACTATTTTCAATTCATTCAAAAGTTTTTTCTTTTCCACATCCTTACGTCTTTTGTAATTTCTGTGGTTTAATAGAATTAAGATGATAAAAACAACACCTGAAATAATTATAATGATAAGAATATTTTGTTGATAATTACTTATTTCCAGTTCCTGTTTCAAAATAAGGTTTTCTTTCTCCTTTTTTTCAAAATTATATTTAGCTTGCATTTCAACCAAAGCTTTATTTTTTTCAATAGCAAATATTGTTTCTCCAACTTCAATATTTTTTGTTGCAAACTCTATGGCTAAATTAAAATATGTTGACGATAATTTATAATCTTTTTCGGAAGAATATGTGTTTCCAAGCTTTTGATAGGCCTCCATTAACGTAGATGTAGAATTCAATACGGATTCCAATGAGTTTATCTCTAAAGATAAGTCATACCCAATCTTTCCATAAGCAATAGCCTCCAAATACGATTTAATTTTCACTTCAACATTATCTTCTATTGAATCGGCATTAGTTATGAAGAGGTCTGCAATATTAATGCAAACCAATGCTATTCCATATTTATTATCTGATTTTGTTTCAATTTCGAGAGATTTTTGAAAATAGCTAATAGCTGTATCGTATTTATACTGCTGTTTGTAAATTAATGCAATATTGTTATAACAAGCCGATTGTCCGTATGAGTTTTTAATCTCTTCATTAATTGTAAGAGCCTTACTAAAATATTTCAAAGCTTCGTCGTAATTTTTTTGAAGGAAATAAACATTGCCCATATTGTTGTAACAATCGGATAGCCCGGTTTTAATATCTAATTCCTTGTTAATTTCCAATGAAAGTAAAAAATAATCCAAAGCTGTATTATATTCCTCTCTAGACAAATAAATTGCGCCAATATTTGAATACGAATAAGCAGCACCCTTTTTACCTTCCACAGAACTTTTCATATCTTCTGATTTTGAAAGTTCCTCATAAATTTTAAGAGCGTCAATTGCATATTTAAGGGAAAGTTCATGATTTCCCATGTAATAGTATATAATACCAAGATTTGTATTACTAATTGCAATAATTTCTCTATTAGTTTTGCTGTTTCCGGTTGTCTTAGAAATTACTTCGGAAAAGAATTCTATCCCTTCATAAAAACTGCTTCTGTTTCTTAATTCCACGCCAATTTCCTTAATAGTACGAATTTTTGTTGTTGCTTCATTACTTGTATTATACAAAGACTTCAACGAATCCAAATAATTATTTGCACTAATATTTAGAATTAAAAAACTTAAAACTATTGTAATCAGATATTTCATATTAATGTTTATTACTCCACCTTCTTTTCCTTCTCAATTATTTCTTCTAAAACTTTTTGTTGGGTTTCAATTTCTTTGGTTTTATCCTGTTGATTGCCTTCGTTTGTTTTAATATCTGACTTGGCTTTTTCAATATCTTTTTCCCATCCTTCAATGTTTTTGTGAAGAGTTTCATTTTCCTTAACCAGTTTTTCTTTATCAGACTCAAGTTTTTTCATTACTTTTTCTGCCTCTTTTAGTTTTTCTGCAATTGCATCTTTAGTGGCGCTTACACCAAATTCACGAACTATTTTTTTGGCTGCCTTATATTTGTCTGGGTGAGAGGATGATGATAAATATGCGCCTCCTAAATCAAAACCCACATAAACAGTTACATCTCCATCTTTGTTAACTTCAAAAGCGGCATAAACATCTACTGTATTAGGTGAAACATCTTTAATTTCACAATCGTCGGCAAAAATTTCTTTTTTGGAGCTAACTTTTCCTTTATAGTTTTTAATAAACTTCTTCCATGCTTTTTCAACATCGTCTTTGTTGCTTTCGTAAACTGTTACAGTTAAGGCATTTTCCCTTCCTGCAGAAAAGCTGTAAGAATTTTCTTCAACCTCAATTTTCTTTTGAGAAAAGCAGTTGAAAGAAAGAAATAAAACTACGCCAATAATAAAAACTGTTCTCATAATTTTCTAATTAAAATTTTAAATAAATGTGCATAAAAGTAGGCAAACTGATGTTGTTTTCAAAATTAATTATCCATTTTTGTTACACCTCCAGAAACAATAAACTTCATGGCATCGGATGTTGGAATATTAAGTTTTGTAATGTTTTCGGCAGGCACAATGCATAAATCACCCATAAAAGTAAAAGCATAAGGGAAATAAACAGCTACTTTATTGCCGGGAATTCCTAAATCAGATAAATCTTTTTGGGTTACAAATCCAATTTTTTCGACATTAGATCCATAAATCTGAACTAAAACAGGGTTTTTGAATTTCTTGTCCTTGCCCAAAAAGGCTCCCAAAACATCTTTAATAGAGGAGTATACAAATTTTACAAATGGGGTTCTTTTAATTATCTGTTCAAAAAGTGAAATTAAAGGTTGAGCAATAATTGTTCTTCCTAAATATCCTAAAAGGGTTATTATTACAATAATTGCAACAATACCGTACCAACTTCCATATTCAAAATATTGGTCGAAATAATTGGCAAGAAATAAATAAATTTGAAAAATCAAATAGGTCGTTATTCCAATTGGAGTAAGGTATAACAATCCTTGCAGGAAATACTTAACAAATCTTCTAATGTATACTAAAGTTCTCATAATAAATTAAATATTATTTCAAAAGTTATTTTTTAACTCTAATTTTTTATTATTTGGTAAACTGTTATAAATTAAAGAATAAGAATCATCAATCCATTCTCTAAGTAGCTGTTTACTAATACTTCCATCAATATTTACGGTATTCCAATGAGTCTTATTCATATGATAACCAGGTTTTACAGCATCATAAGTTTCTCTAAGTTGAATGGCTAATTCCGGATTACATTTAAGATTTATTCCGTAAGGCTCATCAAGACTTATTAATGCAAACATTTTATTGCCAACTTTCATTACTAATGTAACATCGTCGAAAGGAAAACTCTCGGTAACACCGGGTTTGGACAGGCAATAATTTCTAAGATCTTCCACATTCATATTTAAGCAGTTAAAGGATGAAAAGCATTAACAATATGTTCAATTATTGCTTTATTGTTTTTTCGCACTATTGAAATAATATCAAATCTTACATCTTCCTTAATTGCATTTCTGTTTATGTAAGCCTGTGCTGCAAATAATAGGTTTTGTCGTTTTTTATAATTTACTGCCTCCTTAGGTTCATGAAAAACATTTGTTGAACGAGTTTTTACTTCAAAGAAAACAATTGTATTATCTTTTTTTCCAATAATATCTATTTCTTTATGACCAAAGTTCCAGTTTTTTTCGATAATCTCATATCCTTTATCAATCAGATAATCAATAGATTCATTCTCGCCAGCTTTTCCCAATGCTATTTTGTCAGTCATTTTTTTACTTTTTTTGTAATTTCTTTGAAACTTTAGTTATCCATTGCCGTATAATTACTAGTTTTGCGGACTTTTTGCAAAGAAATATAATTTTTGACCAAATTATTTCAAAGATAATGATATTATTACGACCTACAATAATTTATTTTATTTTCTTGTTTTTGTGCTTTTCAGCTTATACCCAGCCGAGAGTAAATCCGCAGCAACCGGAAGTTAATAAGCCTGTTTTCGAGGGAAGTATTAAATGTGTTCAACAATCTAAAGTTGACACTGTTTATTATACTTTTTATGTTAAAGATAAGAAAGTTAGGGTTGATGAAATAAATAATGGAATTGATAATAGTCTAATTTTCGATTTAGACAAGAAAACAATTGTAGCACTTAGTCCTCAGAAAAAGCTTTATATGAACATTCCAACCACTCCTTATGTGGATGGAGAAAACGAAAATTTCAATATTATTAAATCAAACAATTCTAAAATAATTAATGGTTACAAGTGCTATCAGTGGAGGGTTAGAAATACAGAGCAAAATACAGAAATAGCTTATTGGGTTGCTTACGATAATTTCGAGTTTTTTGAAGAATTTCTAAAGCTTTGGAATAAAAGAGAAAAACAATTTACTTTTTTTCTCAAAATTCCGGATATTTCAGGAGTATTTCCTATGCAGCAGGTGGAAAGAACCCTTCTTCGGGATGAACGTTGTAGACAAGAGGTGGTTTCTGTAGAAAAAAAAGAAATTAAGGATGATATTTTTGCAATTCCAAAAGATTTTAAGAACTACGATCACTAAATTTTAATTGAACTTTCTCTTTTTCAACTATTAGATCTATTTTCCTTCCCATAATTAATGCAATATTTGGTTCCTTATGTCCAACAGGAAACTCAAAACAAACGGGATAATTATATTCAGAAACAGCCTCAGATATTATTTCACAGGCATCTTTGCCAAAAGGTACAAGATTATCGCTCATGTTTGTCATTCCTCCAACAATCAGTCCTTTTAGTTTGCTTAATTTACCTGAGACTTTCAAATTCCATATCATTCTATCTATATGGTAAAGGTATTCATCCAAATCTTCAATAAATAGAATTTTGCCATCAGTATCTAAATCGAAGGAGGTTCCTCTTACACTATAAAGAACAGAAAGATTTCCACCAACTAAAATACCATCTGTGTTGCCAATAATATTTCTTTCGTTTCCTTCAATATCATTATATTGCGGAGCCTTTCCAAATAATGCCGATTTTAAACTATCTGTTGAAATTGTATCTTTGCCGTTATAAGAAAAATTTATCGGCATGGTGGCATGCATTGTTTCAATTCCAAGTTTTTGATGAATATATGTATGCAAAACAGTTACATCACTATATCCAATTATCCATTTAGGTTTTTTGCTGAATTTAGTGAAATCAAGTTTTTCAATTATTCTAACCGTCCCATAACCGCCTCTACCACAAATTATTGCAGAAATATTATCATCATCCAGAAGGCTTTGAAAAGATTTTGCTCTCAATTCATCATTACCTGCAAATTGATTATCGGCTTTATCAATATTATCAGCAAAAACCACTTTTAATCCCCATTCACTAAGTTTATCTATTGCCGGTTTTAATTCAATACTTGAAATCTTTCTGGCTGTTGCAGCTATTCCAATTGTGTCACCCTGTTTTAGAAAATTTGGTCTAATCATTAATTCATTGTTGTTTTGATTATTTATCTTTGCCAAAATATAAATAATTTTAATGATAACCATATTTAAACATGAAAAATTTTAAAAGACATACAATTACAGCAGCACTTCCTTATGCTAACGGCCCAGTTCATATTGGTCATTTGGCCGGTGTTTATGTGCCTGCAGATATTTTTTCGCGTTACTTAAGGCTAAAGGGAGAAGATGTTCTTTTTGTATGTGGATCCGATGAACATGGAGTGCCCATTACTTTAAAAGCCAGACAGGAAAATACTACACCCCAGAATATTGTTGATCGTTATCATTCTATTATTAAGAATTCTTTTGAAAAATTTGGTATTTCTACTGATATTTATTCAAGAACTTCTTCACCAACTCATCATACAACTTCTTCAAATTTCTTCAAGAAATTATACGATGATGGTTTGTTTGTTGAAAAAACTTCAGATCAATTTTACGATGAAGATGCAAAACAATTTTTAGCAGACCGTTATATTACCGGCACTTGTCCCCATTGTAGCAACGATAGAGCTTATGGCGATCAGTGTGAAAATTGTGGTACCAGTCTAAATGCAACAGACCTTATTAATCCTGTTTCAACTATATCAGGTTCTAAGCCCATAATGAAAGAAACAAAGCACTGGTATTTGCCCTTGGAAAATTATGAAGACTTTTTAAAAAAATGGATACTTGATGATCATAAGGATTGGAAACCAAATGTTTATGGACAGTGTAAATCGTGGCTAGATCAGGGTTTGCAAGCTAGAGCAGTAAGTAGAGATTTAGATTGGGGAGTTCCTGTTCCTGTTAAAAATGCCGATGGAAAAGTGCTTTACGTTTGGTTCGATGCGCCAATCGGTTATATTTCAAATACTATTGAATGGGCCGAAAAAAATAATAAGAATTGGGAAGATTATTGGAAGTCGGAACAAACAAGGCTGATTCATTTTATTGGAAAAGATAACATTGTGTTTCATTGTATTATTTTTCCCGCAATGCTAAAGGCTCATGGCGATTTTATTCTTCCCGATAATGTTCCTGCCAACGAATTTTTAAATCTTGAAGGCGACAAAATCTCAACATCCCGTAATTGGGCTGTTTGGTTACACGAATACTTGGAGGATTTTCCGGGACAGCAAGATGTGCTTAGATATGTGCTTTGCGCTGGAGCTCCAGAAACAAAAGATAACGATTTTACATGGAAAGACTTTCAGGCAAGAAATAACAATGAACTTGTTGCAATACTTGGAAATTTTATTAACAGAGCATTGGTGCTAACACAAAAATATTACGACGGAAAAGTGCCGGAAAGAGGTAGTTTGAATGATTTCGACAAGGATACTCTTAATCAATTAAAAGATTGCAAAGCTAAAATTGAAACTCAATTGGATCAATTTCGATTTAGAGAGGCATTGAAAGAGGCAATGAATGTGGCTCGTTTAGGTAACAAATATCTTGCAGATTCTGAGCCTTGGAAAATTATTAAAACTAATCCCGAAAGAGTAAAAACAATACTTAATATTTCTTTGCAAATTTCCGCAAATCTTGCCATTATTTTCGAACCTTTTCTTCCTTTTACTTCAGAAAAAATAAGAAAATTTCTAAATTTGGAAATAGCAGGATGGAATTTACTAGGCAACGATAACATTTTAAACCCCGGTGATAATATTGGAACACCGGAATTGCTATTTTCAAAAATTGAAGATAGTCAAATTGAAGTTCAGATTGAGAAGCTTATGAAAACTAAAGCCATTAATGCTGCAAATACAAAACAAGTGCCTGTTAAAGAGGCGATTAATTTTGAAACTTTTTCCGGGATGGATTTAAGGGTGGGTACTATTATTGAAGCTGAAAAGGTGCCAAAAACAAAAAAGCTCCTGAAACTGAAAATAGATACAGGTATTGACCAAAGAACGGTTGTTTCGGGAATAGCAGAATTTCATAATCCTGAAAAAATTATTGGAAAGCAAGTAACATTATTACTTAACCTCGAACCAAGAAACATCAAGGGAATTGAATCTCAGGGTATGATTTTAATGGCTGAAAATTCTGATGGAGAATTGATTTTTGTTTCACCGACACAACTAGTAATTAATGGAGCTGCCGTGAAATAATGATTTATTGATGCAAAACTTTAATAACCGTAGTAGTTTCTAAAGAAATTTTCTAAGTATCTGCTGTTTACTTTTTTACCAATTATTTCTTTATTTTTGTTAAGCAAATAAATTGTAGGGGTAATATCAACAAAATACAAGTATTGGTAATTAGAAATATTATCGGAATCCCAAGTGTTTATCCAATTTAGGTCATTTTCCTCTATATAGTTAATCCACTCTTCTTTATCTGTATTTGTATTTACGGCATAAACTTCAATTCCTGATTTTTGATATTTTTGGTACAGTTTATTTATGGCTGGAACTTCCGTTTTACAAAAACCACAATCGGGTTCATAAAACAACAAAATTGTAAAATCGGCATTTACCTGATGAAGAGAAAAATACTCGCCGGAAGTAGATTCAAGTACCAGATTTTTGCCAATACTTCCATATTGATTAGGTACGTTTCTAATAAGTTTTTCCCTTATATAAAGGTTGTTTAAGGAGTCGGTTTGAATTTTTTCTGTAAGGTAAAATTCACCGGCAATTTCCATAAAAACCTTTTCCATAGACATGTTTCCGGTATGTTCCTGGAAGTCTAATATAAAATTTCCGGTATATTCTCTAAAAACCGGATAATCTTCAAGCTTATTAAGCAGGAATCTTGCACCTTCTATAATACTATCAGGATGCATAGTGTAATAACCTGTAAAATAGCTATATATTCTTTTAAAGTATATTGAACTATTAAGTAAACCGTTTTCAGAAAAATCAATATTGTCGAAAAAATGCTTTTGATAATATTCATTAATTAATGCCGAATCCCTTGTAGATGAAATGTTTTCAGGAATTTCTACTTCCACCATTGCCATAATTATTTTTGAAAAAAAAGTGCCTGAATTAGTAGTTAGAATTTCTTTCCAGCCGGCTTCGTTTTGCTGAAAAATTTTTTCAGATTCTTCTTCAATTAATATTAAAGAATCCATGTTATTAATATTTTGTTTACGCCTTGTTTCAAGATTTTTTCTTTTTTTAAACTGGCTCATCATAAATCGCTGATAATTATTGAAAATAAGATTTTCTTTACAGCCTTTTGTTTTCATATTATAAACAAAATCTTCAACATTTGTTTGAAGACTAAATCTCTTAGAATCGGCAACAAGAAATTCAAAATAATAGTGGTTTGGAACAACGGCAAGATAAATTCCTTTTTTTAATTCTGTATTCCCTTTGTAAACTGCCTTACCTTTCTTATTGGTTCTTATAGTATCTATTAAAATTCTTTCATTTCCATAATGATGCCCAAGGTAAATTTCGGAATTGTTGGCTCCTTTTATTTTGAATTTAATTTCAAATTGTGAAAAACTTGACAAATTAATGATAATAATACAGTGAAGTAGCAATAATTTTGTCTTGAACATCATAATAACTCAACAATTTTGGCTGCATTTTGAAAGTTAAGAAAACCTGAATTTAGAATTTCAGTCCTACTTTCAACCTGCATTTTGGTGAATGTAATGGAAAATAGTCTCTTAATTTCTTCAGCAATTTCTTGCGCAGAATCTTTAATGGAACAAAGGCTTTCAAGACCTGTATTATCAACCATATCGTGGTTTACAATACAATGACGACCAGAAAATAAAGCTGCTATTAATTTTAGTTTTATTCCGGTTGATTGAAACGTGGGAAGTACATTAATTTGTGCATTTTCAATTAATTGACTCATTCGCTGGTTTGAAGGATTTGCAATTATTTCGTAATCCCGAAGGTGTTTTGAAGCATTTGCAAAAATAGATTTATCAGGATTTTTACCTGCAATTTTTACAGGAATGCCTTTTATCTTGCTAAAAACATTTTCAATAAGGAAGTTAGCCGCTTTGCAGTTTTCAGCTACCGATAAATTCCCATGGTAAAGAACGTAATTTCCTCTTCCTTCTTTTGATTTTACTTTTTCGTTCGGGTGAAAAGCCGGTACAAATAAAGAGTTTTGGTATAGATTATTGAAATGAGTATGGTCGTTTGGCGAAATTGACAAGACACAATTTGCCATTACAAGTATTCTTTCAAACTTTTCGAGTTTTGAGGCTTCTTTTTTAAAGAAAAATCTCTCCTTAAATTTATTTTCAATACCGGCAAGTTGCCTGTAATAATGATGTTCAACATTATGAGCTCTTACAATTTTTAATCGATCTTCAAGTAATCCATTGTTTAAAATGCCACATGTATGTAAGCCTTCAAAAAGAACTGGAAACTTGTCGTTTGCTAAATTTTGTAATAATATGTCTGAAATTCTAGTATTTACAATATATGGAGTTTTACTAATGAAGTATTTCAATCCGGATTTTCTTTTGTAATAATAGACTTTTTTACAAAAACTTTCCAGAATTTCAGCCTTTGGCCTTCCATATTCAAAACAATGAAGAATAATTTCTACACCTGCTTTGTGTAAACTTTCAAGTTTATAGAAAACGTCTATAACTCCACCATAATCAGCAGGGTAGGGGACATTAAAAGAAACAATATGTAGATGTTTTTTCAAAAAAATAAATTAAACTCAAACTTATTATTTTTTTTGGTATTGATGTTAATAAAACATGAAAAATATTGATTATTAGATATTATTTAATATTTTTACTTTTAAATCAAACATTTTCAGCTATGAGAAAAATATTATTGTGCTAAATATGTGCGATATTTTCATTACTGTCTCCTTCGCAGGTGTTTTTAAAAGGTCAGTTTTTGGAATTAGGCATTCATTCATGTGGCTCATATGGAAGTGATGTTGCTGCTCCCCCCGATTTTCATCCAACAAACGGCAATTTGGGTTTTGTATATGATTATACGCTTGACGGATGGACAATAGGAACCCCTCCATTTATGGGAGATTATTTTGTTAGGTTTAACAATGGTAGTGAGCTAAATACTAAAAAGATTTTTAAAATTAACTTTAAGATTAACCTAAACTAGAAGATTAAAAATTAAAAGAAAGTAGATAAAGCTATATTTTTTATTTATACTATTGAATAATATTTTACAACACTTCTGTTGAAAAAACAATTATAATAACTATTTTTACATCAGAAAAATACTTTTATGGTACACTGGATTCTTAACTTCATTATATGTATCAATCGTGCAGGGCTTTTTTGCTGTTAGCTGTTAGCTCTTAGCTGAGGTAAATAAAACTCAAAACTCAAAACTCAAAACTTAAAACTTAAAACTTATAATAATGGATACTTTAATTATAAAAGGTGCCGGATTAACAATTTATGATGTTGTTAATGTTGCAAGACACGGACAAAAAGTTGCTTTAGCTCCTGAAGCTGTTGAAAGAATTAATGTTTGTCGTGCAATGCTTGAAAAAAAGATTGTTGCAGGAGAAATAATGTACGGAGTAAACACCGGAATTGGTGAGTTTTCGGAAGTTGTTTTAAACGACGATCAAGTAAAAGATTTTCAAAAATATCTGGTATACAACCATGCTGCCGGTATTGGCGACCCTGCTCCAATTGAATATGTTCGCGGCGCTATGCTTGGTAGAATTAACGTGCATGCTCACGGAAATTCAGGTTGTAGAATTGAAATAACTCAAACTTTGGTCGATATGCTAAACAAAGGCGTAACACCTTTTGTTTGTCAGAAAGGCTCTGTTGGAGCATGTGGAGATTTGGCACCAATGTCGCAAATTGCTCTTTTAATGATGGGTGAGGGAAAGGCATACTACAAAGGCGAATTACTTGAAGGAAAAGATGCTTTAGAAAAAGCAGGAATACCTGTTCCTGGATTAATGGCACGTGACGGGCTAGCTACAATTAACGGCTCTAATGTGCTTACTGCTATGTCGGCAATATTTTTAGTTGACGCTAATAACTGGCTAAAACAAGCCGAAATAGCAGCCTCTATGTCGCTTGAGGCTCTTAAAGCAAATATGAAACCTTATACAAAATTACTTCATGAAGTTCGTGGTTTTAAAGGAGCTGTTCGTTCAGCCGAAGCAATTAATAAATGTGTTTCCGGTGGCGACCTTAAAGAGGGTAGAGTAAAATGTAAAGTTCAGGATGCTTATTCAATGCGTTCAACACCTCAGGTTATTGGTGCTGCTCACGATGCCTTGGCTTATGCTCGTTCTCAGGTAGAAATTGAACTTAACGGTGTTGGCGATAACCCAATTTTCTTCCCCGACAAAAATCTTCAACTGTCAGGAGCAAACTTCCAGGGTAGTCCTGTTGCTGTTCCTATGGACATGGCAGGTTATTGTATTACAATGGTTTCCGTTCTTTCAGAAAGAAGAATGAACAGACTTAACAATCCTGCTTTAAGTGTTGGTTTACCTGCATTTTTAACTAAAGGAGCCGGAATGTTTTCAGGCCTTATGCTTTCTCAGTACACTGCCGATATGATGATTGTTGAACAACGTATTCTTAGTGCGCCGGCTTCTGTTCAGTCAATTCCGGCCGCTGCCGATCAGGAAGATTTTGTTTCAATGGGAATGAATACTGCCATTAAAAACTTCCAGATTCTTGATAATGCCTATGGTATTTTGGGTATTGAATATATGGCTGCAGCTCAGGCTTTAGATTTCAGAAAGGAAGAATACAGCTTCGGAAAAGGAGTTCAGGCTGCTAAAGATGTTATTAGGAAACATGTTGATTTTCTTGACATTGATAGACCTCTGTATCCTGACCATACTGCAATGAAAGAACTGGTTAAATCTTGTGAAATTCTTACTGCCGTTGAAAAAGCTGTTGGAAGTTTGGAAGAATATTAGTAAAAAAGCAAAAAGAATATTTTTAGGGATGGCTTAGGCTATTCCTTTTTTTTGTCACCAATTTTTAAATGAAAACCCGTATAATCTGTTGTTTTGACAAAAAAACCGTATTAATTGCACAACATGTAATACTTTTATATATTTTTATTCCGAAAAATAATCAAAAAAACATCTAGTATGAAAAATTTATTACTTGCACTTTTAGTATTTGTGTCGACCATACTAACTGCTCAATTACAATTTACCAATTACTCAAATGTTAACGATGTAACATGTCTGCTCGAAAACGGAAACAATATTTGGGTTGGAACCACCGGAGGAATTGTGGTTAGAAATAAGAGCAACGGAAGCATTGTAAACACCTTTACTACTAACAATGGACTTTCCAATAACCATGTTAGAGATATGGAAATGGATGCCTCCGGAAGAATTTGGATAGCTACAAGCTTTGGAATTACTGTTTACGATAATGGGTCATGGACATACTACACTCAGGAAGAAACAGGAGTTGGAGATTTTTTAATTATGGATTTGGCAATAGATTATAACAATAACGTTTGGTTAGCAGCTACTTACTATGGATTAACAAAGTTTGATGGATCGCAATGGACAAATTATTCAGAAGCTGATGGTTTACCCGATCAACATGCCAGATGTGTTGCCATTGACAATGGAGGTAATGTTTGGATTGGAACTCCAAGCGGGCTTTCTTTTTTCGATGGATTTAGTTTTGTGAATTATACTGAATCTTCTACATCAGGCGATTTGGTTTACGACAACATAATCAACTTAAGTGTTGATAATTTGAATAATAAATGGATAACTTATTATGATTATGGTGGAATTACAAAATTTGATGGAATAAATTGGACTACATATACTACATCTTCTACAGGTGGAGGTTTACCAAGCAATGCTACAACTTGTTCAGGTTTTGATGCTTTGGGAAATATTTGGGTTGGAACTCCTTATGGAATTTCAAAATTTAATGGAACAACATGGACTTACTGGGATGAATCAGATGGTATGGTTGAGGATAATGTTTCTTGTTTTATTGTTGATGCCGAAGGAAATAAATGGGTTGGGTCTTTTAAGGGATTAATGAGATTTAATGATAGCGATTGGAGTAGTTTTATTCAAACAAACGGCATTGCTAACAATCTTGTGTATGATGTTCTTTCTTTAGCATCCGGAGAAACATATTTTGCAACTCAGAATGGTTTTTCAGAACTTACCGGAGCAAACTCTTGGTTAAATTATACTAGTACAACAGGATTGCCAGCATACGCAGTTTATGGCTTAGCAAAAGACGATGCCAATAATGTTTGGTTAGCAACAAATAACGGTGTTTTTACATACAATGGAACTTCATTTGGAACAGTGCATTATCCGGGTTTAAACGTTAATTGCGTAACTTACGACGAATTAACAGGAAATATCTGGATTGGTTTTGGTTCTAATGGTGCAGCAGTTTATAACGGGTCAACATGGACAACATATACTACAGCCTCAGGATTAGCCGACAATATTGTTTTCGATATTGCAATACATCCCGATGGTTCTGTTTGGTTTGCTACCTACAATGGCCTTACAAAAAAGGTTGGATCAACTTGGACAACCTACAATACATCTAATTCTGACTTGCCCCATAATTGTTGCAATGCAGTTGCTTTTGATGATGATGAAAATATTTGGATTGGAACCAACGCGATGCTTGCAAAATTCGATGGAGCATCGACATGGCAAATTTATTCTACTGTTGATAGTTCAATTCCTAATATGTACGTTAGATCTCTAATGGTTGACAATTTAGGCAAAATTTATGCAGGTACTTTCGGAGGCTTTTCTGTTGGCGATGGCATAAATTGGAGCATTTATAGTGTTCCTGAGGGACTTGTTGGAGAAGATGTTCTGGCAATTTCACAAAATCCTTCAACAAACGATATTTGGGTTGCTACAGGAAATGGAGTTTCTAAAATTACTTGTACATCACCTGTAGCCGATTTTGAAGCCGATACTATTTGTTTTATTCCCGGTGCTAACCTAATTACAACTATTACAAGTGTTTCTGAAGGTGTAGACAATAATACTCATTTTTCCTGGGATATTGGCAATGACGGAGATATTGAACATGAAGGAGAAGAAATTAATGTTATTTTTGATGGTCCCGGTACTTTTCCTGTGAAATTAATTGTGGCAAATTATCATTGTTCTTCAGAAATTATTAAGAATGTTGTAGTTAAAGAAATGCCTCAAATTGCTCTTTCAAGCTCCGGAACCGTAAATGTTTGCGAAGGATCCGGTTTTCAAATTACAGCTCAAAATCTTGCAGATGCATCAACTATTTATGTAGAAAACTTTAATTATTCTTCTTTAGCATTTTCAGGATGGGCTCAAGAGGGATTAGGTGCAGGAAACTGGAATTTATCCACTTCAACAAATATGGCAGGAGTTATGGCGCCAGAATTGCATTTTTACTTTAATCCAAGTTTTACAGGTGAATCAAAAATGATTAGCCCTATTATTAACACCACTGATAATTCAACCATATACCTTTCCTTCAACCATATGGTGGATCATTATGCTTCAAATTACACTATTGGGGTAAAAACAAGCTCCGATGGAACTAACTGGACTACAGTTTGGTCAAACAACGTTGGTGCCGATATTCCAACAACAGTTCAATCTGTTACAATTAGCAACTCCGATGTTGGGTCTCCAAATTTTAGATTGGCTTTTTTCTTTGAAGGAAATTCTTATAATATCGACAATTGGTACATAGATAATATTACTATTTCCAAGACTCCCGGAACTGTTTCAAGTGTTTTCTACAACTACCAATGGTCAACAGGTGAAAATACTAATAGCATTAATGTTGAAGAATACGGTAGATACAATGTTGTTGTAAGCAACTCAGGTTGTGTTGCTTATTCGGATACTGTTGAGGTTAACTTTGTTTCCCCAATTGAAGAACAAATTTGTATGGTTACTGTTGACACTGTTTCCGGAAAAAATATTGTTGTGTGGGAAAAAACTCCAACAAATTCAATTGTTTCATATAATGTTTATAAACTTCAGGGAAGTGGTTACACTTTACTGGCAACAATTCCATATCAGGACAGCTTAAGTGTATTTATAGACCCAACTTCGCAACCTGAAGTTCATGCAGATAGATATAAAATTTCAACAATTGATACTTGTGGAAATGAATCAGAACTTAGTCCGTATCACCAAACAATTAACCTTGGTGTAAGCCTTGGTACCGGTGCAACTCCTCCTATTGTTCTTGCCTGGAACGATTATGTTGATGAAGACGGCAATTTTACTCCTTTGTATTACTATATTTACAAGGGTGAAAGTCCCGGTTCTATGGAGCTATACGACTCACTAACTTACGGTTTGCCCCCAAGTTTCAACGTTATAAACCCCGGAACTTATCAGTATTACAGAGTTTCTGTTAGAAAAGACGATTTGTGTTATCCAACTTATGGTGGAGGTGCTTCTGTAAGTTGTGAATACTCTCTTGAAATGATTGATAGTTACGGCGATGGTTGGAATGGAAATACTCTTACCTTAACTATTGGAGGAGTTCCTCAGGTATTTACCCTTGAAGCGGGTGCCGGCCCTGAAACAGTTAGTTTTACTGTAAATAGTGGGGATGAAATTTATGCTACTTTTGCAAGTGTTCAATGGCCATACGAGAATCAATATACAATTTTCGATTCCGAAGGTAATCCAATTTTTACAGACGGAACTGCAGGAACAACTGCCCCCTCTGCTAATAATACCTTTGTTGCAATTGCAAGTTGTAATGCAGCAAAAGATGTAAGCGGACCATACAGCCAGTCTGTTTCAAATCTTGAAGACAATGGTATTGCTGTTGATATTTCAGAAAATGTAATAGGAAGGCTTTCTGTTTCTCCAAATCCTTTTTCCGATTTCACAATAATTACTATTCCGGATGAAAATGCTGGAAACTACTCTGTTAGAATTTCTGATGTAACTGGTAAAATAGTTAGAACAGAAACTAACATTTCCGGAAACAGATTCCTCTTTAAAAGGGAAAATCTGGAATCGGGTTTATATTTTGTTGAAATCAACGGTGAAAATGTTTATGTTGAAAGGGTTATAATTAAATAGAACTTATTCAAAAAAAAAGAAATAGGGTCTGACATTTTTGGCAGACCTTATTTTTTTGCTTAAACAATCAGAAACTAGGAATATCCATTATTTCTAAACTTTTTAATCAACTTTTTTAATATGTTTATAATGACTTAACATCATTTAGTCTGAAAAAGGTTTAATTAAGACAAAAATAATTGTAAATTAGCGGAAAATTAAGGTATGTAAACGAATAACAACCTATCTTTGCACTTCAATTCCGGAAAACTTCTAAATTGTATGACTTACATAAAATTTGATAAAACCAAACTCATTAACCTAGAGTATTCACTTAACAAAGAGCTTATTCGCTCAAATCGCGCAGGATCTTATGCAAGCACAACTGTTATTGGTGCAAACACAAGAAAATACCATGGCTTGCTAATATGTCCAATGGAAGATATTGATGGTGAAAACCATGTTTTGCTCTCATCTTTGGATATTTCAGTTCACCAACAAGGTGCCGCTTTTAATCTGGGAGTAAGGAAATACCCGGGAATTTATGAGCCAAAAGGGCATAAATATATACGGGATTTTTCTACTGAACCAATTCCTCATCAGATTTTTCGTGTTGGAGGTGTGGTTCTTAGGAGAGAAAACCTTTTGGTTGAGGAAGACGATAGAATCCTTATTAAGATAACTTTGCTTGAAGCTCATTCTCCCACAAAACTAACTTTTAAACCTTTTCTTGCCTTTAGAAAAGTACATGCTCTTTCAAAGGCAAATATGTTTGTTAATCGTAAATACAAATCGGTTGAAAATGGTATAAAAGTAAAGATGTACGACGGTTACAAGAGTCTTTTTATGCAATTTTCAAAAAAGGCAGAATATGTCCATGTGCCCGACTGGTACTATAATGTTGAATATATTGAAGAACAAAAAAGAGGATACGATTTCCGGGAAGACCTATTTGTGCCCGGTTATTTCGAGCTGCCCCTAAAAAAAGGGGAGTCTGTTGTTTTTTCTGCAGGACTTTCAGAAATAAATACTAAGACAATTAGTAAGAAATTCGACTCCGAGGCAAAAAAACGTATTCCCAGAACAGGTTTTGAGAATTGCCTTGTAAATTCTGCACAACAGTTTATTGTAAAAAGAAATAAGAAAACCGAAATAATTGCAGGTTTTCCATGGTTTGGCCGATGGGGAAGAGACACTTTTATTGCTCTCCCGGGGCTTACTCTTGCCCAAAATGATTTAAAAACTTGTAAAGGCGTTCTCGATACAATGTCGGCAGAAATTAAAGACGGATTATTCCCAAATATTGGTCATGGCGAACACTCTGTTCTTAACTCAGTTGATGCTCCTCTTTGGTATTTTTGGGCTTTGCAGCAATATCACGAACATATTGACGATAAAGAGCTTGTTTGGAAAGACTATGGTAAGAAAATGAAAGTTGTTCTTAATAAATTTAAGGAAGGAACTCATTTTAATATTAAGATGCACGATAATGGCCTTATTTGGTCTGGAGAACCCGGTCATGCCCTTACATGGATGGATGCAGTTGTTCATGGCAGACCTGTTACACCGAGAATTGGCTTCGATGTGGAAATAAATGCTTTGTGGTACAATGCAGTATGCTTTACTCTTGAACTTGCAGAAAAAGCTGGCGATAAAAAGTTCGTTTCACAGTACAAAAACATTCCCAATTTAACAAAAACTTCATTCGTTGAAATGTTCTGGGATGAAAAGAAGAAATATCTTGCAGATTACGCTACTTATGAAGCAAAGGATTGGTCAATTAGACCTAACCAGATTTTTGCAACTTCCCTTCCTTATTCTCCGATAAATGTTGATATTGCCGATTCTGTTTTGGAAACAGTAAGACAGGTTCTTCTTACTACAAAGGGTTTAAGAACACTTTCTCCTAGTCACCCCGATTATATTGGAAGATACGAGGGTTCTCAGGAACAGCGAGATAATGCATACCATCAAGGAACTGTTTGGCCATGGTTGCTAGGTCATTTTGCCGAAGGTATTCTCAAAATTCATGGAAAAAGCAGATTAGCTTTTGTTCAAAAACTTATTTCAAGTTTCGAGGAAGATATGTCTATGCACGGCATTGGATCAATTTCTGAGGTTTACGATGGTGATCCTCCTCATAACCCCAATGGAGCTATCTCACAAGCTTGGTCGGTGGCCGAAGTCTTAAGAATGATAAGACTTACAGAAAAATATAAAACTAAATGCGATTCAAATAATTAAAAATTAATAACTTGAATACAGAATTTCAATTAATAGGTATTGGTTTATGAAGGTATTAATGTTCGGATGGGAGTTTCCTCCACATATTACCGGAGGATTGGGAACAGCTTGTTATGGGCTTTCTAAAGGGCTTGCAAAGCACAATGTGGAGATGATTTTTGTTGTTCCAAAATTATATGGCGATGAAGACCAAAGTCACCTTAAACTATCTGCTGCCGGCGATGTGTCGGTTACAGAAACTTTTCTCAATTACGAAGAGTTTTGGAAGAAAATTACTTATTTAGAAGTGGGATCTTCTCTTATACCCTACATGTCGCCTGAAGAATTTGCTATGATTTATGAGGGTAAAGAGCTTTCTCATCTGGATATAAAAAAGGAGGTATACCAGAAGAATTTCTTTTTTTCAGGTACTTATGGAAAAAATTTATTACAAGAGGTCTCCAGATACGCCTTAATTGCTTCTGTAATCGCTAATAAAAATAGTTTTGATGTTATTCACGCTCACGATTGGTTAACATATCCGGCAGGTATTGCTGCAAAAGAAGTTTCCGGTAAGCCTTTGGTTATTCATGTGCATGCAACAGAATTCGACCGTTCCGGAGAAAATGTTAACCAAAATGTTTATGATATAGAACGACGAGGAATGGAAGTTGCCGATAAAATTATTACTGTTAGCAACCTAACTCGTCAGATTGTTATTGAAAGATACGGCATTAATCCCAATAAAATTACAACCGTTCATAATGCTGTTGAACCGGTTGATATTATTAAAACGCCTCAATATCCTAAAGGAGTTAAGGAAAAAATTGTAACTTTCTTGGGAAGAATAACTTTTCAAAAAGGCCCCGACTATTTTGTTGAAGCCGCTTATAAAGTTCTTCAAAAAGACCCAAATGTTCGTTTCGTTATGGCTGGTTCGGGAGATATGACAAACAGAATGATAAAAAGGGTGGCTGCTCTAGGAATTGCTTCACGTTTTCATTTTGCAGGCTTTCTTAAAGGACAGGAAGTAATTGAAATGTTTAATATGTCGGATGTGTATGTAATGCCTTCTGTGTCAGAGCCTTTTGGCATCTCGCCTCTGGAAGCTATGAGAAGTAATGTTCCGGTAATTATTAGTAAACAATCCGGTGTTTCAGAAATTTTAAGACATGCTCTTAAAGTAGATTTTTGGGATATTGATGATCTTTCAGATGCTATTTATGGTATGCTTAATTATGAGAGTCTTGGTGAAATGTTTAAGAAATTTGGTAAAGACGAGGTAGATAACCTTAAATGGGAAAATGCTGCAATTAAAGTTAAAGAAGTTTATAAATCTGTTGTTTAGATATTTGTTATGCGAAAAATTTGTTTTTATTTTCAGGTTCATCAGCCGTTTAGGTTGAAAAGATATAGATTTTTTGATATTGGTAACGATCCATATTATTTCGACGAACACGCAAACCGTTCAATTATGAAAAAGGTTGCTGAAAAATGCTACCTTCCAACAAATCAGGTCTTTTTGGATTTGATAAAGATATACGGCTCAAGGTTTAAAATTTCTTATTCCATTTCAGGAGTGGCTCTCGATCAGTTTGAAATGTATGCTCCTGAAGTGCTTGAAAGTTTTAAGAGATTGGCTGAAACAGGAAATGTTGAGTTTTTGGCTGAGACCTATTCTCACTCACTTTCTGCTCTAAAAAGCCGAGAGGAATTCGAACGTCAGGTTAAAGCTCAGTCACAAAAGATTGAACAATTCTTTGGTCAAAAACCTAAGGTGTTTAGAAATACTGAGTTAATATATTCCGACGAAATTGGAGAAATGGTTGCAGATATGGGCTATGAAGCTATGCTTACCGAAGGTGCTAAGCATGTTTTGGGATGGAAAAGTCCAAATTATGTCTACTGTAATGCAATAAACCCAAAACTAAAACTCTTATTGAAAAACTTTACCTTAAGCGACGATATTGCTTTTCGTTTTTCTAACAGAGCTTGGGAAGCATGGCCATTAACCGCTGATAAATTTGTGGATTGGCTTAATGCCATTGATCCAAAACAGGAAATAATAAATCTGTTTATGGATTATGAGACTTTTGGGGAACATCAATGGGCTGAAACAGGTATTTTTGAATTTTTGAAAGCATTACCTGATCAAGTTTTTGGAAAATCTAACTTTGGTTTTGCAACACCATCAGAAATAATAAAAACTTTTGACCCGGTAGGTGCAGTTCATGTTCCTTATCCAATTTCATGGGCCGATGAGGAAAGAGACTTAACAGCATGGCTTGGAAATGAACTTCAAGACGAGGCTTTCAATAATTTGTATTCATTTTACGAAAAAGTTAAGAAATGTGGAAACCCGGAGTTGGAGAAAGTTTGGACCTACCTTCAAACTTCCGACCATTTTTACTATATGTGTACTAAGTGGTTTTCCGATGGCGATGTACATAAATATTTTAATCCTTATGATAGTCCTTACGAGGCTTTCATTAATTTTATGAATGTATTAAGCGATTTTGTGATTAGACTCGATGAATGTAAATAGTAGATATTTAAAAGATTACATTAACTATATATGACAAAAACAAATCAAATGCTTCCAGATGCGCTTTTTGAGGTTAGCTGGGAAGTTTGTAACAAAGTTGGCGGTATTCATACTGTTATTTCAACAAAAGCAATTGCTCTTAAAGAAAAAGTAAAAAAGAAACATATATTTATTGGTCCAGATGTTTGGCGCGATACAAAAGAGAATCCGGAGTTTAAGGAAGATGAGAATATTCTTGCTGCTTGGAAAAATAAAGCAATGGAGGAAGGGCTTGCAATTAGAATAGGGCATTGGAATATTCCCGGAAATCCAATGGTTATTACTGTAGATTTTTCTTCCTTTATTAGTCAGAAAGATGAAATTTTTGCTAGATTCTGGGAAAAATATAAACTAGATTCCCTTTCAGGTCAATGGGATTATATTGAACCAATGCTTTTTGGATACGCTGCTGCAAGAGTAATTGAAAGTTATTCAAGATTTAATCTTTCTCCAAACGATTGCATTATTGCACAGTTTCATGAATGGATGACAGGTTCCGGAATTCTTTATTTAAAGGAAAGTATGCCTCAAATTGGCACAGTATTTACTACACATGCCACTGTTCTTGGTCGCTGCCTTGCCGGAAATGGAATGCCTTTGTACGACAAATTACCGGATTATAATGGAGAATTTATTGCCAGAGATCTTGGTGTGGTTGCAAAATATTCTTTAGAGAAAATCTCAGGTGAACAAGCTGATGTTTTTACAACAGTTAGTGATATTACAGCCAATGAATGCAAGTTTTTATTAGATAAAGAAGTGGATTTGGTTACTCCAAATGGTTTTGAGAATTCTTTTGTGCCTGAAGCCGGTGAATTCGAGAAAAAAGCATCCGAGGCTAGAAAACTACTCATGAAAGTTGCCTCTGCTCTTACGGGTAACGAAATTTCTAAAGATGCTGTTATTTTAGGAACTTCCGGACGCTATGAATTTACAAATAAAGGATACGATTTGTTTATTGATGCTTTGGGTAGTTTAAATAAAAATGAAAATCTTGAAAAAGAGATTCTTGCATTTATTTTAGTGCCTGCAAATAATTATGGACCAAGAAAACAATTGGTAAATAAACTTGCCGATTGTGGAAACACCGATCAAATTGAAGGTAATGTTCTTACTCATAATCTTCATGATGCCGATTATGACCCAATTTTAAACAGAATTAGAGATAAAGGTCTGTTTAATAAGCTAAACGATAAAGTAAAAGTAATATTTGTGCCAAGTTACCTTAATGGCGATGATGGAATTTTTGACCTAAAATATTGGGATTTATTAATCGGCTTAGATTTAACAGTTTTTGCATCATATTACGAACCATGGGGTTACACTCCTTTGGAAAGTGTTGCTTTTGGTGTTCCAACAATAACAACAACTTTGGCAGGTTTTGGCAAATGGATGCAAAAGGAACTTGGCGAAAATCATGATGCTGTTTTCGTAATAAATAGAACAGATTCAAATGCAGGCGAGGTTGTTAATGCTATAGCCGACAAAATCCTGAAATGCTCAAAAAGACCATTAATAGACAAAATAAAAATAAATGAATTGGCAAAAACAGCCGGATCCCATGCCTTATGGGTAAATCTTGTCGATTATTATATTAAAGCATATCATTTGGCTCTTGAAAAAGTTTCAGAAAGGAAAAGTATTTTTGCGCCTATACCTTTACTTACTGCCGAACAGAAAATAATTCCTTCAAATACTAATATTCCAAATTGGAGGAAAGTAGAGGTTTTAACCTCACTTCCTGAATGTTTTGCCGGATTAAATGAAATTGCTCGAAACCTTTGGTGGTGCTGGAGTTTTAATGCAATGGATCTTTTCAAATTAATTGATATCGACCTATGGCGAGAAAAAAAATATAACCCAATTGCATTTCTTGAAGATTTACCGGCTATAAGACTTAAAGAACTTGAAACAGACGATATTTTTGTTTCAAAATACAACGAGGTTTACTCTGAGTATAAGGCTTATATGCAGGAAAAGCAAAATAAAAAGTCTCCCAAAATAGCCTATTTCTCAATGGAATACGGAATGCACGATAATGTGAAAATTTTTTCCGGAGGATTGGGAATACTTGCCGGAGATTATCTTAAAGAGGCTAGCGACCAGAATGTTGATATGGTTGGTGTAGGGCTTCTTTACAGATATGGCTATTTTAAGCAAACACTTACAGTTAACGGCGAACAGCAAACTACTCTTATCCCACAGGATTTTACTAAAATGCCTTTGGAACCTTTAAGAGATAAAGATGGTAATATTCTAATTGTAAATGTGAAATTTCCCGGACGAAATGTATATATTAAAGTATGGAAACTACTTGTTGGAAGAATTGATCTTCTGCTTCTGGATACCGACCACGATTTGAATCAGGAGGCAGATAGGAAAATTTCTCATCAACTTTACGGAGGTGGAAACGAAAATCGTTTTATGCAAGAAATGGTTCTTGGAATTGGAGGAATTAGGGTATTATCGGCTTTAGATATTAGACCGGATGTTTATCATTGTAACGAAGGACATGCTGCTTTTATTGGCCTTGAACGTCTTAGAATGCTTAGGACTAAAAGAAATCTTAAATTTAATGAAGCACTTGAAATTATTAGAGCTTCAACATTGTTTACTACTCATACTCCCGTACCGGCCGGTCACGATATGTTCGAAGAAGATTTAATGAGAATATACATGGCGCACTATCCTGAACGCCTTAAAATTACTTGGGAAGAAATGATGAGCTTGGGGAAACTTCACCCCGGTGATAAATTTTCAATGAGTAATTTAGCAGTGCATGTTTCTCAGGAAGTTAATGGTGTTAGCTGGCTTCATGGAGAAGTTTCAAAAGAAATGTTTACAGACCTTTGGCCCGGTTATTTCCCCGAAGAAAGTCCTATCGGATTTGTTACCAATGGGGTTCATTTCGATACTTGGACTGCAAAAGCATGGAAACTTCTTTATTTAAAAGAATTTGGAGAAGGATTTAAACAAAATCTTTCTGATACAAATTATTGGAAAAAAATATATAATGTGCCCGATGAAACTATTTGGGATATAAGACTTTATCAAAGATTTAAGCTTATTGAATATGTAAGAAATCGTGTGAGAAGAAATTGGGTTAGGCGCTACGAAAACCCAAAAAATATTGTAGAAGTAATAAATAATATTGATGAAAATGCCTTAACCATTGGTTTTGCAAGACGTTTTGCTACCTATAAACGTGCTCATCTACTTTTTAGAAATATTGACCGATTATCGGCAATTCTTAATAATCCAAATAAACCTGTTCAGATAATTTTTGCCGGAAAAGCACATCCTAACGATAAAGCCGGTCAGGATTTAATAAAATATATTGTTGAAATTTCAAAAAGACCAGACTTTTTGGGAAAAATTGTTTTTCTTGAAAATTACGATATAGAGCTTGCGAGAAAAATGGTGCAAGGTGTTGATATTTGGATGAATACCCCAACAAGACCACTTGAGGCATCAGGTACCTCAGGAATGAAAGCCGTTATGAATGGAGCATTACATTTTTCTGTTCTCGATGGTTGGTGGGTTGAAGGGTACATGAAAGAAGCCGGCTGGGCATTACCGGAAGAAAGAACTTACGAAAATCAGGATTTTCAAGACGAACTTGATGCGGAAACAATTTATTCAATGCTTGAAAATGAAATAGTACCTCTTTATTATAAACGCAATGAAAAAGGAATTCCAACAGACTGGGTGAAATTTGTAAAAAATAGTATTGCCAACGTAGCACCAAAATTTACAACCAAAAGAATGATGGATGATTATTACTCCAGATTTTATAATAAGTTGTATACTAGATCATTGGAAATGAAAAAGAATGATTATCAAATGGCTATTGAAATTGCTTCATGGAAAGAATCCATGAAAGAAAAATGGAGCCGGTTGGAAGTTGTTTCTGTGGAAATTCCCGATTACGAGAAAAATCCTATAAAACTTACAGAAAACTATAGAGGAGAAATTAAAATTAATTTAAATGATATTTCTTCCGAAGAGATTGGTGTAGAATTAGTTGTTGCCGACAAGGTTACCGATGGAAATGTGAGGCTGTTTAGTAAGTATTCGGCTGAACTAAAAGGTATTGAAGGAACAATTGCAAGTTATTTTATTGAACGTAACCCAATGAAACCGGGTACTTTTAATTATTCAATAAGAATATTTGCCAAAAATAGTTTATTACCTTATCAACAAGATTTCCCATTAATAAAATGGGTGTAAAAAAGCATAAAAAAAACCGCACAAATCAATGTGCGGTTTTTTTTATATTAATACTTTTATTCGGAAACAACCTCAAAAGATATTTCGGCTGAAACCTCACTTTTGTAAAGTTTAACATGAGCTTTGTAAGTACCGACTTCTTTAATATTTTCGTCTTTTACGGAAATGTTTTTTCGGTCTAATTCAAAACCAAAGTCTTCCTTAATTTTTTCAGCAATTTGAATATTGGTTACAGAACCGAATATTTTTCCGGTAGTACTAGTCTTTGCACCAATTTTTAGAGTAATTCCATTAAGCTTTCCGGCCAAAGCAATTGCCTCATTCTTAATTTTTTCTTCTTTATGCGCACGTTGACGTACGTTCTCGGAATGCACTTTCTTTGCACTTGCAGTTGCCAAAGTGGCGTAACCTTGTGGAATAAGGTAGTTTCGTCCATAACCCGGCTTAACATCAACGATTTCGTCTTTGTGACCAATTCCGGGCATATCTTGTTTTAGAATAATTTCCATTTCTTTTCCTCCGTTTTTTATTTCAACATATCGGTTACGTATGGTAGCAAGGCTATGTGTCTGGCTCTCTTAATGGCAGTTGACACTTTTCTTTGGTATTTCAAAGAAGTTCCTGTAATTCTTCTTGGAAGAATTTTCCCTTGTTCATTAAGGAATTTCTTTAAGAATTCGCCGTCTTTATAATCGATAAATCTAATTTTGTTTTTCTTAAACCTACAGTATTTTTTCTTCTTAATCTCCACAGTTGGAGGAGTTAAATACCTAATTTCTGATTGTGATTGTGCTACTGCCATGTTATACCTCCTTTACTTCTGCTTTCATTTTACGTTTTTTCTCAGAATAAGCAACTGCAAATTTGTCCATGCTTACTGTTAAGAATCGAATAATTCGCTCATCGCGACGGTAGTTCACTTCCAGCCTGTTAATAATACTTGTGTCGGCTCGAAATTCTAATAGGTAATAAAATCCTGTAGATTTCTTTTGAATAGGGTAGGCGAGTTTCCTTAAACCCCAATTCTCTTCGTGTACAATTTCAGCTCCTTCGGCAACAAGGTAGCTTTTAAATTTCTCTACCACCTCCTTCATCTGTGCCTCAGACAAAACGGGAGTTAGAATGAAGGTGGTTTCATACTGGTTAATCATATTTAATTTGTTTAGTTAAAAAAAATAAATTTTGGCCTGCAAAAGTATAAAAAAACTATTATTTATCAAATATTTGACAGTCTTATTTGTAAAAATTTGCTTTATTTTTTTTAAAACTGTTAACAACTCTTTTATGAAATGTTGTTTTACTGTATTATCTTTGGTTTAAATTTTTTTAATTTTTTTTATTAAATGGATAATTTTGTTGTTTCGGCTCGTAAATACAGACCAGCCTCTTTCGATATGGTGGTAGGGCAAAAGGCACTTACTGCAACCTTGAAAAATTCCATTAAAAACAACCATTTGGCTCACGCTTATTTATTTTGCGGTCCAAGAGGGGTTGGAAAAACTACCTGTGCAAGAATTTTCGCAAAAACAATCAATTGTTCGGCATTAACTCCCGATTACAATGCTTGTGATAAATGCGATTCGTGTGTTTCTTTTAATACTTCTCGTTCCTTTAATATTCATGAACTTGATGCTGCCTCTAATAATTCTGTAGAAGACATTAGATTGTTAATTGATAAGGTTAGAATTCCCCCTCAAATGGGAAAATATAGCGTATATATTATTGATGAGGTTCACATGTTATCAGCAGCAGCTTTTAATTCATTTCTTAAAACTCTTGAAGAACCTCCTGCACATGCTATTTTTATACTTGCAACTACAGAAAAACATAAAATTATTCCAACAATACTTTCTCGATGCCAAATTTACGATTTTGTTAGAATAAAAATTGAAGATATTGTTGAACAGCTTCAGTTTGTAGCCAAAAACGAAAATGTTACTGCCGAACCTGAAGCCTTGGGACTTATTGCACAAAAAGCCGATGGAGCTATGCGTGATGCTCTTTCTATTTTTGATCAGTTGGTTAATTTTTCCGGAGGAAACATTACTTACCAAAATACTCTGGCTAACTTAAATGTCTTAGACTACGACTTTTACTTTAACTTAACAGATTGTTTTCTAAATTCTGATGTAAAAAAAGCACTATTAATTTTTAATGAAATTCTTGACAAGGGCTTTGATGGACAGCATTTTATTTCCGGATTAGGAAGCCATTTTAGAGATTTGCTTGTTTGCAAAGATGAAGCAACTGTTCAGCTATTAGAGGTTGGAGCATCAATTAAACAGAAATATCTAAATCAAGCAGCCGCTTGTGAGCAAACTTTTCTTTACCAGGCAATGAAAATTGCTAACGAATGCAACATTAATTATAAATTAAGCCAAAATAAAAGGTTTCATGTAGAGCTTTCTCTTTTAAAACTTTCATATATTATGGAAGAAAAAAAAAAGCCTGATAATATAGAAGTGCCTGTTGTCCCAGAAAAAAAAACTTCTGAACCAACAATTATAAAACCTGATGATAAACAGATTATTGCAACTGAAAATAAGCAAGTTGAGGTTAATCTTGGGCAAGATAAAGCTTCTGATAATGACTCCGTTATACAAAGACAGGTGGAAAATGTTACCCCTAGTATTTCTATTAATCAGCTAATTAAAAATAGTGAGGAAGAAAAGAAAAAGGAAGAAAGCTTGGTTGCAAATTCAATTGAAAAAAAGTTAACGCTTTTTGATAATGAACAACTTATTGATAATCTAAAAAGTTTTTCTTCACAATTTGAAAAAACTAAACCAAGACTTTTTAATGCGCTTACCTCTTGCTCACCAACCCTGCTCGATGATTTTGCTGTGGAAGTTTCTTTTATTAACGATTTGCAAGAAAGTATTTTTAATGATGTAAAATTTGATTTTCTTGAATTTTTGAAAGAGAATCTCCACAATAACCAGATTTCTATTGTAACTAAAATTGAGTCTAAACTAGATGATAAGCAGTTGGTTAACAGGCTTTACACCGACGATGATAAATTCAAATTTATGTGTACTCAAAATCCTGATCTAGCTGTAATGAAAGATGTGTTTAAACTGGATTTTTGTTAATCTTGCACTTTTTGTTTTGTATGATTAATAAATATTGAGAATACGTAATAAATCTGAATTATTTTGAATGTTTTACTTAGCTGTAATTGGAAATAATTATTAAATTTGTTAAAAAATATCAATTGCAAAACGCCAAAATAAATAAAACTTTAAACCGTATTGTTGGTGAAGAGCCTGAATTTACTCTTGAACACAGATTCTTTAATAGTGTTTGTTTTTTTACTTTTCTGTTAGGAATTATTTCAACAGTTTTTAATATTCTGGCCGGCTTAGATTTGATTCTTGTTCTTTCGGTTTTTGTGGGGAGTTTTGTGTTATTGATTTTATTGTTTTTGTCGAAAACTATTCTTAAACAAAATTTCAGGCTATTAGTTTGGATAATGATGATTGTTGCATTTTTTGTTATGCCAGTTATTTGGTTTTCGAATGCAGGATCCGAAGGTTCAATTTTTCTTACATATTTTGTTCTGTTAGGTATTTTTTCAGTAATAGCTAAGGGAAAGGAGGTTTATTTATTTCCGGCAATAATTATTATTAATTTTGTTGTTGTTTACCTTCTTGAAAAAGAAATGCCCCAAATTATTACTCCATATGAATCTGAGGGACAACGTTATTATGATGTAATGTATACAGCTCTAAGCAGTATGATTCTTTTGGTTGTGATTATTAACTTTATAATGAGGAAATTTCATCAGGAGAAAATGAAGGCCGAGGAAGCAAATTCATTAAAATCAGCTTTTCTTGCCAATATGAGTCATGAAATACGATCACCAATGAATAGTATTCTCGGGTTCTCTGAGTTATTGGGGGAGGAAGAATTATCTGATGAAAAAAGAAAAGAGTATGTGTCAATTATTAGACAAAATGGTAAACAATTAATGCACATTATCAACGATATTATTGACATTTCCAAGATTGAGGCAGGTCAAATTACCCTTAAAGAAAGTTTTGTTTCCTTAAATATCTTAATTGATGAACTTGAAAATTTTGTAAAAATAAACGAAAAGTTTCGTGCAAAACCAAATCTATTTGTTAAAACAAATAAAGGTTTAGACGATTTACATTGTATTGTTAAGGCTGATCAAACAAGATTGAGTCAAGTGCTTAGAAATCTTCTCGATAATGCTCTTAAGTTTACAAATGAAGGAGAAATTAATTTCGGATATAAGCTATTACAACAAGAAAAGCAAATAGAGTTTTATGTAAGAGACAGCGGTACAGGTATTGCGGAAAGTAAAAAGCAATTGGTTTTTGAAAGATTTAGGCAAGCTGATGACTCTATATCTAAAAAGTATCAAGGAGCCGGAATAGGTCTATCAATCTCAAAAGGATTGGTTGAACTCATGGGTGGAAAAATACGATTTGAATCTACAGAAGGTGTGGGAACAAGTTTTTATTTTACTCTTCCTTTCATAAACATGTTGAAAAATAATTGAGGTATTATCACAATCTTTTTCTTTAAGCTGTTGTAAATTAATTTGATATAATATTTTATTGCAAAACAGACCAAAATACTTTTTTATAAAACTAAAAATTACTACTTTGCTTGCAATTAAGTAAACAGAAAAATTGATTAACAGATGAAAATTTTTTCCTTAAGAAAAGTCCTTTCTTTTTCAATATTATTTTTAATTTTATTTAATGTAAGTGCTCAAATATCAGATAGTTCTAAGTATAAGGCCGAGTATTTTCAATCTATTGATCCCTTAGACTTTCAAACAGAAAGATTTTCTGAAGTATTGCTTTTAGAGATCAACAAATACAGGAAATCGCAAGGTGTTGACACTTTAGAGACTCTGCAATGTCTTCAGCATGCTGCCGAAGATCAAGCTTTATATAATGCTACTTTTCAAAAAACTGATGTTATTCAGCCACAGGGAAAAAAGAAGGATACCGGAACACGAGTGGTTTATTATGGGGGCTCCAAAAATGCTGTTGAATTAGTTGATAAAGCAAATCTAAAAATGGGTTCTGAGTTTTTAAACTATCAAAAGGCTGCGGAAGAAATAGTTTTCAAGTTAAAAACTAATCCTAAAAAGGAAGCTCTGCTTGTTAAGGCTGATGCCGTGTTTGTTGGCATTGGAGGTTCTGTAGATGCTGATGGAAAAAAACTCTTTTTCTCAATTGTGTTAGGAGATTACAGTTCACTTAATGAAGGTGCAAATAGAAGAAATGAGCTTGATATTCCATTTTCACCAAAAAGGTTTGGATTATTCCCCTATGATGAAAAAGCATGCAAAAAGTGTTTGGCGTACAAAGGATTAACTGAATTCCAAAAAGGACTTTATACAAAAGATGGTAAAGTATATTTTAAAACTTCAAATTACAAGGACTTATCTAAATTCATGAGAAATTCAAAAGATGGTATTGGTGTAGACTTTGTTCAAAAAGAACAGTATCCTTGTATTGGCGACAATATTATTGATCAAAATCTGGTTAATAAGGGGGTGATGATAAAGCCAATTTGGTCGTCGAAATTTGAGAAGAAGAATTTGGTGCAGGGAAAAAAAGAAAGAAAAAAAATGTTGGAAGTTTGTATTGGTAAAATTCCTAAAGCTTTTCTTAATTTAGATCCATCTGAATATGAAATGAATTTGGTTTTTATTCAGGATAAATATGTTTGTAAAAACATTTCCCCGGCTTATGTTGAAATGGCCGGCCTTGAGTATAATAACCAGTTGCAATTACTTGCAGATACTGTTACTCCAGCTCATGAAACACCATATTCTCCTAGTGCAACCAGTTCAAATCTAAGTTTTAGAATTCCTTTCGAAAAAGCAAAATCAAATTACAAGCCTGAAGATATGTTTCCATTTATTAAGGCCTTAAAAGAACCGGACTTTAGAATTGATGAGTTAAATATTTTTGCATACTCTTCAATTGAGGGCACAGATGAAGTTAATGAAAGTTTGCAAAAACGACGGGCAGAGAGTATTCAAAATGCCCTAAAATCAAGACAAAAAGGAGATATAATATCAAATATTTCTACCGACCAAAACTGGACAGATTTTCAAAGTGATGTTGCCGGAACTGAATTTAGTAATCTTGCTAATGGAACAGTTGAAGAGGCTCAACAGAAAATAAGAGAACAAAAATTGGAAAAGAAATTAGAGCCAATTCTAAAAAATCATAGATATGCCAGAATAGATATGAAAGTTACTTATGAAATTGAAGGAGATAAGGAACAGGCTTATGTGGTAAAAATGTTTAATGATGCTGTAAAATCATACGATTATGATAAAGCCTTGAAAATTCAGAAATACTTATTTAAGAAAGTAGTTGAAAAAAAATACACAAAAGAGGCTGTTTCCGATATGGATATTCCTGAACAACAGGCTACTGCCGGACTATTAATGAATAAACTTTGGCTTGAACAATTTGTTAATGAAGATGATATTAATGACGATTGTTGTACAAGAATCGATAATCTTAATCAACTCGATGGAGCAAACCAATATATTCTGTTTAATAATCTCCTTTGCAATTTTATTTATTCAAAACTTAAAGAAGACGAAATACCTGTTATTCAGGGTGCAATTAACTCACTGTATGAAGGTGGATTAGATAAAGGAACAGTTGACCTCTTAAATTTGGAATTTCAATTTACAATTATTGATGCCCTTGATACAACAGAAACAGAACATCCTCTTGTAACTGAAAGTCTTGCAAGGGTTAAAGAAATTGTAAATCTAGAGGAATCTAATTGGCAAAACTCTCTTAAACTTGCTTATATTTTTATTTCCAATGGAGATTATAATTTTGCAGCAAGATTGTTAACGCCTTTTATAAATGAAAAATACGTTTTCGAAGAAGTTCTGTTTACTTATATAGCTCTTTGTACTAATTTGCCTGAGAGACTTAATACTGCAAGTTTTGTAAATGCAGTAGACAGAGCCTTAAAAATGAATCCCGATCGTTTCTGTAAACTTATTAAGGATGGAAAACTGACTTTCCAGGTTTTTGGAAATACCAAGGTAAAAGAAAAATATTGTAACCAATGTAAAAACTAATGATAAAGCTAATTCCCCTATTACTAATCTTAATTTTCTGTGGCAATCTTAATGCACAAGTAAAGCCTATAAAAAAGGATTTTGATCTAGAAAAAACTTTCAATCCTCAGCTTACTGATACTGAAAGGAAAATAATTAAAGAAAACATCAGACAATATTCAGAGCAAATTAGAGAAGACCCATCTAACCCTTATTTGTACTTAAACAGGGGTGTTATGTATGCCAATTTGGGTCTTTTTCCGGATGCAATTACTGATTACAATAAAGCAATAGGATTGAAGGATAATTTTGCAGAAGCATTCTATAACAGAGGAATTGCGCGTGCAAGATTCATGTTTAACGAGAGAGCCTGTGATGATGTAAAAAAAGCAGCCGATTTAGGTCTTCAGGATGCAAAAGACCTTTTTAAACAGCATTGCGGAAGATTTGTTCCCGAAATTGGCGACATCAAAAAATAATAGTTTTTTATGGAAAGAAAAATCCATAATTCTCTACCACTTTATCATTTTGGCAATTTAAATAGATTTAATGAAATTTTTCATTTTGTTACTTCCAGAGAAGGAGGTTTTAGTACAGGGGTATACTCCTCATTTAATTTGGGTTATGGAACTAAGGAGCCTGTAGAAATTATTATTAAGAACAGAAAACTACTTGCTGAATCTATTGGCATTAATCCTGAACAATTAGTTTTTCAGTACCAAATACATTCCGATAAAATTGAATATATTTCTGAATTGCAACATGAGAGAGAATCTTGCGAAAGAGACGCAATGGTTACCGATAAACCCGGTATCTGTTTATGTGTTAAGGGTGCCGACTGCGTTCCACTTTTGTTTTACGACAAAGAAAACAGAATTATTGGAGCAGCCCATGCAGGTTGGAAAGGAACACTTTCACAAATAGGACGAAAACTTGTTGAAAAAATGATGCAGGAATTTGGTTCTAAACCACAGAATATCTATGTTGGAATTGGCCCATCTATTGGTCCAAAAGATTATGAAGTAGGTGAAGATGTTGCCGAACAATTTGCTTTTGTTTTTAAATCCAATACTGATTATGTTATGCGGCATCAAAATAAGAAAGTTTTTCTAGATTTTTGGACAGTTAACAAAATACAAATTACACAATTAGGAGTTCCTGAGGATAATATTGAAATATCGGGAATATCTAGTTTTTCCAATAGCAACATATTTTACTCGCACAGAAAATCGGGAGGCAAAACAGGAAGATTTGCTGCGGGAATAATGTTAAAAAGTAATATTAATAAAACTAATGCAACCAATTAACAAAAACCAGAGTCTTTGTCATGTGAAATAGAAAATGTAATTTTGCATGGTTTAATTGAGATTAAAAATATCCTAAAAAACTGTTAAAAATGATTAAGGTCATATAACATGCTATAGAAACAATGTACTTTTGTATTTCTTATTTATAAATTAAAATAATTAAAAAGCCTATGAGAAAAATTAAATTTACTTTATTGATGCTAATTGCATTTATCGGATTTTCGGTGAATGTTAATGCACAATATTTTACGGAAGATTTCGAGAATGCTGGAGCCTTTCCTACGGGATGGACTCTAACTAACGGAACTGATGATTGGGACATTGATATGGGGAACGATTATGGCCCCGGTTCTGCCCAAGAAGGCACTTATTGTGCTTTTTTTAATGATTATGATTATACAGCTGGAGTAACAGCGGACATGATTAGTCCTGTTATTAATCTTTCAGGAGCTACAGCACCTGAGCTTAAGTTTTGGTATTGGGATAGTGGTGGATCTGACGTTGTAGAAGTTTTAGTATCCACTGATGGAACAACCTATACCTCTGTTTATACAACTGCTGGTACAGTTAGTCCATGGACTGAGATTACTGTAGATTTGACAAGCTATGCTGGAGAATCTAATTTCACTATTGCCTTTAGAGGTCTAAGTGTATGGGGTACTTCTAATCCTCATGTTGATAATATTGTTATTGCAGAGCCACCATCATGTCCTGCACCTTCTGCTTTAACTGTAGCAAATATTACTGGAACAGGTGCTGACTTAGGTTGGACTGAAAATGGTTTGGAATCAGCATGGAATATTGAATATGGTGTGACTGGTTTTACTCTAGGAACTGGAACAGAAATAGCTGCCAGTACTAATCCTTATTCTATTTCAGGACTAGCCCTTAGCACAACTTATGATTTTTATGTTCAGGCCTATTGTGATGTAACAGACCAGAGCGTTTGGGTTGGCCCATTATCTTTTACTACATTGTGTGGTGTAATTTCGCCAGATTATTTAGCTGATTTCACAACATTTCTTCCAAATTGCTGGGATGAAAATGAAGGTCCAATTACGGGTCCAACAGGAACACCAGGAATTGGCGGTTGGGGAGCTGATGGTTTTGGTAATGTTGGTACAACTGGTGCTGCAAAATTCAATTTATACAATATTGGTGATCAGGATTGGTTGATTTCACCTGAATTTGATTTATCTTCAGGTGGTTATGAAATAAATGTTGATGCTGCTGTTTGCGCTTGGAATACTACAAGTGCAAGTGCTATGGGTTCTGATGACGAAGTTCAAATTCTTTACACTACTGATGGAACTACTTGGAATAGTTTATATACATGGAATGCAGGTAATGTTCCTTCAAATACAGGCTCTAATGTAACAATTGATATTTCTGCAATTACAGGTTCAAATGTAACTTTTGCAATTTGGGTTAATGAAGGTACAACTGATGATACAGAAGACTATGACTTTTTCATTGATAACTTTGCTGTAAGAACTCCTCCTGCTTGCCCAGAACCTACTGCTCTTACAGCAACAAATATTACCCAAACTTCAGCAGATCTTGGCTGGACAGTTGGTGATTCAGAAACTAGCTGGAATATTGAGTGGGGATTACAAGGGTTTACTCTCGGAACTGGAACTCCGGTTGCAGGAACTGGTGACAATCCTTATTCTCTTAGCGGGTTATCTGCTGCTACAAGCTACGACTTCTACGTCCAGGCCTATTGTAGTGTAACAGAGCAAAGTACATGGGTTGGTCCGCTTACCTTCTCAACCGAATGTGATGTTTTTGCTCTTCCTTTTACTGAAACTTTCGATGGCACTGATTTTCCTTTGTGTTGGTCACAAACTATTGAAGGCGCATTAACATCAAATAGATGGTCTGTTAATTCAGGTAATGCTGCCGGCGGTGATGCTAATGAAATGATTGCAAGCTTTCAATTTACTACTGGGATTTCTAGATTAATTACCCCAGGCATAAACACTAGTGGTGAAACAGAAGTAGAACTTTCTTTCCTTACTTATTACGATGATTATGCTGCAGGAGCTACTCTTAAAATTCAATCAAGTACCGATGGAATAACTTGGACTGATGAAGCATATTCTTACGTTACAGGAAGTGGAAATATACCAACCGGAACAACTATTACTGTTCCTATTACAAGTAATGTTGGAGCTACTACTTACATTGCTTTTGTAATAGAAGGAAACCACGCACAAATTGATTACTGGTATGTTGATAATGTGTCTATTCATACACCTCCTGTAACTCCAGAACTAACTTGGGATGCTACAACTTTCACAGAAGCTGTTGCTAACGATGGTTCTATTTCTACTGTTGTTAATCTTAGCTTAACCGATGAAACTTTTGCAACTACAGGCGACTTAACTGCTGCTACTCATTACAATGTTGCTAACGTTCCTGCCGGTCTTACAGTTGTTATTAATGCTTCAGATGCAAATACTGCAACTGTAACTTTAACAGGTAACGCTGCTGCTCACGAAAATGCAAACGATGTAACTGATATGGAAATTACTTTCCTTGATGCTGCATTTACAGGTGGTGTTGCTGCTGATGTTACAGGCTACACTCAAACTGCATTGGTTGTTGATTTCGAAGATGCTGCTCCGGTTGTTGCTCTTATTATTAACGAGGTTGATGCCGACCAGAATAGTACTGATGGTAATGAATTTATTGAATTATTCGACGGTGGAGTTGGTAATACTTCTCTTGATGGATACTCCATTGTTCTTTATAATGGTGGAACTACAGACCTCTCTTATGATGCAATTGATTTAACAGGATATTCTACAGATGCTGAAGGCTATTTTGTAATTGGTAGTGCTACAGTTCCAAACGTAGATTTGGTAGCCTTTACTACTAACAGCATTCAAAATGGTCAAGATGCAGTTGCTCTGTATTATGATGTGGCTACAAATTTCCCTGACGGTTCTGCTATTACTACAACAAACCTTGTTGACGCATTGGTTTACGGAACCGATGATCCGGATGATGCCGAACTACAGGTGCTTCTAAACGCAGGTCAACCTCAAATTAGTGAAGGTACTAGTTCAACTGCTCCATTCTATTCTTGCTCAAGAATACCAAACGGTTCAGGTGGTGCTAGAAATACCGATACTTATGCTCAGGCCATACCAACTCCTGGTGCTTCTAACCAAGCTATTCCGGTTTTAACCTGGGATGCTACTACTTTTGTTGAAGCTGTTGCTAACGATGGTTCTGTTTCTACTGTTGTTAACTTAAGTCTTGCTGACGAAACTTTTGCTACTGTTGGAGCTCTTACTGCTACAACTGACTTTACTGTTGCTAATGTTCCTACAGGTTTAACAGTTGAAATTACAACTTCTAGTGCAACTGAAGCTACTGTTTCTTTAACAGGAAATGCTGCTGCTCATGCTAATATTGATGATGTTGCAAATATGGAAATTACTTTTACTGATGCTGCATTTACTTCAATAACTGCAAACCTTGTTACAGGTTCTTCTCAAACTGCTTTGGTTGTTGATTTTAACGATCCAGATCCAGCTCAACTTGCTTGGGATGCTACTACTTTTGTAGAAGCTGCTGCTAACGATGGTACTATTGAAACTGTTGTTAATCTTACTCTTACCGATGAAACATTTGTTACTGTTGGAGCTCTTACTGCTACAACCGACTTTAATGTTGCAAACGTTCCTGCAGGTTTAACAGTTGAAATTACTACTTCAAGTGCTACAGAAGCTACTGTTTCTTTAACAGGAAGTGCTGCTGCCCATGAAAATGCAGATGATATTGCAAATATGGAAATTACTTTCCTTGATGCTGCTTTCACAGGTGGTGTTGCTGCTGATGTTGTGGGTTACTCACAAACTACTTTAGCAGTTGATTTTAACGATGCTGTAGTTCTTACTACTGACCTTACTATCGTTTTCCCTGAAGCTGAAAACTATGTTTGCGACTTCGACGGAACTGATACTATTCCAATCGCTATCATGAATATTGGCGAAACTACAATTGCTTCAGGTTCTACAATTAACATTTTCTACCAATTCGACGGTGGTCCTGTTGTTAGCGATGCTATTGTTCTTGCAAGCGACCTTGCTCCAACCGAAACAGTAATGGATTTGTTTGATGCTGAAGAAGACCTTGCTTCACCAGCAACTTATAACTGGACTATGTGGCTTGAGTTTGCAGACGACGATGTTGCTGCTAACAACACTATTACAGGTATTCTAGTTTCTTACGATGTTATGGTTGACCTGGGTGGAGTAAACGATACTATTACTGTTTCTGCTTACCCAACTACTCTTGATGCCGGTACTCATCCTTACACTGCTACTTATTTGTGGGGGGATATGTCAACTAACCAAACTCTAACAGTTACCGCTGATGGTTGGTATGGTGTTGTTGTTGAGGACGAAAACGGATGTTGGGACGAAGATTCAGTTTACGTTATTTTAGATGTTAACGTAAGTGATGTTGAAGCTTCTACAGTATTTAATGTTTATCCAAACCCAAACAAAGGTATCTTTACTTACGAAATTAACACTACCGCTTCAGAAAACATGGTTGTTGAGTTAACTAATGTTCATGGACAGGTTGTTTATTCACGTGAAGAAAATGCTGTTTCTGTTCTTACAGAAGAAATCGACATTCGCTCATTTGCTGATGGCGTTTACTTCCTTAAAGTTAGAACTCAAACTCAGAACCTCGTTAAGAAAATTGTTGTACAATAATTCTTATCATAGCTAATAAAAAGAGCTGTTTCCTAGAGACAGCTCTTTTTTTTTCTTTTAATCGTAGCTTTTGGGTACTTTTGTAGAAAAATTAATTATGAAATGTTTTAGTCTTTTATTATTAGTAATAATTAGTTTGATTGGATTCTCGCAAACTAAAGAGGAGATATGCAAAGAAGATATTAGTTTGCACCTGAATTTTCTGGCCGGAGATTCACTTAAGGGCAGATATCCGGGAACTCTCGAAGATAAACTTGCGGCTGAATATATTAAGAGCTCCTTTAAAAACTTTGGTCTAAAACCACTTTTTAAGGACTTTCTTCAGCCATTTACTATTCTTGTTGATGTTGAACCAGGTCAATACAATTCATTGGAATTTGGAGAAAAGAAATTCAAATTGGAAAAGGATTTTATTCCTCTGTCGTTTTCTGCTAATTTAACTTTAGCAACTGAAGCTGTTTTTGTAGGTTATGGTTTTGATGTTGAACAAGATAATTTTAAATGGAACGATTACGAAAATGCTAATTGCAAAAACAAATGGGTAATTGTTCTAAAAGGATTTCCTGAAATAAAAGGAGAAAATCCATTAACAGCTTTTGCCAGATTAAGAAACAAGGTTACTGTTGCAAAAGATTATGGTGCAGCAGGAGTAATTTTTGTTTCAGGAGTAAAATATGAAAAGCAAGATGTTTTGTCAGGAATTTTTTACGACAGAATAGGAGCAGATTCGGGAATTCCTGTAATTCAAATTACTAGAAAAACAGCAAATACTATTCTTGGAGGAATTTCTGATACATTAAAGATTGAAGTTTTGGAAAAACAGATTGACGAATCCAAAAAACCTATAGTATTTGACGTCTCGAAGAAAATTTCTGCCCAAACGGAGATAATAAAAAGAACGGCAACAACTTACAATGTAGTAGGCTTAATAGAAGGAAAAAGTTCTGTTCTAAAAACTAAATATATTGTTATAGGAGCTCATTACGATCATCTCGGTTTTGGAGGGCCGGGCACAGGAAGTCGTAATCCCGACACGTTGGCAATTCATTACGGTGCAGATGATAATGCTTCGGGAACAGTTGGAATAATGGAATTGGCAGAAATACTATGTTCAGAAAAAACAAACCATTCTGTAATTATAGTAGCTTTTGGAGCCGAAGAAATGGGGCTTTTAGGAAGTAAGCATTTTATGGAAAACTTGCCAGTTGATAAGAAAGATATTTCATTAATGATAAATTTGGATATGATTGGTAGATTGGAAAAATCGTTTACTATTGGGGGAACAGGAACGGCCGTGGAATTCGATTCAATTTTAAATACAATAAGTACGGAAACTCAATTTTTTAAGAGTCCTGAAGGTTATGGTCCTTCCGATCATGCTTCTTTTTACTCCGAGAATATTCCGGTTTTATATTTTAATTCAGGTATTCATACAGATTATCATACACCCGAAGATAAGATTGAAAAGATTAATCAGGAAGGAATGAAAATAATTCTTGATTTTGTTTATAATGTATTTAAACAAACTGATAAATCTGATAACAGATTATCGTTTAAAGAAGCTGGTTCTAAAACTCAATCGAAACAACAAAATTTGAAAGTAACCCTTGGGATAATACCCGATTTTGGAGGTGCAAAAGAAGGTCTAGGAATAGGCGGAGTGAAAAAGGGTGGCCCGGCAGAAGCGGCAGGACTGAAAAAAGGAGATATAATTAAATCTATAAATGGCAATAAGGTTGGGGATATTTATGAGTATATGCAAAGGCTTTCGAAACTAAAAGAAGGAGAGACTGCTATTTTAGAGATAGAAAGAAATTTGGAAAAAATTGTAGTGTTGGTGCAGTTGTAACATCTCACATTAATAATTTTACCACTTCAATACCATAAAAAAATTAATAGTTTCATCCTATTCGAGAATAAAACCATACGCTTATATCTTCGGTCTGGTTTTAGATTGCTTTATTTTATTAAATCTTGCAACAACCATTATTTCATGTGTGCCACTTGTGTAATTCTTTAAATCCGAAAAAATAAGGTCGTAGGAATAGCCAAAATACATCTGGTTTTCGTAGTTGTAGCCAATCATTATTGGCATAGATTTTTCATGAGTTCTGAATGAAAAGCCCAACCAAACCATGTTTTTGTAGGTGGTTTTAAGGTTTATTTCAAATTCATAAGGGGTAGGAGCCATTTTCTTAATTAAAAATCCGGGCTCAAGAAGAAAATCATCGTTAATTTTATATTTGTATCCTCCCATTAAGAAAAAGTGGTTTTTTAGCCTGTTTAGCCCTCCCTGTGTTAGGGTTTCATTATATACATTATCATATAATTTTACTTTTCCTCCTAAAAGTTGTCCGGTAGAAAACCCTGCATAATAAGTATTTGAATACAAATACATTCCAAAAGTTGCATCGGGCACATAATCTACATACATAACTTCATTGTAGTAATCTCCATCATCGTGCCAGGTTATCTTAGAACCATCTATTTTAAACTGAAGTAGTCCCGCAGAAAGTCCAAACGATAATCGTATATCATTTTGAATACGAATATTATAAGCGTAAGCACCTTGAAAACCTGTTCTGGAAGTTGGTCCTGTAACATCGTTGTAAACCATTCCTCCAAAACCCATGTCTTGCTTTTTATGTGGCCCATAAATACTTAGTATATAAGTTTTTGGAGCATCAACAATTCCACTCCACTGGTAACGGTTGTTTAATCTGGCCTGATAATACTCATGTGTTCCTGTTATAGCAGGGTTGAAGGCAAAGTCGTTAAGCATGTATTGAGAATACATTTGAATCTGTTGAGCCTGAACTTGTACAATTCCGGTAATCAACAACAACGGCAATATATATTTTAGTAATTTCATATTATCTGATAATTGTTATTGGACCGGTAACCGGTTTTGTTCCCATTTCATTATAGAAATCAATTGTAAAATAATACGTTCCTACAGGCAAATCTTTTCCATTAAATGTTCCGTCCCACTGGTTGCTTCTTTGTTCGTAACCTGCTCCGGAACCCGCATATTCAAATAGTTTCTCTCCCCATCTATTGTAAATTGTAATGTGCACTTGTTCAAAGAAACCAATGTAATCTATTTCCCAGGTATCGTTTAAATTATCTCCATTGGGCGAAATACCGGTTGGGAAAATTATTTTTGGTATAACTTTTACTTTAACGGTGTCTATTCTTGTGCAACCATCTGGAGAGGTTGTTAAAAGATAAAATTCAGTCGTTACAAGTGGCGTTACTGTTGGGTTCATGCTTGTTGGGTCGTCAATTACTCCCGGATATTCTACCGAATCGCTATAAAACCAAAGGAAGGTGAGACCGTCGTTTCCGAAATTGTCTATATTTAAGGTAGTCGAATAATCAAGCAAAACAATACTGTCGGTAGCCCATGCAAGTACTTCAATTTGAGGTCTTACAAAAACCAATGCAGAATCTACATCGAAACAACTTCCTGTTGAATCCCAAGCTGTAAAATAATACATTGTGGTTGTAAGTGGACTTGCCCACGGGTCGTATATTAGTGAATCGCTTAAACCGTAAGCAGGTGCCCAATAAATACTATCGCCTCCGTATCCGAATAATTGAACTGAATCGCCGTAACAAATTATTGTGTCTGCCAATGCCAGAGCATCAACTACAATGCCTGCTCCTGTAGAAACAGAATCTTCCATTGAACAACCGTTTGCATCAATAATTGTAATGTAATATGTTCCGGACTCAAGACTGTCTATGCTTTGACTTGTACTGTCGTTGGACCATAAATATGTGTAGGGAGCTGTTCCTCCTGTTACCAATACATTTATTGAAGCATCAAAGCTATTGTTGCTGCAAAGTGCTGTATCTACAACAAAATTTGCATCTAATGGATCCGGTGATGAAACTGTATAATTAAGATTTCTTATGCAACCATTTGCATCACTAACTTCCACTTCAACATAGCCGGGACAAAGGTTTATTTCGGTACTGTCAACTCCTCCAGTGGTCCACAAATAATTGTATGGTGATACTCCTCCTATAGGTGTAACTGTTAACATTCCGTTGCATGAGTCGGCACAAAGCGGTGAAATACTGTCGGTGAAATTCACAAAAAGAGTATCCGGTTCAATAATATCTACCATTGCTTCTCGGCTACATGTGTTAATGTCGTAAACCGTTACATAATAGGTTCCGGGACATAAATTTACTAATGTATCTGAAACTTCGCCGTTAACTATTTGACCTGTTGACCATTCAATTGTATATGGTGTGGTGCCTCCGGTTACAACAGCAACAAGCGAACCGTTGCAATCTCCTGCGCATTGCGGGTGCAAGGTATCTGTAATTGTTAGTAATAAGTTTGAGGTATCGGTTATTTCTATACAAGAGAAGAATTCACATAAGTTAGCATCAATAACAGTTACACAGAAAATGCCTGCACATAGGCCAATCGCAGTAGAATCTGTCTGCCCGTCTTCCCAAATATAAATGTAAGGTGGTGTTCCTCCAACAGGAGTTACTGTTGCTGAACCTGTGCACAAACCATCACAAAATACTTGTACAGTATCAGTAAATGTTGCATATAAGCTATCAGGTTGAATTACTGTGTAAGAATCTGCTATTGTACAACCATAGTCGTCAGTAACTGTTACTGTGTGTGTTCCAGCAGGAAGACCTGTTGCAGTTTGCAGTGTATCACCATTTGACCATAGGTAGTGATAATTTGGAACTCCTCCCGAAGGTGTTGCTGTTGCTGTTCCTGTGCTGTCTCCGTAACAGTTTGTTGTTGTTCCCGATATTACCAGACTTAAAGGACTTAGCGGTTCATTAATTATTGTGCCGTCCGTATTTGTACAGCCATTTGCATCAGTAACTGTAACAGTGAAAGGACCTGCAGAAAGTCCTGTTAAATCTTCGTCAGTAAGGGTGTTAGACCATGAATAGGTATATGGCACTGTTCCTCCAGATACTTCCAAATCAATTTCACCATTGGTTTCTCCAAAACATACAACATTAGTGACGTTAAAGATCATTTCTATTGAGTCGGGCTGGGTTATTTCTACTGTTCCGGCAAGTCCGCAACCATTAATATCTGTTACCACAACACTTGCTATACCTGCACACAAACCTGTTGCTGTTTGAGTGTTTTGTCCATCTCCCCAAGCCCATGATGCTGCTGCATCTCCACCAATAATATTTACTGTTGCTTCTCCATCACAAATTCCGTAGCAGGAAGCAGGAATTGAATCAAAATTCAGTGTTCCTACATCGGCATCAGATACAGAAGCGATATCTGAGGCTGTACAACCGTTTGCATCGGTTATAACTATTGTGTAGTTTCCAAAACTTAAATCTGAATATGTGTCAGTTCCGTCTCCGGTAAAACCATCGGGTGACCAATCGTAAGAGTAAGCCGTTGTACCTCCTACAACTGCGGCTACAACAGAACCATCTGCTATTCCACAATGAGAAGGTGAAATGGTAAAAGTAATTTCTATTGAATCGGGCTGATTTATTGTGTAGCTGTCTTCAGCAGTACATCCATTTGCATCGGTTACGGTAACATTGTATATTCCTGCAATAAGTCCTGAAATATCTTCTGTAAGTTCTGTATTCGACCATTCAAAAGTGTAAGGTGCTGTTCCGCCCGAAACAGTCATATCTATTGCTCCATCGTTACCTCCAAAGCAGTTTACATCAGTTCCTGTAAGCACAATATCTATTGGCAAAGGAGGTTGTGAAATAGTAATATTGTCGCTAGCTTCACAAGAATTATCGTCTGTTACTGTTACAAAATATGTTCCTTCACAGAGAGCAGTTAAATCTTCAGTGGTTTCAAAGTTCGACCATACGAAACCATAAGGAATTGTTCCTCCTGAAACGGTTAGGTCAATTTCACCGGTACATTCACCATTACAGAGTATATCTGTACCGGTTAGACTTATTATTAATTCATCAGGTTCAGTAATTTCAATACTTCCAAGTAGTTGACAACCATTTAGGTCTGTTACGGTAACAAAATGAGTGTTTGCATCTAAATTAATGGCTGTTTGTGTTATTTGTGAACTTGCCGACACACTCCAAAGGTATGTATAACCGCCTGCTCCACCTGTAATTTCCACGGTTGCTTGTCCTAATGAATTGCCAAAACAAGGGTTATTCTGAACATCAATAAAGGATAAAGTTCCGGCATCTTCATCGGTAACAATGTATGCTTCTGTAATTGAACAGCCTGTTGCATCGGTTATTTCAACATCATAAGTCCCGGCAGGCAGGTCAGAATAGGTATCTGTTCCATCACCTGTAAATCCATCGGGCGACCAATCGTACGAATAGCCTCCTGCACCTCCGGAAACTGTTAGTGCCACGGAACCATCTGATAAGGTACAATGCGAGTTGACAATCGTAGCATTCGCTGAAATTGCTGTTGGTTCATTTATTGTGTACGAATCGCTTGCTGTACAACCATTGTCATCTGTTACGGTAACTGTATATGTTCCTGCAATTAAACCAACTAAGTCCTCAGTAAGTATTCCACTCGACCATTCAAAACTTAAAGGCAGAGTTCCTCCTGAAACACTTAAGTCAATAGTACCGTCATTTTCCCCGTTACAACTCGCATCCGTACCTGTTAATGATAGTGTAATTGGGGCAAGAGGTTCATTTACAATAAAGTCTGTGGTGTTTGTACATCCATTGTCATCAGTTATTGTAACTGAATAAGTATTAGCACAAAGACCTGAAATATCTTCAGAAAGATAGCCGCCTGTCCAAGCAAACGAGTAAGGAATTGTTCCTCCAATTACCGAAAGATCAATTTCACCATTGCAATCTCCAAAACATAAAACATCAGTTGTAACACCTGTTATTTCTATTGAATCAGGTTCTGTTATTTCAATATTTCCCGCGTAAACACATCCATTAATATCAGTTACCATGATGTTAACAAATCCGGCAGGCAAATCTGAATATGTATCAGTACCATCTCCTGTAAATCCGTCGGGAGACCAATCGTATGTTGCAATTGCATCGCCTCCTGTAATTTGAACAGTTGCCGAGCCGTTTGTATTTCCAAAGCAGGTATTATTAACAACATTAATAAAGGAAAGAGTTCCCGGTACTTCATCTGAAATTGGTATGCTTGCTGAAGCTGTACATCCTTCATTATCGGTTGTTGTAACGCTGTATAATCCTGCGGGAAGATTAGAATATGTTATTGTACCATCTCCGGTAAAGCCATCAGGACTCCAATCGTGGTTTGCATAAACTCCTGAACCTCCGGTAACTGCAATACTTATTGAACCATCAGCCAATCCGCAATGTGGGTTAGTAATACTTGGTGTAATAATAATTTCGGTAGGTTCAGTAATTGTTTCTGAATCACTTGCCGTACAGCCATTTACATCTTCTACAGTTACAAAGTATGTTCCGGGAGCAAGTCCTGAAATATCTTCTGTTGAAAGTCCTCCTGTCCAGCTATAGGTGTAAGGTAAAGTTCCGTTTGAAACAGTCATGTCAATTGCTCCATCGTTCTCTCCAAAACAACTTACATTAGAAACAACGAAAGAAAGGTTTATTCCTGTGGCAGGCTCATTTACCACAAATGCATCTGTGTTAGTACAACCATTTGCGTCGGTTACAACAACAGAATATGTATTAGCTGAAAGAAATTCAATATCTTCAATCAACTGTCCACCCGACCACAAGTATGTGTATGGTGAAGTTCCTCCAATAACTGTTAAATAGATTTCTCCATCGCTACCTCCTAAACAAGTTACGTCTGTAATAGCTGCTGTCATTTCTATTGAATCCGGTTCAGTAATTGTCTCACAACCTGTAGATAAACAACCGCTTGCATCGGTAACTGTTACGCAGATAATTCCTGCCGGGAGATTGGTTTCCAGTTGGTTAGTACCGCCCGATGACCATAAATATGTAAAAGGTGCAGTTCCTCCTGTCATTTGAGCAAAGGCCTGTCCGTTAGATTCTCCAAAACAGTTATTATTAACTATGTTTATTATTGCTACAGTTCCGGCATCTTCGTCGGTTATTGCATAAGTTTCTGTTTCGGAACATCCTTGGTCGTCTGTAACGGTTACAGAGTAAGAGCCTGCTACTAAGCCTGTGTAATTGGTTCCGTCCCATGCGCCGGTATTTGGATTCCAGACAAAGCTATTGTTACCATTTCCTCCGGTTATTACAAGAGATATTTGTCCATCTGCCAGTAAACAATGAGAATTTGTTATGGTTTCGGTAATAACAATAGGATTTGGTTCAGTAATGTCAATGTCATCTGTTTCTCTACAACCATTGGCATCTGTTACTGTAACAGAATAATTATTTGGTGCAAGTCCTGTAATGTCTTCCGAACTTGCTGAGTTTGACCATAAGTAAGTGTAGCCGGGTGTACCTCCATTTACTGTCAAATCAATTTCTCCATCATTTTCTCCATTACAAGTAATATCTGTAGCTGCAAGACCTATTACAAGAGGGTTGGCCGGTTCAGTTATTGAATAGTTTGCAGTTGTTGAACAACCATTTACATCAGTTATTGTAACAACTCCATTTCCTGCACAAAGACCTGTAGCAGGGTTGGTAGTTTCACCATTACCCCAATCGTAAGAATAAGGAATTGTTCCACCGGCAACATTCAAGGTAGCAGTTCCTGTACATTCGCCAAAACAAAGCACGTCTGTAAAGGCTGAAATATTTGCAAGCAAAGGAGCAGGTTCGGTTAAAGTTACGCTGAAAGTTTGGGTACAATTATTTGCATCTGTAACCGTTACTCCTGTAACTCCATCGCAAAGAGCTGTTGCAGGGTTTGTAGTTTCGCCATTTTCCCAAAGATAAGTGTAAGGAGCCGTTCCGCCCGAAACATCCAAAGTAGCTGTTCCGTTGCAATCGCCGTTACATAGAGGATTTGTTGCAGAATTTAGTGCCACAACAATGGCTGTAGGTTCTGTAATAGTAACTGAAGTGCTTGCTGTACAATTATTTGCATCGGTAATTGTAACTCCGGTAATTCCACCGCACAAAGCAGTTGCAGGGTTGGTAGATTCTCCGTTGCCCCAGCCAATTGTGTATCCCGGTGTTCCACCGCCA
>JAFGXD010000030.1 GCA_016936815.1 Bacteroidales bacterium
ACGAATGTTTTAAAGATTACAAAATTTTTGAGGATGCCAAAATTGAGATTATTAATGATGAAAACTAGTTCTATGAAAACAATATTTATTACAGTGATTTTATTGATTAATAGTTTGTTCCTTTTTTCACAAGAATTGAAAATTTTTAATGAGGACGAGAGTCATTTATTCACATCTTTTAAGTTAGGTGACAATATTTCGCTTGTGCATAATGGAAGAACCGAAATTTTAGGGGAAATAACCAAATTTAGTGAGAATTCTATTGTCTTAAAAAACTATTATAGCAAATTGGAGGATAATTCCGAAAGTGAGTGGACTAAAGAATATGTTTCTAAAATAGACGAGATTTCCTTGAATTTGAATGATGTTGGTGTAATTCATAAATTTAACAAGGTTAGACCTTCCGGAACTTATCTTATTTTGGCAGGTGTTTTAGCTTGCCTTGCTTCTCCTGCTTTTGGAATCAATTATTCAGACATGAGTTTTAATTCTACAAGATTTAGGAATGTTAATATTACCGGTCTGGGTCTTATTGCTACAGGTGTTACAATAAATATCTCTTTCAAAAATAAAGTATACTATAATATTAATGGAAGTACAGAACTCGATTATTTCTCCGGTTCCAAATCAAGAGATGCTGTTTTTCGTATTCAATAGTTTATATTTTTTCATTTTTTTATTATGAAAAAGATTTGGCTTTTTTCAATTATTGTTGCTGCTTGCAATTTTGTTTCTTTTGCCCAATCTTGGAAAGAACTGGATAGTCTTAGATTTCACTATTTTAATAAGGGCGAATTCGATACTGCTTCGTATTATGCTGATTTGGCTTTGGATAATGCATTACAAAATTTTGGTAAAAAGGATACTTTGTATGCAATTAGTTTGACCGGAAAGGGACAGGTATTGATTAGAAAAGGTAAAAACATTGAGGCTGAGCCTTTACTTCTTGAGGCAATGGATATTTATAAACAGGTAAAGGGAAAGAAAAACCCCACTTACTTAAAGATTTATAACACATTAGCCTTGGTTTATGATAATCTAAACGATTTCTATAAAGCAGAAAAATCTTATAAAGAAATATTGGAAATTAGGACTGAAACGTTTGGAAAAAATGATGTTTCTTATGCTTCAGCTTTAAATAATCTTGCATATTTATATAAGAAAATGAGTAATTATGCCGATTCAGAAAAATTGTATCTTGAGGCAATTGAAATAAGAAAGGCTATTCAAGGTGAGAATCATCCTGAATATGCAGAGGCTCTTAATAATATTGCATTGTTGTATTATTCTATGGGAAATTTTCCCGCTGTTGAGTCTTACCTTAATAAGGCAAAAATTGTTTTCGATAATTCCAAAGGTTACGATTTTATTAAATACTTAACTGTTTTGAATAATCTTGCCGGTTTGTATTGGTCGCAATATAAATACGATTTGGCTCAGCCTCTAATGGAAGAAGTTGAAAGAAAATTGCTTGAGGAATTGGGAGAAGAAAATCCATTCCATATTACTGCTCTCAATAATTTGTCTGTCCTTTATGCAAATACCGGGCAATTGGATAAGGCAATTGATATTAATAAGGAAGCTATTAGATTACATACAAATGTTTATGGAGAGAACTCGGAAGCTGTGGCACTCAATCTTAATAACTTAGGCACAGCCTATATTAAGAAGTCGTTTTTGTACGGCAAAGAAAATTTCGACGAACGAATATCCGCATTGAATTACGCAGAAGAAGCTCTTCTCAGGGCCAAATTAATAAGAAAGAAAATTCTGGGAACATTGCATCCTGATTATGATTTAATATTGAAAAACCTTGCTAACGTCTATTGGCAAAAAGGTGAGTTTGAAAATGCCGCATTATTATATAAGGAATCTTTAGGAATAATGGAGCACAATATGTTTCAAAACTTTTCCTTTATGGCTGAAAATGAGAAAGAAATGTACTTCGATAAGATGTATTCAGATTTAAAGGCTTTTTATTCTTTTGCTTTTGCATATAAAGAAAACGATCCGGCTTTTATTGAGCTGGTTTATAATACGGTACTAAAAAATAAGGGCTTGTTGCTAAGATCCGGAACAGCTATGAGAAATGCTATTGCCAGCAGCAAAGATACTGCGTTAATTAAAATGTTTAACGATTGGATAGATTTGAGAAAAACGCTTTCCGATTTGTATTCAAAACCATTGAAAGAAAGAATACTTGATGCTGATAGCATTGAATTAATTGCCTCTAAACTGGAAAAGGTTATTGCTAGCTCTTCTTATGAGTTTAATGAGTTTGAAAAAGATAAGAAACTAGATTGGAAATTTGTTCAGAAGGGTTTGAAAAAGGGAGAAGCTGCTATTGAATTCCTTCATTTTAATTTTTTTGATAGGGTTTGGACCGATTCAGTAAGCTATTATGCATTAATTATTAAGCCGGGTATCAAGTATCCTAAAATGATTAAACTATTTGCCGAGAAGAGTTTATTGACTTTTCTTGAAGCTTCCGAAAATGACGATTTTGGCTTAATTAATCGGGTTTATGGTAGTAGAGAAAATTATTCGGATAGTTTATATAATCTTATATGGCGACCTTTAGAAAGTGAACTTGCCGGAACCAAAACTGTTTTTGTTTCTCCCTCTGGTCTTCTTCACAAAATATCTTTTGCTGCTTTAGCAAAGTCAAAGGATGTTTTGTTATGTGATTTTACATTAGTAAAGAATGTTACAACAACAAAAAATATTGGTATAAATAATGATTTGGTATTTGATCAGACTTCAAAGGCCATTGTTTTTGGAGGAATTGATTACAACTCCACCTCCAATGATGATGTGGTTTGGAATTATTTGGATGGTACCAAAGTAGAGGGAAATCATATTAAGGAAATACTAGAAAATAAGAATATTAAGGTAGATTTTTTTTCTGATGATAGAGCTTCCGAGGAACATTTTAAACAGTCGGCTGTTTCTTCTAAAATATTGCATATTGCAACTCATGGTTTCTTTTTCCCAAATCCAAAGGATAATGAAAAACAAAAAGAAATTAAGGCTGTTGAATATGGAGATGTTGCATTTAGAGGTGGTACCAGAGGATTTGGCTTAAATAGTTTTGTTGAAAATCCTAACCCTATGATGAGATCTGGACTTGTTCTTGCCGGTGCCAATAGGGTATGGAATCAGGAAAATAGCAATGCAGGAGAAGACGGGGTGTTGACAGCCTTAGAGGTTTTACAATTGGATTTGAGAAGTTCCGATATTGTTGTTTTATCAGCTTGCGAAACAGGCCTTGGAGATATTGTAGCAGGAGAAGGTGTTTACGGATTGCAGAGAGCTTTCAAAATGGCAGGAGTAAAATCTATTATTATGAGTCTTTGGCAGGTACCCGACAAGGAAACGGTTGAGTTTATGGACTTGTTTTATTCTAACCTTGTTGAGATGAAAAATACTACAAAGGCCTTTAACAAAACGCAAATTCAAATGAGAGATAAATATGATCCTTATTTTTGGGCTGCTTTTGTTCTTATTGATTAAATTCCTGGAGTATTTCTTTTGCACAGTTTTTGTTATTACTTTTCCTAAAAAATAAATCATGAGGAAATTTCTCGTTTCTTGCTTACTGGCTTTTACTTTTTTGGCTCATTCCCAGGAAGTTGTGTTGGTTGCTGCTTACAACAATAATTATAACGGCAATTCCGGAATTTTCGGCATTACTAATAATGCTGTTTATGAATATAGCTGGTATTATGCTGCTTGGTTACAATTGCCCGTTAATGGTCTGCCTGTTGTTGGTGGCGATGTGAAAATTGATTTAATTTCAACTTTCGATAATAATAGCCTAAATCCAAGTGGTGTATATGTTTTTGCTGATTCTGCTGTTTTTGTTTATAATTATTATGCCGAACTTTGGTATCCGCTTTCTAATGAAGGACTCTGTAGAGTGGGAGGTAAGGCTCAGGTTACGTCTTTGTCTGCTCATTTAGATTCTGAAAGCGATTATGTGTATGTTTATGCTGTTAGCTGCGGTTCTGTTTATTATTATAGATGGTATTACAACGATTGGCTTGCTCTTTCTAACGATGGCATTGAAACTAAACTGGATTTGCCTGACGGGAATCTTTCTGATTTTTCTGTTTTCC
>JAFGXD010000004.1 GCA_016936815.1 Bacteroidales bacterium
ATTGATGGAAATGCAAGTAAAATAAGCTCAACCTCCGGGCTTATTACTTTTGGTAGCACAAACCTAAATACTACAGGAACAATAAATGCAACAAACCTTAATGTTACAGGTTCATTTGGCATTACTAACCTACAGGTTTTAAACAGTATTACGGTTGGTACAGCCTCCCTGCATTTTGCAAGTTATGATTTAGGAACTGGAAGCGATAATAGAATTTTTAGTACCGGAGGCGATTTGTTAATTCAATGTGAGACAGGCAATTCCAAAAACACAATAATAAATGCAAATAATGTTGGCAGACTAGGTATTGGAACCCTAACTCCCGAAAAGAATTTGCATTTAAAAGGATTAACCTGCGTTGGATGTATGATTCCCGAACCAAAATCGACGGTTATAAGAATTGAAGATGAAATGGTTGACCTAAATGGAAACTATTTGGACAATGCTTGGTGGGATATAGTTGTTAGCGGATCTTCACCCAACCGATTATTTTTTCAATCTTCAAAAGCAGCAGATCCTGAATTGGCTGTTTTGACAGTTCAAAGCAACGGAAGAATTGGCATTGGAACTGAGAATCCTTCGCAAAAACTGGAAATTACTCATGCTGATGTTACCGGTGGAATTTCATTAAACCACACAGAATCTGATGACAATTGCAAATCGGAAATAAAATTCAGTAAAAACAATCAACAGTTATGGGCCATTGGAAACGATTATTTTGGTAATGGTTCTCAAACATTTTTTATTTGGAATCATTTGGAAGAACGCCCTCCATTAATGATTTATCCCGATGGAAAAGTTTTTATTGGCATGGTAGAATGCGATGATTGCTTGAGTTCAAGCTATGGTCTTTTTGTAAAAAACGGTATAGTAACAAAAGACATAAAAATAACCTCTCTTTGGTGGGCCGATCATGTATTGGAAGATACATACAAATTAATGCCAATATCTGAATTAGAAAATTTCATTAAGAAAAATAAACATTTACCCGGTGTACCTTCTAAACAAGAAATAGAAGAAAACCAAGGTTACAGCATGGCTGAAATGCAAGTAAAAATGCTTGAAAAAATTGAAGAGCAAACTTTGTATATTATTGATTTACAAAAACAAATAAATGAATTAAAACTAAAACTGCAAGACAATGAATAATAACCCAAAAATAATTCTCTTTTTGGTTATTATTCTTTATTTTGCAAATATGAATTTTGCCCAGAATGTAACCATAGAAGGAAAGAAATTTAAAATAGGTGATGAAGATTTTTATCCTGTCGTTATTAATTACTTGGTAGCATACGTTTATAATGATGATGAGACTGAGTTTGTTTTCAGCCCAATAATTGATGTTGACGGATGGGGATATGAGTGTAATAACCAGATAAATTGCTTAGAGCAAATGCGCAAAAATTTACAGCAAACAAAAAATATGGGGTTTAATTCTGTTAGAATTGTTCATTTTGAAATAACCTTCAACGACAACCAAAATTTTTGCATAATGGGAAAAAATGAGACTTATGGAAAAAAGCATTTTGAATTATCGTCTGATTTTAGTGATATCCATAGTCAAAATCTTTTTTCTTTTTACAAGAGCTTTCTAAATTTAGCTTATGAGGAGGATATTAAAGTAATAATACTTTGCGGAGGAAATGGAAGTTTAGAGCATACACAAGAGTTTCATGAAGCTTACCCAAATTATTTAACTGCGTTAGGTAGTTACATACATAACAATTGTACAGACCAAGAAAAATCGGCATTATTGGCTTATGATCTTCTAAACGAACCATTAACCAATAACCAAGTAGCATTATGGCCTCAAAGCAATGCACCTTATCATAAAAAATCATATATTTGTCAGAGTGTTACAAATTGGTACGATTGTTTAAAGGCTAGTGATCCCAATCACCTAATTACTTTAGGAGGTCAAGGATTTTTCGATGTATTCGAGTGGGATTTGAATATTTTAAAACTTGACTTTTATTCACCTCATATTTATCCGGGACTTGCAAGCTATCTTGATGAAACATTTCGCTATCAAAACCAAGAAGATTTAGTAAATGGTTATATTTATTGGATTGGCAAAAACTCTCCAATGCCATGGATAATTGGAGAAATTGGTTATGGAGCAAATACCGATTTATTTACCGATCCAATTACCACTAATGGTACACTCAATAATCAAAAAGACTTTGCACATGAAACACTTAAGTCTGTTGTAGAAAACGGAGGCAGCGGCTACAGTTGGTGGGTTTATTCTAATTTGTCATGGGGAAATCGTTGCTCATCATATGGACTATTAAACCCTGGACTTTGCGAACCAATACCTTGCACATCTTTAGAAAAACCCTTAGTAGAAGAATTTCGAAATTTCAACCCCGTAAACTACTCCTACAACCCACAAAAACCAAGCAATTATTATAACCCTCATTATTATGATTTGAGTGGGGTAAACTTAAACAGCCAGACTATTGAAGGTACTGTAGTTGACGAAAATGGCAACCCTATTGAGGATGCGGTGGTTTTTTGTCAAACCAGCGGAGGATATTTTCAACATTATACATTCACTAACGAAGAAGGTCAGTTTACTGTCTTACCTTTTGATGAAAACGATCCATTAAATCCATCTAATGGGAGTATTGTGAACTTAAAAATATCTACAGCAGGAGCTGAGAGGGGAATTTGGGGTAGTTCTCGCCCTGATGACCAAGGACCAGTAATTGACAATGCCGTTTACGTGATAAAGCAAAATAAATTTGAATACAACCTAAATTCAGATAACCAAGTTATTAATGAATCGAACTCCGAGCTGCTAAAGGCATGGAACAGTATTTCTGCAAATAATCTAACAGTTAGTTCCGGAGTTTCCGGAGAAGTTAAGGCAAGGTCAGAAATAAACCTTACAGGCGAAACACATCTAGTTGCCGGTAGCGAATTAAGACTGTACAATACAAATGTTTTTGCCGATTGTGCTTGTTTTATGGGAGATTTCAGGTCTTCTGAAAACACGGTAGTATTGAATGATTTGGTTTCAAAATCATCAACCGGAAACATTTCTAAAAACATTGAAGCCGTATTTCAACATATACCCGGCGAAATATTAGTTAAAGTATTTCCCAACCCGGCAAAAACCGAAATAAAAATTGAAATTTCCGGTATTGAACTTCTTCAAGAAGAATACACGGTATTAATATATAATTCTTTAGGAAAAACAACTAAAACTTTAACTTTAAATATTACTGCAAATACTATAAACATTGAAAATTTTGAAACAGGTGTTTATTACATTTCAGTTCAAGGAAAAGATTTTCTAAAACAAACAAAACTTATTAAATTTTAAAACTATGAAAGCTATAATAATAACTATTTCAATTCTTTTTATATTATCACAACAATCAACCCTAAAGGCACAGCAATGGGATTGGTCTATTGGTTTCACAAACAATTCAACATCAAAACACTGCTTAGAAAGTGATAATGATGGAAACTCTTTTTTTTCATTTTCATTTTCACATATTTATACCCCAATTATTGTTAACACAAATGGGGAAACAGATATTTTTTTGGGAAAAGTAAATAATTCAGGAACTATTATTTGGCATAAAGGATTTGGGGGCGATAATCAATTAATATACCCATTTCCATTTGGCAGCCCTTTCTTATATAATGAATATATTAATTCAATTGAAATAGATAATATCAATTCTTACATTTACGTATCAGGAATGTTCTACGATAGCTGTAGCATAGATGGGTTTACTCTAATAGCCACGACTCCAACCAAACACCAGGGCTTTATGATGAAGCTGGATTTTGATGGAAATATAATTTGGGCAAAGGAACAAAAAGCCGAAATTACTGGTTTGGCACTTAGCAATGATGGTAATTTGCTTGCCTGTGGCATAAGCTACACCAGTTTTGTTTTTAACTCCGAATTGATTGGAGCAGGCGGGTTCATTGCCAAATTCGACATCGCAGGAAACGAAATATGGGCAAAGTCCAAATTCCCCATGTCGGGCGAAGAATACGGTTTTATTCCGTGGAAAATTAAAACTGATGAATCAAGTATTTTTATTAATTGCAAAAGCGATGAATATATCAACGCCGAAACCGATACAATAAGGTTCGACACCATTACATATATTTTAGAACCTAATGACCCTCGAGCAGCTATTGTATGCCTCGATATGGAAGGAAATGCAAAATGGCTGAGTGTTTTTGGCGGAATATGCGGCAATGATTTTGTTTTAGATTCATTCTCAAATATTTATTCTGTAGGGTCATTTTTACACGGAACAGGTTATTTTGGCAACGATACCATCACCACCCAGTCAACTCAATGGAATTTCTTCTTAACCAAACACAACTCCCTTGGTGAAATACAATGGGTTAAGCACTTAGATGGATTCCGCTCGGAAGGTTTTTATATTTCTAATATTGTTGATAGTGCTTTTTATGTAATTGGTGATTGCTACGACTCAGTTTATTTTGATTCAGATACAATTCCGGCTAAAAAAGCAATTGGAAATTTTGTTGCAAACTTTAAACTTGATGGAAGTTTTCAATTTGTTAAATTTACTGAAAGAGGAGCAGGATTAGCTGTATCACAGGATAATAACAAAAACGCATTTACTATTTTTTGGGGAACAGATTTAATCATAGGCGATAGCGTTTACAATATTTATGCAGGCACATACATAGCCAAACTAACCCACCCCTCCTCAATAGTTGAAGAGTTAAAAACCACCCCTGCGGGTAGTTTGTTAACCATTTACGCCAACCCCAATTCTGGTATTTGCAATATAACAATACCCGAGGAGTTTGAAGAAGAAAGCGAGCTTACTCTTTATATTTACGATTTAAATGGCAAGCTTATACAGGAGAGCAAAATAGAGCTGTTTGAAGAAACAATACGGGTTAATATTCAGTCGCAGGCTAAGGGAATATACAATGCTGTACTTGGAAACGGCAGAAAGAAGTATTATGGAAAGATTGTGTTTGAGTAGGTTAAGTAGTTTTTTTTATATCTTTACATTTGGCAAGCTCAAAAAAGAATGTCAAAACTAATGAAATGAAATATGCCCCTGTCTTTGCCTTCAAGACCATGGAATCTGTAAAAGCCAACGGAGGCAGCGGCTACAGTTGGTGGTCGTATCAAAATCTCGAATGGCCGGGATTTAACCAATCTTATGGTCTTTTATATTCAGGCAACTGCAACCCCATTACCTGCACAACCCTCGAAAAACCCTTAGTAGAAGAATTTCGAAATTTCAACCCCGAAAACTACTCCTACAACCCACAAAAACCAAGCAATTATTATAACCCTCATTATTATGATTTGAGTGGGGTGAACTTAAACAGCCAGACTATTGAAGGTGCTGTAGTTGACGAAAATGGCAACCCTATTGAGGATGCGGTGGTTACTGTTAAAACAAGGATTGGAACAAGTGGTCCTACTTTTTTGCACTATACTTTTACGGATGAAAACGGGCATTTTGAGATTTTGCCGTATGATGAGGATATTAGTTTACCACCAGATATTTGGCCAAGACAGGCAGACTTTATAAACCTAAAGATATCTGCTGCAGGAGCAGAACGTTCCTTATGGGGGGCTTCGGGAAATATATTAACACCCCCTCAGCCAATTCACCCCGATAACGAAGGCGATATTGTTAATGGAAACACTTATATGCTAAAACAACAAAAATTTGAATATGAGCTTAGTGTGGAGAATCTTACAATAGAAGAATCTAAACCCGAATTGCTTAAAGCATGGAACAAAATATATGCAAATAACCTTACTGTTAGTAGCAGTGTTATAGGAGATATTAAGGCGCATACAGAAATATACCTATCAGGTGAGACCCATCTCTCCGCAGGCAGTGAGCTTAGACTCTATAATACCATTACCTTTGCCGATTGTACCTGTTTTATGGGGGATTTTAGGTCTGATGAAAATACTGTGGTTTTAAACAATACGCATTCAAAAGGTTCCAATACTGGCTTTGAAAAAACAATTCAGGCAAGCTTCCAAACAGAAGCAGAAGAATTACATGTAAAAGTATTTCCTAACCCTGCAAAAAAATATTGTTAAAATCGAAATTTCGGGTATTAAAAACCCACAGGAAGAAATAAAAATAGATATTTATAATCCTTTAGAATTCTTTACAAATACAGAATGTATAAAGTATCACAAAAATTATTTACGGTATTTCGAATCTAGATATGGGTATTCTACAAATTTAGCTGTTATTGAATACTTTAATGAAATTGACAATGTTGATGGTGAAATTGAGGTTAATGAAAATGATATTTTTGAAACTAATGGTGCTAACATATATAATTGGCTTTTTAATATGTATTCCTATTTAACAACAGAGTTGTTAAACAACAAACCTCCGTTAATAACATTTAGCACTACTCAGGATTATAATTTCAAGTCAAGCGATGCAATAAATCATTATGCAATGGTATCTCAGTTATTTGCATCAAATGTTAAGAGCATTCATCATTATGGAGTACAAAGAAATACAAATTATGATGATGTTTATGATGCTATAGGTTCTTATCATGTTTTAATTCCACCCTATTCAAATCCTGTTTATCCCGTAATTGTTAGCGAATTTGGCGTATTGCAGGCATGTCTTGAACAGTTCGACCATAATACAATCCACGATAAAATGTGGGCAACTTCATTAATGGGTTCTGCTGGAGTTTTGCCATATTGGTGGGAGGCTTTCCATAATAAAAGAATAAGATACGGGGAATTAGAGATTTTGAGCGGCTATAATAAAATGAATCAATTTTACCCTTTATCAAAATTTATGAATTATATAGATTTTGAAAATAATTCTTTTACAAGACAACAATGGAGCGATAAAAACAATCATGAAAATTGTAAAATTGAGAATTTCGCTCTTAAAAATAACAATAAAGAATTGGTTTACGGATGGGTAAATAATCTTACTATCTGGTGGAGAAGCCTTGCTAAGAATAACAATGATTGTATTAAGGCAATGGATACCGAGTCAACTTTGCCTGATTGCCCTTGTGAAGTGGACGATTTGACTAAACCGGAAAAAAATATTGTTTTTAGTGATTGCCCTCCTAACAATAACCCACAAACTCTAACTAACGAGAAAGTAACAATTAAAGGTTTAAAATCCAGTTTTTTATGGTCGAAACAAAGATATTGGACTCATTGGTATAATACAAGTACCGGAGCATTTTCCTCGCATTCGGTTGATAATACAAATATGTGGGGAAGGCTTAAGCCAACTATTCCAACAATGAATGTAAATAATTCTGACTGGGCTTATTAAATTGAATACCTTGGAACGTCAAAAAATACTACTACATCAGTTGATACAGTGCTGTATGAAGAAAAAGATATTATTAAGAATGAAATATTATTGAATGATAAAACCACAGAAGTACAAATTGAAAACGATGAGTTTTTGGTAAATATTTATCCAAACCCTACAAAAGACATAATAAATGTAGAGATTGATGGTATTGATACTCCAAACACAATTTATTTGTATAATAGTTTTGGTCAGCTTTTAATTAAAAAAGAAAATGTTGTTGATAAACAATTAACCATTAATTTGCAAGAATACAGCAAAGGTATTTTCTTTATAAGAGTAAATAATGCAAAACACTCAATATTAAATAAAGTTATATGTCAATAAAAATATTAATAATTCTGGTTTTGTTTTCTTTTAGCTCTCTTGGCCAAGACTCTCTAA
>JAFGXD010000005.1 GCA_016936815.1 Bacteroidales bacterium
ACCATGATGATGAAATATCTGAAAATAATTTAGACAACAATTTTGAGGCACAATTATCTTTTAATTTTTAGTGGACACTAGTGATATAGCAACTTTAATTTTAATGCTTTACGATGAAGGTAAACTTGATCTGGACGACAAAATCAGCAAATATTTGGATGAAAAAACTTGCTCTAAAATTGAAAATGCCGAACAAGCAACAATTCGTCAGATTCTTAATCACACTTCCGGAATTTACGATATAATTAGTGATCAGGGATTGTATTTAAAACTGCTGAATAATCCCAACAAAGACTGGAGTGCTGATGAGCTGCTTGAATGTGCTTATGGCAAAGATGCGTATTTTTCTGTAGGTGAAGGTGTTCATTATTCAAATACCAATTTTCTTTTAGCTTCGCTGATAATTGAAGAAATAACCGGCAAACCTCACGTTGACATGTTAAAAGAAAGAATTTTTATTCCACTTGAATTGAATAACACTTACTACCATTGGGATGATGAGCTGCCTGTTACAACAGCACAGGGATATTACGATTTGCATAACAACGGAACAATTCTCAATCTTTCAAATTACCATACCGGCAGCGGAAATGGGTATAATGGAATTTACTGCACAGTTAGCGATTTAAACATATTTATTAAAGCGCTATTAATTGAAAAAACTCTTATTTCGGAAGAGGCTCTTCAGGAAATGCTAATATTTACCGAAGTTGAAGAAGAAACAAACCGCAGGCTTGGACTTGGAATCTACAAAGACTTTCAGGACAGGGTAGAATCGGATTATGCTCTTGGTCATAGAGGACGAGATTTGCAATATTCGGCAGATTTATTCTGGTTTCCAAAAACTAATACCACTATGGCTTTTTTAATAAATTACGGAATGAACGGCGAAAGCAGTCTTTCCGATGTTTTTTACGAATTTAGGGAAAAACTGGCGGATGAAGTTTTGAGAAGATAAAAGTTGTATTTTGAAATTACACAAGTATTATTTTGAAATTACACCCATGCAACTTTGAAATTACACCAATTCAAGAATAGCTTTCACTACATTTTCAGCTCCTTCGCCAATTTGAGCAATTGTTGAGTTCAGCATATAACAAGGATTTGTAACTATTTTGTTTTTCTTGTCAACTGTTACTTCTCCATGCTTTGTTTTATTGTGTTTTGCTCCAAAAGTCTCTATTGCTTTTGCAGTTCCTGCATCTTCTCCTATTGTTACTTCAACTCCATGTAATACTCTTGCAATTAAAACCGGTGAAATGCAAAGAGCTCCAATGGGTTTTCCAGCAGAATGAAATGACTTAATAAGATTTTCAATAGAGCTATCTACCTGACAATCTGTTCCTTTAAAAGCAAAATTGCATAAGTTTTTTGCGACACCAAATCCTCCGGGAAAAATAATTGCATCAAAATCGTTTTGATTTAATTTATCCAAAGATTTAATATTTCCTCTGGCAATGCGTGCAGATTCTACCAAAACATTTCTTTTTTCAGCCATTTCTTCACCGGTAATATGGTTTATTACATGATGTTGGTCAATGTCGGGTGCAAAAATTTGATACTCGGCACCTAGTTTAGAAATTGCATAAAGACTAAGTGTAGCTTCATGAATTTCTGAGCCATCGTAAACTCCACATCCCGAAAGGATTACTGCTATTTGTTTCTTTTTCATAGTTAATAAATTTTATCTATACGTCAATTTTTCTTGTTATGCCATTTTCAAAAAATGCAAAACATTATCTGTTATATAGGTCAATTGTTCTTCGTCAAGTTCTGTGTGCATTGGTAATGAAAATACTGTTTTACAAAGTTTTTCGGTTACAGGAAAATCGCCTTCCGAATACCTTGAATCGGCATAAGCTTTCTGCAAATGCAATGGAACAGGATAGTAAACCATAGCCGGAATTCCTTTTTCACTTAAGAATGAAATCAGATTATCCCGGTTAATTTCATTGGCAATTAGAGTATACTGATGAAAAGTGTGAGTAGATTTTTTGAATCTTGAAGGAGTTGAAATATTGGGGCAATTTTCGAAAGCTTTATCGTAAAATTCTGCAGCTTTTTGTCGGGCTTGGTTATATGAATTAAGATGTTTCAACTTTACTCTTAAAATTGCAGCCTGAATGGCATCTAATCTGGAGTTTACACCAACATGATCGTGATAGTATCTTTTTGTCATTCCATGATTTACAACTGATTTCAGCATTGCGGCAAGTTCGTCGTTGTTAGTAAAAATTGCTCCTCCGTCGCCAAAACAGCCTAAATTTTTGGAAGGAAAAAAGGAAGTACAACCCACATCACCCATATTTCCTGTCTTTTTCTTGGTGCCGTCTTCAAAAGTATATTCTGTTCCAATGGCCTGAGCAAGATCTTCAATTACAAAAAGATTGTATTTTTTTGCAATACGATTAATTTCTTCCATTTCAGCAGCTTGTCCGAATAAATGAACCGGTACAATTGCTTTTGTCTTTTCGGTTACGGCTTTTTCGACGGCAGAAGGACATAGATTAAATGTTTTTGGATTTACATCAACCAAAACAGGGGTAAGTCCCAGTAATGCAATAACTTCAACTGTGGCAACAAAAGTAAAATTCGATGTAATAACCTCATCTCCAGGTTTTAAACCCAAAGCCATCATGGCCACCTGAAGAGCATCAGTTCCATTTGCACAAGAAATAGCATGTTTAGAGTTATTATATGCTGCCAACTCACTCTCGAATTCGGTAACCGCAGGACCTTTTACAAAAGCAGTGGAGTCAATAATTTCCTTTATTCCACGGTCAACTTCTTCTTTTATTTTATTGTACTGCGTTTTTAAATCAACCATGCGTATTTCTTTCATTGTAAAAGTTTTTTTTCGTTTGACAAATTTGTTGCCAGGAAATTCTTTCCCGCTTTTCTTGGCAAATATAGTGATATTCACTTATTTCAAAAAACTCTAAGAATAACACATAAGGTAATAATTTGCATTTAACTGAAATTCAAGTATAATAAAATAAACAAATATTTATTAACGAATTTACTAACAAATTAACTGCCATTTTTGTTATTAACTTGTTAAAATCTTGAATTGAGAGAAGAAGGTATTTTATCTACTTTTGAACTTGAGTAAAACAAATCAGAAAAATGACTGGATTACCTTCATATATAAGTGACTTATTGTATTTTAACGATTGTGTAATTGTTCCGGGCTTCGGTGGTTTTATTGCCGATTATTTTCCCGGCGGTTCAATTGAAGGCAATAACAATTTTTCACCCCCTGCAAAGCGTATTGCATTTAATCTTCATATTAGAGAAAATGATTATTTGCTTTCATCACACATTCAGAAAAAAGAAAAAATAAGCAATGAACAAGCTTCATTTATTATTGAATCCTTTGTTAACAATACTTACAAAAGTCTTTCTTTTGGAGAAAAAGTTATTTTAGACGGATTAGGAACCTTTTTTATTAATGCTGAAAACCGCTTAAAGTTTATCCCTGATAATACAACAAATTTTTTAATTGACTCTTTTGGACTAAATGCATTTCACTTTCCTGTTATTGTTGACAAAAACCAAATTCGTCGTTTAAATAAAGAATTTCAAAAAACCGACCCGCTTACAAAAAAAATCAAGCGACACAGAATACTAAGAACGGTTATTGCTGCTCCATTAGTAATGGCAATGCTTATTGCACCTTTCTATTCAAATTTGCTTAATAATTCCTATTTTTCTTCTATAAATCCTTTTTCATCAGGTCATAAAAGAGTTGAAATAACTAGTCCCAGAGCAATTGATTCAGCCTTTATTAATCCAAATTCTTTGGAAGAATCTGTTACTTTTCTTACTAATAAGAAAAATGCCCTTTATTATTCAGGAAATATGAAAAAGAATGAAGTTCAGGCAATTAACAAAAAAGAAGACAGTACCAAAGTTGTTGAAGAAGAAATTGTTAATAAAATTGACTCAGATCTCCAACCTGAAACCATTATACCTCAACCAAAAATAGAAGAAACAAAAACTTACAATAATTTAAAATACCATATAATTGCAGGAAGTCTTCAAACCCAAAAACAAGCAGAAAAATTTGCCAAAACATTAATTGATAAAGGATTTGAACCCGTTATTTTACCAATAGACAATAAGGGCAGAATTAGAATTTCTATTGCAGGATTTGATTCGCAAACCTCGGCCATTAATCAACTTGATAGCATAAGAAAAAATACTGAAATTCAAGTTTGGCTACTTACAAAGTAGTTGAGTTAATTGTTACTAAACATAAACCTTCCTCTATTTCTACAATCTCTTTAATGCTTCCCTTCTGCTTAAACCCGATAAATTAGGGTGATTATTACAAAACTCAACAACCCACTGCGGATTAGTTTTAGCATATTCTCTTAATATCCAGCCAATTGCCTTTCTAATGAAGAATTCCTTACTATCAATATGTTGCTCTATGTATTTGGTTAGAAGTTTTGTATCGGTTTTGCTTTTGTATTTAAGTTGAAATAGAAGTGACATTCGTTGCAGCCACATATTACCGGAATGGCTCCAATTAAGCGACTTTTCTTCGGCTAGATGAGGAAATTTCTGAAGCAGTTTTCCACTAACATTGGCAGAAATACCATCAACCGTATCCCACCACGATTCAAAAACAAGTAGCTCGGCGGCAAAATCGACCCACGATTCGTCCATTACCTTTATTTTCATATCCATTAGCTCAATAGCAACATATTTGAATTCTCTTTGCGGTAAAAACCAAATACCCTTAATAAAATCTTTAAGATTTTCGTCTTTTGGAAGTCCGTTTTGCTTGAAAAATTCTTTTACTAGTTCTTTCCTAATAGGACTTTTAATTCCAAAATAATCGAATTGCCCCTTCATGTAAGCCTTCATTTGAGCGGCTATTTGGGCATTTGCATTTTTCTCAAAATCCAATTTTAGAATGCTTATGTAGCTTTTCATACTATTTTATTTTTTCCAAAGCCAAATTTATTCTATTTACAGTTTCTTCTTTTCCAATTACAGAAACAATTGAAAACAAATCGGGGCCTGTAGCTCCGCCGGTTAGGCAAAGACGGAAAGCATTCATAACCTGACCAAATCCTATTTCATTTTTTTCCAAATATGCCTTAAATTCTATTTCAAGATTATCTCTTTCGAAATTATTGATTTCTTGTAAAAGATTAACAACGCCTTGTAATATTCCGGGAGTTTCTTCTTTCCATTTTTTTTCTACAATTTTTTGGTCGTAGGTTTCGGGAGAATTAAAGAAAAACCACGATTGTTCCCAAAGTTCGCTTACAAATCCTATTCTTTCCTTAACAAGACCAACAATTGTAATAAGTTTTTCAAGAGATATTTCAACCGCTTTTTTCTCAAGTTCTTTCTTAAACAAACATGCAATTTCCTCATTAGATTTTAATTGCATATACTGATGATTAAACCATTTAGCCTTTTCGGGATCGAAACGGGCGCCCGATTTGTTAACCCTTTCCAGAGAAAACAATTCTACAAGTTGTTCAAGTGTAAAAATCTCCTGTTCTGTTCCCGGATTCCAACCCAGCAGAGCCAAAAGATTAACAAAAGCATCAGGAAAATAGCCATCTTCGCGGTAGCCTCTGGCAGTTTCTCCATGAGGCCAAAAAAGAGGAAACACAGGGAATCCCATTTTGTCGCCATCGCGTTTAGAGAGTTTGCCGTTTCCGGTAGGCTTTAACAAAAGCGGAAGGTGAGCAAATTCGGGCATTGCGTCTTTCCAGCCCAAAGAATCATACAAACACACATGAAGAGGTAAGGATGGAAGCCATTCTTCTCCTCTAATAACGTGCGATATTTCCATCAGGTAATCGTCAACCACATTTGCAAGATGATAAGTAGGCATGCCATCTGATTTAAACAAAACTTTATCATCGAGAGTTGAGCTGTTCACTTTTACTTCTCCTCTAATAATGTCGTTCATTACAATGGTTGTATTTTCGGGCATTTTGTATCTAATAACATAAGGGTCTCCCGAATCCATTCTTCTTTTTACCTCATTTTCAGTTAAAACCAGAGAATTAGTAAGAGAATTTCTAATTTCGGCATTATATGTAAAAATGAGTTTTTGCGCTTCGTAATCTTTTCTAAGTTTATCTAGTTCTTCAGGAGAATCAAAAGCAATATAAGCATTGCCGCTTTCAAGCAGTTTATCGGCAAACTGACGATAAATTTCTTTACGTTCCGATTGTTTGTAGGGTCCGTAATTGCCACCGTTTTTTACCGACTCATCGAATTTTAGTCCGCACCATTCCAATGCTTCCACAATGTAGTCTTCTGCACCTTCCACAAATCTTGTTTGGTCGGTATCTTCGATTCTGAGAATAAAATCGCCGTTATTTTTTTTTGCAAACAGGTAGTTAAAAAGAGCTGTTCTAACACCGCCAATATGCAGCGGGCCGGTTGGACTAGGGGCAAAACGAACTCGTACTTTTCGGTTTTTCATATAAATAATTTTTTTTGCAAAATTACTTTATTTTTCAGTAAATTCACTTTCAATTACTGTATAAAAAACTATCTATTGTGGTCGGCTAAACAAATTTTTCCTATCTTGTTCAAACCCTAAAAAAATAAAATCATGAATAAGTCAATTAAATGCCCAATTTGTAATTCTGAGAAATTGGCTCTATCGGGTTTTCAATCCGATTCCATGAATTTGCAAACTCTATTATGTCTCGATTGTGCTAATGTTTTTTTTATGGAAAAGGGTAAAATTGAAACAAATCCTAATGGCAATATGGAAAGAATATTGAAAAATATGATTGCATTAAACGAAATGGCAAAAGCTATGGTATTTTATTCTAAGCTAACAGGTGCAGATAGAAGGGAAGCTAAAGATTATATTAATATTTTGGCAGGGAAGTAAAAAAGAAATTTTTCTCGTTCAATTATAAAACGAGTTGCAGTTCAAAAGAAAAAAAAAT
>JAFGXD010000031.1 GCA_016936815.1 Bacteroidales bacterium
AAATTGCTTAAGACTAAGATTACATTGCTTAAGAGTAAGATTACATTGCTTAAGACTAGGATTACATTGCTTAAGATAAAGATTAAATTGCTTAAGACTAAGATTACATTGCTTAAGATAAAGATTAAATTGCTTAAGACTAAGATTACATTGCTTAAGAGTAAGATTACATTGCTTAAGACTAGGATTACATTGCTTAAGACTAAGATTAAATTGCTTAAGAGTAAGATTAAATTGCTTAAGACTAAAATTAAATTGCTTAAGAGTAAGATTAAATTGCTTAAGACTAAGATTAAATTGCTTAAGACAATAATTAATTCCGATAAGAGTTTTATATTTGTAAATAATTAACAAAAACTTTTTTTATCATGATTCAATTAAATTTCCTTGATATTTGCAAACAAAGGGCAATTCAAAAACCTTACACATTTTTAAAGAAAATCGGATTTACCCATAACGTGGCTCATTATATTGCCTCAAATAGAGCTAAATCCTTAAGTTTTACTCAAATCGAAATTTTGTGCAAAGAACTTTACTGCACTCCCAACGACCTGTTCAACTTTTCTCCTGTGGAGGGCTTCGACAAAAATCACCCTCTTAATTCTATCACAAAACCAGAAGTCAAAATCAACTTTAACCAACAGGTTAAAACTATTCCACTTCAAAATATAGATAAACTTAATGCAACTCTCTCTAACCTACAAACCCAATCACCTAATCCGTAATTCGTAATCCGTAATCAACAATCAAACCATTCAATCCCCCTGCCCCCTTTTCTAAGGGGGAATGTCCCTAATGAACCTTTATCCTTTGACCTTAAGACTTTCAGACCTTCAGACCTTAAAACTTTCCGACCTTAAGACCTTCCGACCTTAAAACTTTCCGACTTTCCAACTTTCCGAACAATCCCATGTTTTTAAAATATTTTTTCCTTTCTTTGTATTTCAAGCAACTATTGGCTAACAAAAATAGTCTTGAGACTGTATGAAAAATATATATAAAATTGTTTTTTGGTTTGCACTTTTTTCTTTGGGATTTCAAGCTTGTAAGAAAGAATTCGAAAAACCCAATTGGGATGTGGGCATTTTAGCACCTCTGGCCTATGGTTCATTAACTTTAGATGATATTGTCGACGATTCATTGGTGAGTGTTGGGGCAAATAATCTGGTTTTTCTTTCCTACGGCAGCGATATGTACTCAATGAAATTGGATTCTATGTTTGTTATTCCCGATACTTCAATTGAATTTACTGTTAATCTCGAAAATCTTGATATTGGTGAATATGATTTTACATACAGAACTTCCTTAGGCGATATTGCACTCTACGATTTGGAGGAAAACGGCCCCGGTTCAAATCTTTATACTACAATTATGAATGCCCATAATTTTGGTATTCCGGCAACTATAGATCCTGTTGACCAACAAGTGTTTAACGATATTGCCATTGATGCTTCAGAGTATTTCGAATCCGTTGAAATTGAATCGGGTTACATGGATATTATTATGAACAATCAAATGCCAATGGCTATTACAAACCTTACTTTCGAGCTAAGAAATGCCGACGATGGTACGGTGGTTTTTCAGGATGTTTTCGATATTATTCCCCCAAATTCGGAGCTTACCAGAACTTCTTCCCTCGAAGGAATAACTTTGGAAGGAAATCTTGTTGGAGTAATTACTCTTGAAAGCCCCGGAACCCCCGGCGATGTTATTATAGACACTGCAATGTCGCTTACGGCTTCTATTGTTATTAGAGATTTGGTAATTCTTTCAGCAACTGCAGTTTTTCCCAATCAAGACCTTATAGACATGGGGGAACAGGCAGTAATTGACCCAGGTAATGGCGTTCAACTGTCCGAAGTGCTTGTTAGAGAAGGTAAAATCAATATCGATATTTATAATACCATTCAACAGCCTATGCACTTCAATTTAAAACTTTTTTCGGCTCTGCTTGGTGGAATTCCTCTCGAAATTACAGGAGATGTACCGGCAGGAACTGTTTCGGGAGCAGGTCATTTCTCTGTTGAAAAAGATGTTTCCGATTATTACATAAATTTTAGAGGTGTTGGTTCCTTAGAGGCCGCAATGGGCGATTTAAACGGTAATGGAATAATAGACAGCGACACTATAAATTCGCTCTATTACGAAATTACTGGAGGAATAGATTCCACCGGAAATATGATTACTCTTACCCAAGACGACAGTTTGTATCTGAACCTTTCTTTTTCAAATATTATCCCCGAGTACGGCAAAGGTTTTTTGGGATATCATATTGCTGAAGAATCGGGAATTATCGATTTCGAGGTGCTTAACGAGATAGATGGTGCAGAATTAAGTCTCGAAAATGTGCTTCTTTCACTACAAATAAAAAACCAAATTGGCGTTGAAGGTGCAGTCTTTATTAATGAACTTACATCAATAAACAGCAGAACCGGGGCAAGTGTAAGTCTTTCGGGACCAATTATGTCGGAACCATTATATATTTCAAAACCCACCGATCCTCTTTCTCCTTATACAGATGTAATTCCGGCCAACAGCTCATGGTTGCTGTCTAATTCAAATTCAAATATTCAGGAACTTATAAGCAATTTGCCCGATAAATTAAGTTACAATTTACGAGTAGAAACTAATTATAATATTGCCCAACCAATTCCGGGTTCGGGGACTGATTTTGTTTATTATGGCGATGAAATCTCTGCAAGCATAAGTCTCGAAGTTCCTCTTTCTCTCAAGGCATCAAATCTAACCTTGTCGGATACTGTAGCTATAGATTTATCCTCTGCAGAAATTGAAGATGTTCTGGGAGGTAATCTAATTCTTATTACAGACAATTATTTTCCCTTTCAGGCTGAATTACAAATGTTTATAATGGATACTTTAAATAATATAACAGACTCTCTGTTTCTTACTCCTCAAATTGCAGAAGCAGGTGTTGTTAACACAAGCAGCGGAATAGTTGATGTTCCGCAAAAATCGAAGTTAGTAGCAGAAATTAGCAAAGACAAGCTAAAGAAAATTGTTGAAGCAGGATATGTTAAGATTGTTGCCAGATTCGATACCAGACCCGTAGATACCCATGTAAGTATTTATAGCTACTATTCTATTAGTTTTAAGCTTGTTGCAGATTTTAAATATCATTTAAACTAATGTATGAAAAAGAGAATTTTTGTTCTGTTTTTGTTCTTAACAACCGGTTTATTTGTTAACTCGCAGATTATTGTTGGTTCGGATTGGTCGCGTTTACACAATATTAAAGCGGGTAATGCCGAAATTTCAACCGGCTTTTCTACTTGGTACGGAAGCAATTCAATAAATAATGAATTTGTTAATGGGCTGTTTTCCAATAAGTACATTAGCGACGACCTAAAGCTTTCAAACAAACTTAAGGAAAAAAATCGTTTGGGATATTTCGACGATATTGACCTAAATTTCGCCTTTCGACCCGATAGTATGTTTGGAACATCAGGATATGGTTTTATGTTTTCGCTTGAATCGCATTCGGTTAATCATGTTTCCTTTTCTCCCGATTTTTTTAATCTTGCATTTTTTGGAAACAGCAATTACGGAGGGAAACAAGCCGACTTAAGCAATATGAACCTTGTAACAATGCGCTATCAGCAGTTTAGAGCAGGAATTTTTAAGCAAGAAAGCAATGCAACATATTTTATGGGATTTTCTTTGTTAAAAGGACAATCGTATTCGGGATTTTCTACAAAAACAGCTTATCTATTTACCGAAGAATCGGGCGAATACCTCGATTTGGCATTAAAAGGAACATATTTTGCTTCCGATTCCGTTTACCGTAATATTTTAGAATCAACAGGCTTGGGAGCCTCATTCGACTTATTTTTCAATTTTTTTAATGATAACAAAGATTTACAAGTAAAAATAGGAATAACTAACATAGGTTTTATTAATTGGAACCGACATGGCTTTTATATTAAAACTGATACACTAATTCATTTTGAAGGAATTGAAATACCTGATATTCTAAATATTGTTGAACCTGACATTAGTGGATTTTCCGGCGACACATTAACAAAAATAATGCATGCTGAAGCAGAATCGGCACGTTTTTCAACAGCCTTACCTGAAAGAATACATTTAGCGGTAATAAAGGATTTTTCCACAATTAAGATTGAAACAGGCTTGGTTTACCTTCACGATGCCGGTTTTAAACTGCCTCTTTTCTATGTAAACGGAGACTATTCAATAAAACAAAAATACAATCTTAACCTTGGTTTCCATTACGGAGGTTATGGAACTTGGAGCACCCAACTGGGCATAAAGGCAAATTTCAAAGATAAATTTATACTAAGATTCTCGGCAAATCCCGAAGCCTATATAATTCCGTCAAAAACTCGTGTTAAGGCATTGTATGTTGGTTTTGTTTATTGCATTAATTAGTTCATACTCTTTATTTCAAGTAGGAAGATAGTTAAAAACAAGCAAAATCCCAACGAAGAACCTGCAATAATAAACGACATAACATGATCGCCGGTACTTGCATAAAGAGCCTGAGAAAGTCTGCTAAAGACAAATCCGCCCAAACCCCAGGCAGTCATAAGAACACCAAAATTAAGACCGAAATTTTTCAAACCCCAGAAACCCTTTGTAAACGAAGGAAACAAAGATAAATTGGTGCCATAATTAAATCCAATAAGAGTAGCAAGAATAACAATAGTTACAGCAGAAGCGTCTTCATTAAGAATTAGATATGAGAGAAACATTAAAAAACTCTGAAATAGAAGTATAATAAATAAAGTAGCAGATTTGGTAATTTTATCGGAAACAATTCCTGCAACAATCCTTCCCGAAGCGTTACCAATAGCCATAATAGCAACAGCAATAAAAGCAGAATCGCCCAAGCTGGCTTTTGCCATACCCGATATGTTTCCAATAACCATTAGGCCTGCTCCTGAACCAATAAAGAAAATTACCCACATTAAATAGAACTTTCTATTTCTTAACATTCCCCAGGTATTTACTTCTTCTCCGGTATCTTCCTTACTCTTTTTCTTTTTTGAAATTGCCGAATTTTGTACAGGCACATATCCGGCAGGTGGATTTTTTAGAAAGAAAGCAAGTCCTCCAACAATTACTATAAAGCCAATTCCAAAAAACAGCATAGTAGATTGTAGTCCGTGACCCCCAACCAAAAAGGAAGTAAGAGGGGCAATATAAACCGGAGCAAGACCAAATCCTGAAACAACAATACCTGCAATTAAACCTGTCTTTTTTGAAGAAAACCACTTAAGGGCTGCGGGAGTAGCGGCAGAGTAACCAAAACCTATTCCCATACCGCCAAGAAGACCAAATCCAAGAAGCCAAAGATAGTAATTAGTTGACAAAGAGGCAATAATAAAGCCAAGTCCAACTAAAACACCACCAATTTTTGCAGTAAAAGAAGGACCTTTCACGTCCTGAATTTTTCCTGCAAGCATCATAGAAAAAGCAAAGCTGAGAATACAAACAGCATAAGGATCGTTTAGACTTGCTAAATCCCAGTCGAAACCTTCCGACCCGCCTTTTTCAATTGATTGAATAATAGCTCCTTTAATAACACTCCAGGCGTAAAGAATGCCAAGTGCAAGATTTATTGCCAATCCGGCAAAGGTAACCAGCCAACCTTTGTTTTCAGTTTTGTTCAACATTTTTTCAGTTTATTAAAAATTACATAACCCACCCTGCCCGTAATGCCGGAAAAGTGAGAAATAAAATAGTACAAATAAAAACTTGCTGGTTTTTTAAAAGTGGGGCAAAAATACTAAATTCCTGTAATAATACAACTATAGCTTTTCAAAATTACAATTACTTAATAATTATTTCAAACCAAATAATCAACAACAGCAATCAAATCTCTGTGTTGTCTTACAAGTTGCACTGCTTCAACATGATGTGGATTAATTGTGTATTCATTCAAATCTTCCATGTTTTCGAAATCTGCCGTTAAAACTACATCGTAAGAACGGTCGGAACGCAGAATATCTACGCCAACTTCCATTTTTTTTATGCAAGAAATTAATGCCGGAAGAGTATCAAGCTTGTCTTTTATTTGAAAGGCATATTTTCGTTTGTCTTCTTCGCTGTATTCTTCTTTCATTCTGAACATTACAATGTGTCGTATCATATTATTCTTATCTTAAGAGTTTTTGGTATAGTAAAAGTGAAGCATCATCGAAGACGCAGAAAATCACTTTCCTAACATTTTTGGTGTTTTTAGAAAAATCCCAAACGTTCTTTACTGCAATTATTGCCGCTCTTTCTTTTGGAAATCCGTAAACACCGGTGGAAATTGCCGGAAAAGCAATGGTTTCAAGATTGTTTTCTTCTGCAAGCTTTAAAGAGTTTATATAACAGTTAGCCAGAAGTTTATCTTCACTGTTTTTCCCTCCTTCCCAAACAGGACCAACAGTATGAATTACAAATTTTGCAGGAAGTTTATAGCCTTTGGTAATTTTTGCTTCTCCGGTTTTGCAGCCGTTTAAAGTTCTACATTCTTTAAGAAGTTCTTCTCCTGCCGCTGTATGTATTGCCCCGTCAACTCCTCCTCCGCCTAAAAGACTATTGTTAGCGGCGTTTACAATTGCATCAACTTGTAGTTTTGTTATGTCTTCTTTAATTACTTCTATAAGCATGATTGTATTAGTTTTAACAAATTCTGGGAAGTTGCTCACCTGCAAGCATATCTATAATTCTTTTGCCACCAATTCCTGTGTTAATCCAACCTTTGCCTTTGTGTTCGGATGTTATTTCTCCAATTATTGCTGCTTCTTTTCCTTCTTTGTGGTTTTTCATGGCAGCAACAACTTTTTCGGCATCTTCTGAGGCAACTACCACTATTACTTTTCCTTCGTTAGCTACATAAAAAGGGTCGAAGCCCAAAAGTTCACATATTCCTCTTACGGCTTCTTTTACAGGAACTTGATCTTCTTCAATTATTAATCCGAAATCTTTGTCGCTTACTATTTCAGTTAGAACAGTTGCAATTCCTCCACGGGTTGCATCTCGCATAAAACTAACTTTATCTGAGGCGTTTAGAATATCGTTTATCATGTGGTTTAGACAAGCACAGTCGGAGCCGATTTTTGCAGATATATTTAAATCGTTACGCTCAGCCATTATTGTCATTCCGTGATCTCCAATAGACCCGTTAATTATTATTTTATCGCCCGGTTTTATCTTGCTTCCCGAGGCTATTTCTTTGTTTTTTTTGGGAAGAATTCCAATGCCTGAAGTGTTTATAAATACTTTATCGGCTTTTCCTCTATCAACTACTTTTGTGTCGCCTGTAACTATTGTTATTCCGGCTTTTTGGGCTTCTTCTTTCATTGTTTCGGTAATCTTAACCAAATCATCCATTGGAAAACCCTCTTCAATAATAAAACCTGCACTTAAATACAATGGTTTTGCTCCTGCTACGGCCAAATCGTTTACTGTGCCTGCAATTGCAAGTTTTCCAATGTTTCCTCCTGAAAAGAAAATCGGGTCAACTACATAAGAATCAGTTGTAAAGCAAAGATTCAAATCTTCTATTTTAAGAATTGCCGAATCGGTCTGTTTATTCAATTCGGTATTACTGAAATTCTTAATAAATACATTTTTGATGAGTTCGTGCGAAAGTTGACCACCACTTCCATGCCCCAATAATATTCTGTCGTTTTTTCTCATTTTATAAATTTCTGTTGTATTTATAGTAAGCGTGACAAGCTCCTTCGTTACTAACCATGCAGGCTCCAACGGGATCGGAAGGACTGCATGCTGTTGCAAAAAGTTTACAGTCTTTGGGAGATTTTAATCCTTTTAATATTTCTCCGCAGATGCAACCTTTGTCTTCTTTGGTAGGTTCAACTTCTACTTGCAATTGTTTTTCTGCATCAAAAGCTGAATATTTTTCACTTATTCCTAATCCTGAACCCGGCAGTACGCCAAGACCTCGCCACCAATCTGGTCGCAATTCAAAAACCGAATTCATCATTCCCTGAGCAATAATATTTCCTTCGGGTTTAACTACTCGTTTGTATTGAATTTCAACTTTTGGTTTGCCAGATTCTATCTGTTTTACAAGCATTAATACAGATTGAAGCAAATCAACAGGTTCGAAACCTGCAATTACGCAACCAAGATTGTATTTTTTTGGTATATCGGCATATATTGCTGTTCCTGTAATAGTGCTAACATGTCCCGGTGCTATGTAGCCGTTTAGATTAACGCCTTCATCAATTAGTGCGGCCATTGCAGGAGGCATTATTTTGTGAGACGAATAAACCAAAAAGTTCTTTATTCCCCTTTTTTCAGCATTCAAAATACCTGCAGCACTGGCGGGAGCTGTTGTTTCGAAACCAATGCCCGGAAAAACTACAATTTTATCGGGATTTTGTTCGGCAATTTTAAGAGCATCCAAAACGGAATATACAATTCTTATATCTTTTCCGGCTGCTTTTTCTTCGTTAAGACTCGAAGATGAGCCCGGCACTCTGATTAAATCGCCATAAGTTGCAATTATTACGTTTGAAAGTCTTGAATATGCAACTGTTTGATCTATAAACTTTCTGTCGGAAACACAAACCGGACAGCCTGGTCCCGATATTAACTTTATGGTTTCAGGAAGTAGGGCAGGAATTCCAAATTTCTGAATAGCCATTGTATGACCACCACAGACTTCCATTAATTTAATTTCCTTTTTGCTTTCCTTACGAATTTGTTCGGCAAGATTTATTACAAGGTTTTTGTCCCTGTATTCGTCAATGTACTTCATTTATAGTTTTTTAGGAGTAGTTTAGGTGATTCTGTTGCCGGTTTCTTCTTCTTCGCGGTCCAGACTTTCGTTAAATTCCTTAAATTCCTCGAAGGTTTTAAGGCTTTCTTCGGCTTCTTCTTCACTTATTATTTGAATTGCAAAGCCTGTATGCATTAGAATATAATCTCCTTCCTGTGCATCGGGAACCATTTGAATACTTGCTTCATATTCAGCTCCACCAACCGATACTTTGGCCATGTCTCCTTCAATAGAAATAATTTTGGCCGGAATGCTTAAACACATAATTTAAAGTTTTGTCACGAGCCCATGCTCATGAGGTTAAAAATATATAGTTGACAAAAATAATCTAAAAAAAAGAGTTAACCTTAAAAAATAAATTATATTTGTCGCATGGTTTTTCGGAGATATTACATCTTCGGAATGAAAAGGGAATCGGGTGAAAATCCCGAACAGTACCCGCTGCTGTAATCCTTGTCCCGCAAGGGAATGTGCCTTAAGCGTACTTGTCCACTGTTCTGATTTTGAGGAATGGGAAGGAGCTTAAGGTGAGGAAAGTCAGAAGACCTGCCATATTTTAGTATTCATTTGCTTTCGGGTGTAAAAGCTAAGGTGATTGTTTAAAAGCAAAATCCTGCATTTTTTCCTGTTAGCTTACGAATTGATTGTTTGCCGGTTTTCCGGAGGTTTTGTCAATTATTTGTAATGTTTAACTTTTAAAAAAAACAAAAAAATGAAAAGAAGAAATTTACTATTGTCCGGAATTGCATTTCTGGTAAGTTCAGTATTGTCTTTAGCGCAGACAGAGTTTGTAAAGCAAATTATTATTGCCGAAGGGGCAGGAGGGTATGTTTATGTATCTTCTTATAATCCTGAAACAGGAGAAACTACAGCCTTCGATACAATAAATACCGGATATGTACAAAATGTTATTGTTGATGGAAATACAGCTTTTGTTGCGGCAAACGATTACGTTGTAAAGTATAACATAGATACTTATGCGCGAGTTGATGAAGTAAATGTTGGCAATGTTAACAAACTGGCAGTATGGAATAACCAACTTTTTATTGGCAGATGGCTTAGTTGTGTTGATGGGGTTTATCTTAAAGTTTATAACAAAAACGATTTGTCGGAGTTGCTTTACGAAATTACTGAAGTAAACGATCAGACGTATGGTTTTGCAGTTGCCAACGATACAGTTTATTTAGCAGTGTTTGGAGGTTACGGAGCTCCGGAAGGCAAAATTGCTGTAATTGATCCTGCAAGTCAGTCGTTTGAAAGATTCATAGAATTAGGAACCGATGGAGAAGGGATAGGAAACTTATTAACAGATGGTTACAATGTATATTTTGTAAATGAAACATACAATTGGAATGGCGATACAATTGGAGCGGTTGGTATTTATGAAATTTCAACAGGAGAAGTTTTTGTTGATTTTTACGAAGAAAATATTGGCAGAGGTTATGCCGTAAACGGTACAGCTTTGTTTTTGCAGGTCAACGGCAATGTTGGCACCTACAATCTTTATTCACAAGATCTTATAAATACAAATCTTATTTCTGGCCCCGGTGGTTACGATGCAATTTCATCTGTTGTTTTCGATAAAGTAAATCAAAAATTTTACACTGCCACAACCGATTATTTTAGCTATGGTTCCGGCTTTATTTACGATATTTATGGAGATATGACAGGAACTTTTGATGTAGGAATTGCTACCGATGCTATGGCTATTGATTACCGAATAGATACTGATATTAGCGATTTAGGTATTGAAAAACTTTCATTCGGCCCTAATCCGGTTTCCGAATTTCTGTATTTTAATGAAAAAGAGGAAGTTTTGGAAGTGTATGTAACTGACGTTGCCGGAAGAAAGCAAAATGTAAAAATTGTCTCGGGGGGTGTTGGTGTTTCGGAAATAAAATCAGGTATATATTTTCTGAATATCAGCACAGCAAAAGGTTTAAAGATAGCCAGATTTGTTAAGATTTAGCAAAAGAATTGTTCATAATTTTCTGAATAACTTTTTTAGACTTACCGATTTTTGGTTTGTTTAGGTTTATAATTTTGAAATAATTAAAAACGACATGAAGCAAAATGAAAATCAAGGGTAAAAGAATTATCAGAATTTTTAGAAACAGATACATTCTGTCGTTAAGTTTATTTATTATCTGGATTGGAATTTTTGACGGTAACAATCTGATAGAGAGACGAAGAGATTTAAAAATACGAAATAAACTTATTAAGGAAAAGCAATACTACAAAGAACAAATTCAGGAAGATGGCAAGAGACTGAAGGAACTAATGTCGACCGAAGAAAACCTCGAAAAATTTGCCAGAGAGCAATACCTAATGAAACGTGAGGATGAGGATATTTTTATTATTCATTAAGAATATTTTAATTTTTAGAAGAATTTCCACCGAATTGAGGTAATTTTGGGGTATAAAAACAGTAAAAATTGTATCTAAAAGAACTTTCAATACTAAATTTTAAGAATTTCCCGCAGGAAGAAATGGAATTCTGCCCCAGACTTAATGTGTTTTTAGGTAATAACGGAGCAGGAAAGACAAATCTTATGGATGCCATTTATTATCTTTCATTTTGCAAATCGTATTTCAATAATATTGATTCTCAGTCAATTCGCCACGACGAAAATTTTCTAATGATTCAGGGAAATTACCTGCTAAACGATAAAAATGAGGCTGTACTCTGTTCAATAAAAAAAGGGCAAAAAAAGCAGTTTAAGAGAAATAGGAAAGATTACGAAAAACTTTCAGATCATATTGGATTACTACCTCTTGTTATGGTTTCGCCTTCCGATATTAAACTAATTCTCGATGGTAGCGATGTTAGAAGAAAATTTGTAAATGGGGTTATTTCGCAGTACGATAAAGAATATCTGGAAGATTTATTGGTTTATCAAAAAGCTCTTGCACAGCGAAATGCATTGCTTAAAGATTTTGCTTCGAAAAGACATTTCGATGCCGTTTCTCTGGAAATATGGACAGAACCAATTATTGAAACCGGTGAAAGAATTCATAAGAAGAGGCTGGAATACATTAAAGAGTTTATTCCAATTTTTAATAAACATTATAACTTTATTTCCGGAGAAAACGAAATTGTTAGTTTGGAATATAGCTCCCAGCTTGATAATGAAGATTTTAGGGAAGTCTTGAAAAGAAGTTTGGAAAAAGACAGACAGTTTCAATATACTACAGCCGGAATTCACAAAGACGATTTGGAACTTAGTCTTGGAGGATATCCAATTAAGCAGACGGGTTCGCAGGGACAGAAAAAATCTTACTTAGTGGCTCTTAAGTTAGCGCAATTCGATTTTATTAAGAAAGTTACGGGTATTACACCAATTTTTTTGCTCGACGATATTTTCGATAAGCTAGACAGACACAGAGTCGCAAAAATTCTGGAACTTGTGGCAGGTAATAATTTCGGGCAGATTTTTATTACCGATACCGGTCCCGAAAGAATTGACCCCATTCTAAAAGGTCTTAATGCAGAATACAGAATATTCACTATTCAAAATAATTCAGCCTTGCTAAACCCATGAAACGAAAAGACACAACACATATAAACGAAGTATTGCAGGCTTACGTAAAGGCTTTGGGATTTGAAGAAAAATTAAAAGAAACTTCAATTATTAATTCATGGGAATCGCTTGTTGGAAAAATGGTTGCAAATTCAACAAGAAAAATTGAAATATACAAAGGGGTAATGTTCGTTCATCTAAATTCTTCAATAGTAAGAAATGAACTTATGATGATTAGAAACGAACTGATGAAAAGAATGAACGAAAATGTTGGTTCAGAGGTTATTAAAGAAATCGTTTTAAAATAAATATCTAGAAAAAGTCTAGTTGCACCCCCAAATAAGCAGGCCCTGCAAAGAGTAATGTTGCAAGAAGCACATATCTTACAAATTTAGGACCCCAACTAACAGAGACTTTAGTTCCGATAAACGCACCAATCATATTTCCCCCTGCAAGAATAAATCCATATTCGTAGTTTACCTGACCATAATAAATAAACATAGCCAAAGCCAGAGGAGTAAAAGCCATGGTTAGCAAGACTTTTATTGCATTTGCTTTTATTAAATCCATTCCGGCACCTAGAACAAGACCTGCAAGCAAGAAAAAACCAACACCGGCCTGAATAAATCCGCCATAAATTCCAATAACAAAGAAAATAATAAAACTAAGAACCCCGGGTTTTGCACTAACAGAATCAGATTTTTCTTTCAGCCATTTGTTGGGTTTAATAAGAATAAAGAAAAACATAAAAATTAATAATCCTCCAATTACCTTATCTAAAACATCCTCATTAACATCTACAGCTAATCTGGAACCAACAACCGATCCAATAATTGCCGGAATTGCCAACCAAATGGTTTCTTTCCATGTAAAAACTTTTTGCTTTTTAAATGCTGTAACGCCCACAAGACTTTGAAACAAAATGCCTATTCGGTTGGTACCGTTGGCAGTATGAGGATCTAAACCCAGAAAAACCAGAAAGGGCAGGGTAATTAGCGAACCCGATCCGGCTAAAATATTTATAAAGCCGGTAAAAATCCCAACGCCCACTAAGGCAAGTATCATATACCATTCCATGCTGCAAATATAACAATAAGAATGTATGAAAATATTCTTGTGTTTAAACAACATATTTGCAGTCAATTGGTATTTTTTATTTACTTTTGAAACAATTCTTAACTTTCAAAACAATGCAAAATATCATATTTTCGTACAAATTTCTCTCCTTTTGCAGGAAGGTGTTGTTATTGCTAATTATTGCACTATTTCCACTTTCAGGATTTTCTCAGTATGTAAGATATCCCGTTAAAAACTATACCGGTGTTGATTATGGAAAAAATCTGGAGCCTAAAATTTGGTGTATTGCAAGCGATTCAAGAGATGTAATGTATTTTGGAGCAAGCAATTATGTGCTTCAATTTGATGGAAAGAAATGGGACAAAATTTTCGTTAAGCCAAGCACTTGGGTTACATCTATGGCGGTTTCAAAAAATGGTGTGGTTTTTATTGGCGGAAATAACGAGTTTGGCTTTCTTTCTCCCAACAATATTGGAAAACTTAAATACCATTCAATCTCCGATAGCCTAAAAAACGAAAATATGCATTTTGGAGTTATTTGGAAAACTCACATTATTGGTAATAAGGTTTATTTTCAATCGGAAGAAATGATTTTTGTTTACGAAAAAGGTAAGGTAAGTACTATCCAACCAACAAATTCTTTTCATCTTTCTTTTGTTTCAGAAGACCGGCTTTTTGTAGTTGAAAGAGGGATAGGTGTTTTAGAAATAATTGATAACCAAATTACTAGTGTAGATCCCGATAGTGTTTTTAAAGATAAAGGAGCTTTTTCAATTGTTAAGAAAGACAATAAAAACAGCATAATTTTTACAAAAGACGATGGCTTGTGGAACTTTAATCCAATTACACCATTAGAAAACGAAAATGCCGGTTTTCTTAATAAGTTCTCAATTTATGGGGCAATTGGACTTAGCGATGGAAATATTGCAATCAATACATTAGATAACGGCCTTATTATTTGCGACAAGGATTTAAACATTATTAGCATTACCAATAATTCAAATGGTTTGCTGGTTAATGGTGTTATGCAGGCAATGCAAGATAGGTTTGGAAATATTTGGCTTGCAACCGATAACGGGATTTCATTTGTGGAATATACTTCACAATTTTCGTATTTTAATAATACTGAGATTACTGGAAACATATTTGATGTAAGAAAATTTGATGGAAAATTTGTAGTTGCTTCTTCCGATGGACTTTTTATTCAAAAGGAAAATAAAGAGAAATTTTTTAACCTCGTTTTTGAGAGACAAGATCTTGTCCAAAATGCTGTTAGAAGTTTGGAAGTGGTTAAAGATGAACTTATTATTGGAACAGATGAGGGTATCTACTCATACAAAAATTCTCAAATAAAGGAGATTATTTCCGGTCTAAATGGTTTCGATATGGTTTATTCCGAGAAACTGAATCTTTTGTTTATTGGTGGTAAAGAGGGACTTATAGCATGCAAAAGAAATACTGCTTGGGAAAAAGCTATTGATTTTGAAGATATTTTTAGCGATTTGAAAAACCTTATTCTATTAGAAAAACAGAATAATGTGGTAGAAGTTTGGTCAGGAACGCTTAACGATGGCTTGTTTAGAGTAGTAGTTGATTCAGCTTACAGTATTCAAACTTTTAATTATACTGAAGACATGAACCTGTTACCAAAAGGTTGGGTTACGCCATTTTTGTTTGAAAATCAGATTATTGTTGGTTCGGGATTTGGACTTTACACTTATACTGAAGAGGAAGTGGAGGAGGGGATAACCGATTTATTTTTTGAACAAATTCCTTTTGCAAATACTTCTCTAAACTCAGGTTTTATACTGTTTTCAGATATGGGAGAGGAGATTTTTACTTACATTGACAATATGCCGGGAATTTTTAACAAAAAGTCAAAAACTATTGATTCAACCTCCTTTATGAATTTTTATATTGGAAGAATTAATTTCTTGTTTCACGAAAACGACAGCATTACATGGCTGGGCGGAAACGATGGTTTGGCAAGATTTTTTCATAAAAAAGTAAAGAATTTCGATATACCTTTTAATGTAATAATAAATTCTGTTGAACTCCCCGGAAAAGAAATTTTTGCCGGTATTTATTTTGAAAACGACATTCAGGAAAACGATAGTCTTTTTAAGATGCTTTTTGTTCAACCTGAGAACTTTAAACCAGTATTAGACTATAAGGACAATTCCCTTACTTTTTACTTTTCGGCAACTTTTTATGAGGGTATAGACAAAATTCAGTTTTCTTACAAAATTGAAGGCTATTCTAGTAAATTTTCTGAATGGACAAACGATAACAAACTTAGCTTAAATAATTTATCGGAAGGAAAGTATAAGCTAATAGTAAAAGCAAGAAATGTTTACGGAAGGGAAACAGAGGAAGTATATTTTGAATTTGAAATTCTTCCTCCCTGGTATAGAACAACCTGGGCTTATGCATTATACGTTTTGTTCGGAATATTTCTGATTTTTATTATTGTACGTCTCTATTCCTACAAACTAAAACGAGAAAACAAAAAGCTGGAAAGAATTGTAAAAGAACGAACTTTTGAAATAGAGCAACAAAAAGAGGAAATTACTGCACAACGCGATGAAATTGAAACACAGCACGAAATTGTGACAAAACAAAAAGATGCAATTGAAGAAATGCACGAAGAATTGAAGGATAGTATTAATTATGCAGAGAGAATTCAGCTTGCAATTTTACCTCCAAAAACTATAATTGAAGCTGCTTTTGAAGAACATTTTATTTTATTTATGCCCAGAGATATTGTTTCGGGAGATTTTTATTGGGCTACTGAAATAGATAACAAGGTTATTGTTTCAGTTGCAGATTGTACGGGGCACGGTGTTCCCGGAGCTTTTATGAGTATGTTGGGAATTGCCTTTCTAAACGATGTTGTAAATAAGGAGAAAATTACAGATACTGCTCAAATTTTAAATCTACTGCGTAACGAGGTAATGAAGGCTCTTAAGCAAGAAAAGCTTAAAGATATGCAAATGAAAGACGGAATGGATATTAGCATGGTGCTTTACGATAAAGAAACGGGAATAGTACAGTTTTCAGGAGCAAATAATTCATTGTATGTTGTTTCTGAAAAAAATCCCGAACTATTAAATTCTGAAGATTTGTTGAAATGCTCACCTTTGGAAGATAACAATCTTAATTCTAATGTATTGCTTACAGAAATTAAGGCCGATAAAATGCCAATTGCAATTTATGAGCGAATGGACTCATTTTCATCGGTAAAATTTAAGGCCGAACCGGGAATGTCGATTGTTATGTTTTCCGACGGTTATGCCGATCAGTTTGGTGGACCTTATCCCGGAGGTAAAAAATTTAAGTATAAAACATTTAAGAAGCTATTAGTTTCAATTAACGAAAAAAGTCTTGAAAAGCAAAAGGAAATCCTTCAAAGTAATTACAATGAATGGACTTCCCATATTGATGAATTAACAGGAAAAACTTTTGATCAGGTTGATGATATTTGTATTATTGGTTTGAGGTTTTAACCAAATTGCAAATACTGTTAGCTAAATCATAGTTCTTCTTCCTCTTTTTTTGCCTTCTCTTTCTTTTTGCTGCAACTCCGCTTCTTTCTTTTTGTTTATTCTTTCTGTATAAACTTCCAGATTCTCTACTCTATATCTGGCTTTTAAGGAATAAACAATCTGAATCTGTGGCTCGGCAACATCGGCATTTAGCACCATATCGAACTGATTATAAGGAATTTTGTTGTAATAAATTGTTTTGTTTTTGTCCGAATACTTCACAATAAACTCGGTGTCGTCTTCTTCTTGAATATCGAAAATATTAATGTTTACAGTAGCATTTTTACCACTAACAACAGTGTTTTTGGCAGCCTCTTGCTTTCTTTTCTTGGCCACTTTTATTTCTTCAATGGAGCTTCCGGTGTAATAGGCTGTGTAACTGGCATATCTTTCGAGTGGGTAAGTTGCATTAAAACCATCGTACATATTTTCAATAGTAATATTTAATCCCATTTTTTCGTAATCTTTTTGTTTCAGCTTTATTACATCAATAGCTTCATTTCTAATTGTTTGAAAATGTTGTTTTAGATTATCGAGGTTATAATCTACTTTAACAATATCGTAAATTTCAGATTTTGCCATTATTGTGGTCATTAATCCCAATAAATCGTAATTTGTAATAATAATGTGAATGTTCTTTTTTAACTGAAAACCTATTGGCAATTCATTTGCTGTTTTGCTGAATTTCTTTTCCTCTAAAACCATTGAATAAGTGGGAACAAAAGAGATTAAATCTACATGCATATCGGATTTCTTAATTCCAATAGCAAGTAATTCCTGTTCAACAATTTTTAGTCTAACATTCATTAATGAATCTGCTTCAATTGCGGTTGCTCCGTTTTGTGTTGCGCTAAAAATTACCGTGTAACTGCTCGCCGGAATGTTCATAAGAATTTCTGCCGATAATTCTGTGGATGAATCATATCCTTTGGTATAATTAATTGTCATTTTTTGTGGTCTTACGGCATCAGGATTGTTGTATATTACATTTCCGGCTGCTTGTCCGTAAGATAGTCCCGAAAAAGCTGCTAACAGGACTAGTAGAGTTATTTGTTTTTTCATGGTTTTTTTGTTTGTCGTTATTCTGTTTGTTGTTTGTCGTTATTTCGTTTGTTGTTTGTTAGTTTGAATCCTCGCCTCATCTCAATCTCGCAATCTCGCAATTTCGATTCCTAGTCCTTGACTTCGGCGTTTATAGTTTGGCCTTGTTTCGTCTTATATCTTAAACCCTTTAATTTTTGCAATTTCAACAATAGACTTATTTACTGCTGCGCCAAAATCATCCTCTGTTGTTTTGTTTTTCAGTTCATTATTAATGTAGGCCTGACGTTTTACTGATAAGTCCTGAATGTTTTTCTTTATTTGTTCTCTTTCGGCAGTCTTTTTCTCTAATTCTTTTGTTAATTCTTCTTTTGAGAGATTTTTGTATTCTTCAGGTAAGGTTTTCATATCAAGTTTGTTAACGTAGGTTGTGTCTGCATTAATTTTATCTACTAAGTCCCACGATTCGTTATTGTAGACAGACTTCGATTTAGAAACTGCTCTTTCTGTTAAGTTTTCCTGCGAAATTCCAATGGCATTATTGTCCTGAGCGCTTTGGTTTGCATATTTTGAATATCCGACCTGACCGTAATATATATAAGTGCCATTTAGCTGCTCGTTGTACTTGGTAATGTCGCTGTCGTAAGGTGTTTCAACATACATTACTTTGGCGTCTGAGTTTATACAGAAGTATTTTCCCTTGCCCTTTTCGGCGCCGTCTTTCCATTTATCATTTATTCCAACATCGCAATTGCCACAATGAATTGTATTTATAAAGATTTCTTTATTAACTGCATCATTAGCGGCTTCAATATATGAGATTTTACCCTGAGTAAATGGTTCATTTCCTGCAATATAAATTAGCTTCATGTAAGAATCTTTATTACCCCAGTCGAGTTTTTTTACAGCATGATCTATTACCGCACCGCAATACTCCGAACCTCCGTTTGTTTTAATGGCAAATAGCTTTTCAGATATTAAATCCAAATCGGTGGTAAATGGCAAAATTTGCTTAATGTAATTGTCTCGTTCAGAAAGCCCGTCGTTGCCATACATATAAAGGGCAATTTCAACTAAAGGTTCCTGACCGTTGAATTTAAGACTGGTAATGGTGTTTACAATATTCCAAAGTCTGGATTTTGCTTGTTCAATTAATCCATCCATGCTGTTTGAAGCGTCGAGAAGAATTGCAACCTGAACTTTTGCTTGTTCCATAGTTGTTTCTACTATTGGATTTGCGGGAGAGCTTGCTGAGGAGGTTGGTTGTGTCTTTACTTTATTGCATCCGAAGATTAAAAGCGACAAACCAAAAAGCGATGTAAGAAATAAGTTTTTCATTTTTTTAAAATTTAAAGTTTATACAAACTTAAGTCTCATAAAATCAGGTTTCAGACAAAAATGTATGAAACAGACTTTTCACTAAGTGAAATATTTAGTAGAATTGCTAAAAATGTCTTTACTTTGAATTAAAATTATTTGCAATGGGAAATTTGTATTTAAAACTGCTTTTTTGTTTACTGATTTGTTCAACAGAACTTATTGGTCAGCAGGCTAATAATACAAATTTAGACAATAATTCCTCACATAACAAGCTTAATGTTTTAACCAACAAACTTCTTAACTCAATTTCTTCAGGCGAAGGCAATGCAACAATTTCAGAAGATTATTACAATGTGGCAATGGAATTGTGGAAAACCGGAGATAAAAGCAAAGCTGAACAGTATTTACAAAAGGCAATAGAGTTTGAATTGAAGTTAAAATCATCGTCCAAATTGTTATTATATTACAGGCAGTTGGCTAAACTTCAGGAAGAGCTTGGAAAATATGAAGTTGCAGAAAAAAACTATCGTTTTGTGTCAGGTAATTCCGATAAGAAAATAGAACAGCAAATTAATTATAATGATGCCGAAAGAGTTAAAAACAGAAGTAATTCAAAAAAGGAACTCGATTATTTAAATCAGAATGCCGACCTTATGCAAATTGCTCAGGATTCTGTTGAGTTGGTATGGAATTATCAGCAAATGGCCCAAACCAATAAGAGCTTAAATGAAAACGATTTGGCTATTGAAAACTACAATCAGGCATTAAACATGACTAACGCAATGGATAATAATTCCATTTTAATAAAAAGTGAAGTTGCTGATTTAATGGCTGAAAAAAAGGAATTCGAAAAAGCTATTGAAATTCAAAAAGAAGTAGTGGAACAATCCAAAAATATTGCCAGCGTTGAGAATCAAATTCAGCAAATTAGAAAATTGTCTGATTTATATATGGCTTCGAGCAGCGACTCCGAGGGACTGAATTTACTTCGCGAAGCCTATAGAATTTCAATAGAAAAAGGAAGCATTAAGGAAGCTATTACCAGTATTCTTTCACTTGCAGGTCATTTTGAAAAAACAAAAAACAGTGAGGAAGCACTAAGCCTTTATCACGATTTTGTTAGTCGTTTGGAAGAAGTAATCTCGAAAGACAGTTCACTAATAGACAGAAATTTGTTTCTTATTAACGAAATGAAAATCTCTCAGTTAGAAAAAGATCAGGTCTTAAAAGATGAAATGATAGAAAGAACAAGTAGAAATAATTTTTTATTACTTGGCTCAGTAATTGTTCTTGTTTTAATGATTTTCTTTATTGTAAAAGCTTGGTTTTCAATAAAAAAGTCTAACAAAAAAATTGCTTTGCAGTCTTTGAGACTAGAAATGAATCCGCATTTTGTATTTAACAGTCTTAACAGTGTAAACCAGTTTATTGCCGAAAACAACGAGTTGGAAGCCAATAAGTACCTAACATCTTACAGCAGATTGATGAGAAACATAATGCAAAATTCAAATAAGGATTATGTAAGTCTTGCATCGGAATTAGATCAGCTAGTAAAATATCTTGAATTAGAGAAACTTAGGTTTCCCGATAAGTTCGATTATATGATTGAAGTAGATGAAAAAATTGAAAAGGAATCGGAACAAGTACCAAATATGCTAATTCAGCCACATTTGGAAAATGCAGTTTGGCATGGCTTGCGTTATAGAACAACAAAGGGATTGCTTAAATTAAAAATAGATAAAATCGGAAGCAAAATTCAAGTTACAATTGAAGATAACGGAATAGGTCTTAAGGAAAGTCTGAATTTAAAAACAGAAAATCAGAAACTTCACAATTCCAGAGGATTAAAAAATGTGAAAGAGAGAATTAGTTTACTAAACAAGATTTACGGAAAGAAAATTACAATGGAAGTTGAAGACAAAAATGGGGAAGAAACCGGAGTAAAAGTTAGTTTAACATGGTAAAAAAAATTCAAACAGTAATAGTTGAAGACGAACTATCGGCAAGAGAGAGTTTAAAGTCATATCTTTCTAAATATTGTCCTCAAATAGAGATTGTTGGAGAAGCTGAAGATGCCCGTAAAGCTGTTGAAGTTCTTCATAAAATAAAGCCGCAACTTGTATTTTTAGATGTTGAATTACCTTATGGAAACGCTTTCGACATACTGGAATCCTGTAAAGATTTGTATTTTGAAACCGTTTTTGTAACAGCATTTTCGGAGTATTCGTTAAAAGCACTAAATCAGAGTGCAGCATATTATTTACTTAAACCCGTAAGCATTGAAGAACTGATTGTTGCAGTAAACAAAGTTCAGCAGCACATAATAAACAAAGAAATTTTCGATAGAAACGCAGTAGTTTTAAATAATTTTCGTGAACGAGAACCTGAAAAAAGAATGGTAATTTTGCCACTTTTGGAAGGATTTGAAGTAATAAAAATGGAAGAAATAATAAGGCTTCAGGGCAATGGAAACTTCACCGACATATATATAAAAGGTGGAGTTAAAAAAATGGCTTGTCGTTTATTAAAGCACTACGAAGAAATACTGCCATTTCCATTCTTACGGGTTCATAAATCGCACATTATCAATATTAACTACGTAAAATCATTTCATAAAAGCCTTGGTGGCTATGTAATTCTTCAAGACAATTCGGAAGTAGATATTTCGCCTAATTACAAGGAAGAATTTTTGAAGCATTTTAGGTAGTTTGAGGGTTTTGATAGTTTGTTCACTCACAACCTCGAAGAGGTTTCCCAACCATAGCTATGGGTTTCAACCCGTAGTAATCAATAAAGAAGATAGTCTGATAGTCTGATAGTTTGTTTACCCATAACCAGGAACTGGTTTCCAAATCATAGCCATGGGTTTTAACCCATTGGATTCAATAAGAACAAAAAAACGCTGAAAAACGCTGAAAACAAACAAAAATATGAAAATTTGAATTAACCAGCAGAGAATTTCCGTGTAAACCAACCTTCGCTGAAGCTTCGGCAGTTAAAACCCGTGGCTAAAAAAACATAAACATCTATTTTTAGTATTATATTTTGTATTTTGCTGGTATGAATTTTGTTAATTATCCACAGAGCAGCCTCAAATGTTGAAGGAACAATTAAAACAATAATATGAATAAGATTATTAAACTAACACTTACCGGGGTAATTTTAATTACGTTTCAAAATTGTAATTCGTTTTTGTTTAGAAAACCCCAATTGCCTAAAGAAAACGAAAAGAAGGTAGAAACTACTGTTTTGCAAACATCAAATAGAGACTCAATACCTACAATAGAAGTTTATATAGATACAATCGTTACAGAAACTAAATCAACCAAGAAATACTTCCCTTATCAAGATATTAATTCTCCAAAAGAACTATTAAAATTATTACCGGATGTTTCGTATCAGATAAGTAGATTTAAAGATGACGAAAGTCATGATATTGAAAGTTTGTTGGTTTTCTATTACAAAGATAAATATTATCGACTATTTGATTTTAACGGTTTTATAATAGAGTATGAAAAAGAGAACAAATTAACCATTAATAATAAAATAAAAGCCTTTGTAATATTAACTTTTTGGAGTATTGATGTTAGTAATGGTTTTGGTTTTGAACCAGATCCCTATAAAAACAGCACAAACACCGAAAGTATTGATAATTTGATAATTAAAGATATTGAGACTCTAAAGGATGGATTTGATGGCAAGCCAATTGATTATTTAATCGATGTTCTATTTAAAGGAACTTTTTATCAAGCAGGTATAATACATATTAAAGACGATAGAGAAATAAAGGGGGAGCAATTTAGTAATTGTTATATTTATAAAGCCACTAGTTTAATAAAGACCGCTATTGTTCAACTTAAATATAATTTCAGAAAATTTTAAGGACAATTTAAAATGGGGCTTATTTATAAAGACAATAAAGATATTAGTATACTATTCTTAAATATGATTACAGATGAAGATTTTACTATTAATTACGTTAGCAGTATTCACGTACGCGACAAAGGCTCAGATACAAATGAATTGTTTGAGTCCTTATGATTTTAAAGATGATTTAATAATTAGATAAATGAAAAAGAATATTTTAAGTTTTGTTTAAATTCTTGTCTTTAAGAACACTAAGTGTTTCTAAGTACTGTTTACGTGGTATTATTTGCATAGGGCAAAGATATATAAAATTCCTAAAACTATTTCAAAATAAAAACATTTAGGAATTTAATGGCGGGTTTATAACCCTAATCTTCTTCCATTTGCCGGATTTGAATCTGAAGTAAAGTACTGAGCAGAAACAGAGAAACAAGACAACAATAATAGACCAGGCAGTAAGTATTCCAAAGTCCCAAACCCTTAACGATAAAAACAAAACCGGAACCATTAGCCAGTGCAAACTAACGGAAGCAAACATGGTGAAATATGTGTCGCCTGCACCCCTTAAAGCGCCAATATATGCAACCAATACAGCCTCTGCCAGAACATACAAAGAAGCTATTTGAATCATGTTTATAGAAAGAGGAATTGCTGCATTAAACACAGAATCAAATTCTTGCGGTTGAAATAGCATAACCAGCCAATAAGGAAAAAATACAAACAAAATTAAGACAAAAAGAGAATAGAAAAGGCCTATTTTTACACCCGAAACAGCTGCTCTGTGCGCAACTTGTGGTCTTCCGGCTCCCATATATCTTCCAACCAGACTAGTTACTGCAATTTCAATTCCCAAAAGAGGAATAAACGACATTAAATCCCAATTAAACATTATTGTTGAAGCAGTTGCCTCAACCTCGCCTTCGGAATGCAGCATATTTATTACAATTGAAAAGGCAAAAAGATTAAGCAGCATTTCAAAACCTGCAGGCGATCCGTAATACAAAAGTTTTTTCATTACTATTTTGCTGTAGCGAAAAGACTGCATTACAAAAAACTCCACCCTGTTTTTTTTGTTCAAGTAAGCGAAAAGCAGAATAATAAATGCAGTGAACGCTCCCGAAACAGTTGCATACGCTGCCCCTTCAACACCCATTGGACTTATTCCGAAAGCTCCGGTAATTAGCAAATAATCCAGAATGACATTTACCACCAAAGCAGCCAGAGTGGCCATCATTACAATTCTTGTTTTTCCTATTCCGGTAAAATAACAACTCAAGGTATGTCTCAGTAAGCCTGTAACAGAGCCCCATGCAAGAATTTGAGTATATTCTTTTTGAAGATTTATTTGAGAAGCCGGAACATCCATAGCACCAAAAAACCAAAACAGCAAAGGAATACAAAGAACAATAACCAGCCATGCCACAATTGCAATAATACCTGCCTGAAAAGTAGTTGCACTTGCATTTTTTTTGTCTCCTGCTCCGTAATACTGCGCTACAAGAGCAGTTGAATAGCCCGTTAAGCCGATAAAAAACAAAGTCAGAGTTAAGAGAGTTACCCCACCGCCCATTGCTGCATTCATATATTCCGGTCCCAAACGGGCAAGAAAAATCCTGTCGGTAAAAGTCATTATTCCATCGGAGGCTGTTGAAACAATCATTGGATAAGCTAGCAAAAGCAGTTCCTTAATGCCTCCCTGCTTTCTATATCCTGCAAAGTAATTAGTTAGGACTTTCATTAATTACATCAACTAGTTCTTTTTTTACCGTGAATTTGAAAGTGCAAAAATATCTCTATTAAAGGTAATAAATTGCAAAATATTTCAGAAATTAAATAACAATAGTGAAAATTTGATTAAAAGCAGGAAACTATTTTAAATTTTCATGCATTATGAAATAAAGAAATTGATATGAAAATTACTAAAACTTCAATTCGAAATAGAATATTTATGTTATTAAATGTTAGCATAATAATTTCAACCATGACTTGTTATTTGTTTCAAAATCAGGTCTTTTCACAAAAGACTAAAATTCCTGAGATTAGGATAAAATTCCCCCCAAGCGCATCGGAATTAAATTTTGAACAAAAGTTTGTAATCGACCAGATATATGACAAAATGCCTAATGGAGAAACCCTTAGGTTAGTTGTTTTAAGCGAAGCAGAGGAAAAAAATGGAAATGAATCATGCAAAATCAATCTTTCGAAATCTAGGTGTGAATTAGTTTTTAACTACTTAATTGAAAAGGGTATAGAGCCCAATCACATACAATATGCCATTAAACCACATGGAAAACAGAAAAAGCAAAATACAACCAATGTTTCATACAGGGATTTTGTAAATCAAAAAGGAGTATATTCGGTTTTAGTCTATAAATCCTCAAATAATCCTTATGTTTTTGCCAATGGAGATGGTTGTGTTATAGACTCTTCGCTTATGCAGGAATTTAAAATCGACCCTTGTTATGGTTCGTCGGTTAGAGGTAATCATAATACAAGTATCTATTTTCCCGAGAATGCTTTTTACACCGATTGTAGTTTTTCTTCATGTGCTGAAATTACGGTACAATTGTGGGAATTCTTTTCGTATTCGGAGATGATTGCTGCAGGATTAACAACAACAAGCAACGGGAAAATTCTTGAGACGGGAGGAATGATTTATATAAGGGTTTTATGCAATAATAAAGAATTGAAATTACGACCCGACAAAATGATAAGGATTGTAATGCCAACACGTTACAATAAGAACTTCGAACTATTTAATGGAAAACAAAATAGGGGAATTGTTAACTGGATTCCAAATTCTGAAGAAAAGGTCAGCAATTTGGCAAAAAATATGGTTGAAGAAAATGAGGAGGGGGTATGGACTGAAGAAGAGGAGCTTATTGGCTCTTTAATGCAATCATCTTCATTGGGTTGGATAAATTTGGATTTATTTTATGAAGAAAAAGACGTTCAGGATATTTTTGTAAAAGTTAATGCAATAAGTGAAAAAACTTCCGTTATTATGGTTTTTCATGATATGAAATCTATTCTTCCCGGAGGTATTTTTAACGCACAGAGGGTATTGAAATTTTCCGGCATTCCCAGAGGCAAAGAGGTTACAATAATTGCTTTTCAAAAAGATGGTAATGAAATGATGGCCGGATATGTAAATACTACAACAGGTTTAAATTCAAAAGAAGAAATTAGTATGAGTAGAATTTCAGAAAAAGAATTCAAGAATTTTGTGGAGGGGTTGAATTAAAGAAAAAGCCCGAAAAAATCAAAAAAAATAGAGTTTTTCGGGCTTGTTTATTTTATTATTTTTAAGCAAATAATGGATATTTTCCCATTATTTCTTTTACTTCATGACCAATTTTTTCAATTGCGATTGCATCATTAATGTTAGATAT
>JAFGXD010000032.1 GCA_016936815.1 Bacteroidales bacterium
AAATAAAATGATAGAAAAGGTAAAAAACTATATTTCATTTTCATTGTTAGTAATATTTTTATTGCCCTTAACAATAAAATTATTCGACGGACTTTTTCATCATCATGAACACTTTCACTGTGCAGCAAAAAATGAAAAGCAGTTTCATAAACAACATGAAAAATGCCCAATTCTAAATTTTGAATTATCTTATTTTTCTGCAGAAAGCCAATTTCAACCTTCACCAACACTAAGTAAATTTGTAGAATTAATTGATTTATACAACTTTACCCTCTGTTGTGAAAAGTCAAAATATTCATTTTTATTACGAGCACCTCCTAAATTTTCAAATAAAGAAATTGCATCTTAACCGGTGAAATAAAATATTTGTAAATTTAAAATTGTAATAAAATGAAGAAAATCGTTTTAGTTTTCTTTGCGTTGTTTCTTTTGACAAAAGTAAACGCTCAAAATCAGATTTCAGGTCAAGTTAAAGATATTAATAATGAACCATTAACAGGAGCTTCAGTATTTATTCCGGAGCTTAATAAAGGAACAATAACTAACGAAAAGGGAGAATATCTGATAAACAATATTCCTATTGGTAAAATTAGAATTCAATTTTCCTTTATAGGATATAATACAGAAATTCAGACAATTGAGATTTCGAAAGCTGAAAATGTGGCAGATGCTGTGCTAACAATAGCTATTATTAAATCGCAGGAAGTTGTAATAACCGGAGGATATATTACATCTCAACACGAAAATGCAGTAAAAATTGAAGTATTGAAAATCCAAGAAATAGCCTTATCGGGTAGTCCAAACTTCATGGAATCAATAAGCAAAGTTCCCGGTGTTGATATGATTTCTAAAGGTCAAGGCGTTTCAAAACCTGTAATTCGAGGATTATCCATGAATGATGTTTTAGTTATGAATAATGGGGTAAGAATAGAAAACTATCAATTTAGCGAAAACCACCCCATTGGAATAGACGACAGCAATGTTGAAAGGATTGAAATTATCAAAGGTCCGGCTTCTTTGCTATATGGTTCAGATGCAATAGGCGGAGTAATAAATTTTATTAAAGAAAAACCGGCGCCGGTTGGAAAAATACTTGGAGATTATCGAGTGCAATTGCATTCAAACACATTTGGAATTAATAATAATATTGGAATCAAAGGTGCGTCTAAAAAGCTTTTTGGGAGTTTCCGTCTTGGAAATAAAACACATGCTGATTACCTACAAGGTGGTGGAAATTATGTCCCAAATTCTAGATTTAATGAAATAACCTTGAATGCTAATTCAGGATATACCGGAAAAATTGGAACATTTAAAATTTTCTACGACCTTTTCAGGCAAGACTTAGGAATGACTGTGCCTGATGTAAAACCATTAATTAACGAGCAAGGAAGAAAAAATGAAATATGGTATCAAGATTTAAAACATCAAACAATTTCTCTTCAAAACAGCTTGTATTTAGGAAAATTGAAATGGGATATTAACGCAGCTTACCAAAATGCCTTAAGAAAACTTCAAACAACAATAGATGTTCCTTTTGTTGAAATGAATTTGAATACAATAACATACGAATCGAAATTATATTTACCATCGAACGAAAAAACTGATTATATAATTGGATTACAAGGACTTTTGCAAAGCAATAGAAATCTTAACAACAGAGCCTCTCAGTTTTTACCTGATGCCAATATTAATAACCTCGGCATATTAGGTATGATGAGATTTGCAGTTTTAAAAAAACTAAAAGTGCAAAGTGGGTTAAGATTCGATATGTATTCTACAAAAACTATGGCTTTGGGAACTGAAGGAACAAGCAACTACCATGCTCCGGTAAACAAAGAATTCTCAAACCTCAACGGATCGCTTGGAACCACCTATAAACCAGTAGATAAAATTATGCTGAGAGCCAATTTAGCCAAGGGATACAGAGTTCCCAATTTATCTGAATTAACATCAAATGGTATGCACGGAAATAGATTAGAAATAGGAAATGAAAAATTAATACCGGAAAATTCATTCGAAGCAGATTTAAGTATGCATTACCATGGCGAATTTTTATCGTTTGATTTAGCAGGTTTCTATAATAAAATAAGCAACTACATATTTATTTCACCAACAATAGACACAACCGCAGCCGGTATTAAAATCTTTCGGTTTTCTCAAACGAATGCATTCTTATACGGTGGAGAAGGCGGATTGCATTTTCATCCCAAATCTTTACCATGGTTACACATTGAAAGTACTTATTCCTTGGTTATTGGCGAGCAGGAAAATGGAGATTTTTTACCATTTATTCCGGCAAATAAATTGCGCTACGAAATTAGAGCTGAAAGAAAGAAAATTGGCTTTTTGCATAAACCAAATATAAAAATTTCTGCCATATCGGCTTTCTCTCAAAATAATCCATCCCCTTATGAAACAGTAACAAAACATTATACATTAGTAAGTTTAAGTGCATATTCAGAAATTTTGGTCTCAAAACAAAGCTATATTATTGGTTTTTCAATAAATAATATATTCGACAAGCAATATTTTGATCATCTTTCAACCTTAAAACCAATGAATTACTATAATATAGGGAGAAATATTTGCTTATCGGTAAAAATGCCATTTTCAATAAAATAAAAGGTTTAGGAGTAAAAAAAGAAATAAAAAATGGAATCTAAGAAAATAATTCCTGAACTGTTTTTATAGAAATAAACATTTTCTTGCTGTCGGGAAGTTTAATAAAGTCATATTTTTTATAAAACAACTCTGCTTCAATATCAATAGGATCTACAACAACAGCAAATGAGCCAATTTGCTTAGATACTCCATAAGCTCTTTTCAGGGCATCAATTAATAAAATTTTTCCAAGTCCATTACCCTGAAAGCTCTTATCAATAGCCAGTCTTCCAAGTAGAGTTACCGGAATGGAAGTGTAAGATTCTGGTAATTTTTTTTGAATTTCTTTACTAAAATTGCTAAGGGCAATACTGTGGTTAGAAAGTGTATAGTAACCTTTAACAATTTTTGTTTGCATTTCAATTATTACAAAACAAGCCGATAGTTTTCTCGTAATATCTTGTCTTGCTTGGTATTTAAGGTAATTGTTTAGCAAATCTTTACCGCAATCGAAATTGTTTCGAATGTGCTTCTTTTCCAGAAGTTCAATCATTGTCATTTTCTGTTTTGGCTACAAATGCATTGTAATCATCCAAAGCCTTTTTAAGATTCTCAGATGGTTTTATGGGATTTGTAATTGCATCGAAAAAAATTTCACTATCTCGTTCAGATGCAATAACTTTCTCCTTTTCTCTAATTATTTCCCTTGCTTTTTCCTGAGCCGCTTTTATAACGAAGTCTGTTAGGTTTCTATACCCACCAAGAAAGGCAGCCTTTTCAAAAAACTGCTTTTGCTCTTTTGGAAGCCTAGCGTCAAATCGCGCTTGTTCATCTATTGATAGTCTCATATCTTGAAATGCTTTTTTGCAAATATACGTAATATTTCCGTACAAGTTAATTTTTGTTCGAAATATTTCTTTTTGTACTTATAATCAAAACATAATATTTGCTTCATAATAGCTTAAGGTTGATGTTGTTCTTTTGCAATAGAAAAAATTTAAAACTAAAACTATGGATTTTAAAGCATTTTGGATTCAAAACGGTGATAATATGATAAAGGAATACTTCCATAAAGACTTCCTATCTTCAATTTATTTTGTTCTTAGAATTGGGAAAGTTGCCGAAAAATATCAGCAACATCCCGACATTCTTATTCATTCCGGTGGAAGAGTAAAAATTTCTATTCCTGTTTCCGAATACAATAAGTTTACAGAAAAAGATCATCAACTTGCCAAAATGATAGATGAGGTTTACTCGTGTTAAAATTCTGTTAATTGCATAAAAGCATTACGAATTTCTGTATTTTTACAGTGCAGAAACTTCGTTATGAACAAAAACAAAATAAAAATCCTTATTTTTCTATCGGCTTTCTCGCTATTGGGGCTGATTATTACTCAACTTTTCTGGATAAAAAATGCTGTTGAGCTTACGGAGGAACAGTTCGATCATCGAGCATCTCAGGCTCTTCAGGATGTTTTAAGAGAATTGCCCAAATATAGTAAAGAAGGCTGTAAGAGGTCTTGTATTTATTCATGTCCCAGCAACAAAAACCAAATGCTGGAAATAATTAATCCAACTATTCTGGATTCGCTTCTTGCTGCCTATTTTTCATATTACGAACTGGGTGGCGATTTCGAATACGCTATTGTTAATTACAAAACCGATTCCGTAATTTACCAAAAATCAGATGTAATAGGAAAAAATATAGACCTAAAAATGCACAAAAAAGGCCTTACTTGCTTCGAAGACTCTGATGTCTATATGCTGGAAGTCTTTTTTCCCTGCAAGAGAACTACTGTTCTTCAGCAACTTTCCCTTTGGCTTTCACTTTCCCTTCTTTTCCTTTTAGTAGTAGTTTTTGCCTTTATTTATAATATTAGAACTATTCTTAAACAGAAAAAGGTTTCTGAAATTAAGAACGACTTTATAAACAACATGACTCATGAGTTTAAAACTCCAATCAGCACAATTTCAATGGCTTCCGAAGTCCTTATGAATACCGAAGAAAATGCAGCTTTAGAGAGAGTAAAAACCTATTCCAAAATAATCTTCGACGAAAACCAAAGACTTAAATCTCAGGTGGAGCATGTGCTTCAGACTGCCATAATCGATCGCGGAGAAATAAAACTGAAACTGGAGAAAATTGCTCTTCACGATTTAATAAAATCAACAGTTTCCAACCTTTGTCTTGAGCATTGTAGCAACAAAGTTGAGGTCATTTATAATTTTACTGCCCAAAACGATTTAATCTTGGTTGACAGAATGCACTTTGTTAGTGTAATAAATAATTTAGTTGAAAACGCTTACAAATACGGGGGAGAAAATCCAATTATTACTATTACAACCAAGTCGGATAAAACCGTTATTACAATTGGCATTTCAGACAATGGAAAGGGAATTGCACCCGCAGACCAAAAACTTGTCTTCGAAAAATTCTATCGTGTTCACACAGGTGATATTCATGATGTTAAGGGTTTTGGACTTGGACTTTTCTACGTAAAATCAATTGTTGAAGCACATAAAGGAACTATTAAACTTCAATCGGAACTAAATAAAGGAAGTAGTTTTGAGATTTTTCTGCCTATTGTTTAATGGGGTCGGAAGGTCAACCCATTCAAAACACAAACCTCCGGCATTTTCATTTTATGTTGGTTTGCCAAATTTCTTGATACATATATTCTTAGAACTTCTTTTTCTCTATCAGACAAATTGCTTTGTTCCGAAAGGTCAAAATTCTCCAAATTCTTGTCGTTCAAATACTTCATAGCCCATTCAAGCTCGTTGTAACTTGCACCAATCTGATCTTCATCTGTTCGGTCAATTTCCCATAAACCATCTGTTGGCGCAGCGTTTAAGATGGAAATATCTACATTTAGGTATTTTCCCAATCCGTAAACTTCCGATTTCATAAGGTCTGCAATGGGTGAAATATCTACTCCGCCATCCCCGTATTTTGTATAAAAGCCTATTCCAAAATCTTCAATTTTATTACCAGTTCCACAAACCAAATAGCAGTTGGTGTTGGCATAAGAATACAATGTTAACATTCGCAATCGGGATCTTGTGTTAACCAAAGCCAAGTCTCCTTTTGCTTGCTCAGGCAAAACGGCGCAAAGATTATCGAAAACATCCGTTAAATCCGTTGTATAGGAGCTAACATTCGAATAATTCTCTTTTAACCAGTTAATATGAACGACAGCTCTGTTAAACTGCTCATTTACCTGATGTATTGGCATATTAAGAAGAATTACAGGCAAACCTGTTTGGGCGCATAAAGTACTAACCACTGCTGAATCAATTCCTCCGGAAACTCCTACCACAAAGCCTTTCTGATTAGTTTTTTCTATCTGTTCTTTTAGCCAGTTTACAATGTATAAATTTACTTTTTTGTAGTCCATAACTATTTGGTTAATTCACGAAATACCTGTTCAAGACTTTTTTCCTTAGCTTGCATGGCCAATACAGTAAGCTTATTTTCAACAGCATAAGCAAATATTTTTGGTCTAATATCTTCTTCGCCGTTACTTTCTATTTCAACAAGTTTTTCTCCTGAGGATGTAACCTTAACAACACCGGAAATTTTCTTTAAGGCATTAACATCGGGCATTTTATCGAATTCAGCAGTAATAGTCTGTCCTTTTTCTGAGGCAAAGTTCTGAATATTTGAGGTAGTATCGTGGGCAACTATTTCCCCGTTGTTAATAATAATAATTTTATCGCATATTGCATTTACTTCCTGCATAATATGTGTAGAAAGCATAACGGTTTTTGTTCTGCCAATTTCCGAAATCAGATTTCTAATTTCCACAATTTGATTAGGGTCTAAACCGGAAGTTGGTTCGTCAAGAATTAATACTTCGGGATTATGAATAAGAGCCTGAGCAAGTCCCACTCTTTGTCGATAACCCTTTGATAATTCTCCGATTTTTTTGTGTTTTTCTTTTGAAAGCCCGGTAAGACTAATCATCTCATCTACTCTTTTTTTAGAATCTTTACCAAGTTTATAGAGCCCTGCTACAAATTTCAGATATTCCCTAACATACATATCGGTGTAAAGCGGATTGTTTTCGGGAAGATAGCCAATCATACTTCTTACCAGAAGAGATTTTTCAATAACATGATTATTATTTACCCACGCATCGCCAGAACTTGGTGGAATAAAGCCGGTAATTATTTTCATCATGGTTGATTTTCCGGCACCATTGGGACCTAAAAATCCAACAACATCGCCAGTAGCAATCTCAAAACTTACATTATTGAGAGCCTTTTGCTTTCCATAAAGCTTTGTAATATTTTTAACAACAATCGACATATATGATTTTTTTTACAAAGCTATAAAATTTTGATGGGATTATTTAAAATTGAGCATTCATAAATCAAATAGAATAGTATTGCCGTTATGATGAAAAATGGGATTGTATTATTATTAACACAAAAAGCATAACCATCATAATATTACAATATTATTCTTAATTATTTGACGTTTAGCAGAAAATCCAAACTTTTTCAATTATTATTTTTCAAATTATTCGTTTGAAAAAGTACTTTTGCATAATGAAATTTTGTTCAACAATAGTTAATATAGGCAATTTACAAATGGGGGGTGACCTGCCTGTTCGTTTGCAATCAATGACAAATACCAGTACTACAGATGTTGATGCTACTGTAAATCAAATAATTGTCATTGTTAAAGCGGGAGCCGATTTGGTAAGAGTTTCAACACCTTCACTTAACGATGTTAAAGCTCTTGCCGAAATAAAGAAAAAACTCTTGAAACTTGGCTATTCTGTACCCCTTGTAGCCGATATTCATTTCAACCCCAAAGTGGCAGAAGAAGCTGCAAAAATTGTTGAAAAAATACGCATTAACCCCGGAAACTATTCCGATAGGAAAAATTCTGAAACAACCCCTGGTGGGTACGATGAAGCATTGGAAAAAATGAGAAAAAATATGCTTCCTTTAATAAGAATATGCAAAGAATACGGTACTGCAATAAGAGTGGGTGTAAATGCAGGTTCTCTGTCGGAAAGAATAATGATGCGCTACGGCAACACCCCCGAAGGTATGGTGGAATCGGCATTGGAATTTGTAAGAATTTGTGAAGACGAGAATTTTCATAATCTGGTAATCTCTATGAAAGCCAGTAATGTAAAGGTAATGATTGATTCTTCGGTTCTTTTACAAGAAAAAATGCAATCTCTTAAATATATTTACCCTCAGCATCTTGGAGTAACCGAAGCAGGTGAAGGAGAGTCGGGAAGAATTCGTTCCGCAATCGGCATTAGTACTCTATTATCTATGGGAATTGGCGATACTATAAGGGTTTCACTAAGTGAACCGCCAGAATACGAAATTCCGGTTGCAGCCAAAATTGTTGAGTTTTCTAAAAGAAATTCAATAAATAAATGTGTTTTCGATAATTATGCAAATACGCCTCTTATTATAACACCTTTCGAAAAGGAAGAGAAAATTGATATTCCTGATTCCAATATAGATCTTGTTTGCATTGATAATCTGATATATAAACTTGATACGAAGAGTCAATCTCTAGAATTGACAGATTTTATTGAAATTAGCGAAAAATTGAAGTTGGAAAAATTTTCTAGCAAAAAAACTGACTATTTAATCTACAATGCCGCTAATTCAATTCCTAGTTGTGAGGAAATATTAGAATTGCGGAAATTATGTAATAAACTGATTATCAAAAAGCAGTATTCTATTAGTAATATTGAAGATTTTGGAATTGCTTTGGCCTGCAACTTTGGTAACCTTCTAGTATTTAATAAAATAGATGGATTGTTTATTGAAAACAAAGAAATAGACAATCAAAGTATTTCAAAAACCATTCTTTCTCTTTACCAAAGTTCCAGAAGAAGAATTTCCGGAAACGATTATATTTCTTGTCCCACTTGCAGCCGCACAAATTTCGACCTTCTAAATTTGCTTAAGGAAGTGAAAACCGCTACGGCAAAATTCAAAAACCTAAAAATTGCAGTAATGGGCTGTATTGTGAACGGACCCGGCGAAATGGCCGATGCTGATTATGGTTGTGTTGGTGCGGGAAAAGATAAGGTAAATATTTACAAAGGGAAAAGCTGTGTTAAGAAAAATGTAGCTTTGGAAAAGGTTTCAGAAGAATTAATTAAAATAATTGAAGAAAACATATAGCTTCAAGCAACCAAATTAAAAAAAAATAGTCTTGTTTAAGAACTGAAAAACAACCTAAAAGACTTAAACAATGAAAACTAAAAGACTATTTTTACCAATCCTGATATTGCTATTTTTTGTGTTTCAATCGAATGCGCAAATAATTAATTTTGAGGAAGCCCAACAAATAGCAAAGCAATGTCTTGGAGAAATTCTCTCTAAAAACTCGCAAAACATTAAATTGGAAGAAGAATATTTTTCCAAGGAAAATAATTCTGAGCCGGTCTATTACATTTTTAATGAAAAATCGGGCGGTTATGTAATTATTTCGGCAGAATTTAAAACTGTTCCTGTTTTAGGTTACTCATCTAATGCCTACATTTCTAATAACACAGATGAGTGGAGTCCGGAATTCACCTATTGGTTGGGCAATTACGAGGAACAAATTATTGATTTAAGGCAAAAAAATCTTAATCCAACCCCTGTAGCAATTTTTCAAAGAAACAAATTAGAAAATGGAGAATCTTTGGGGTTAATGCCTACAAAAGATGTAGCACCTTTGCTTGCAACAACTTGGAATCAGGGTTGTGGTTACAATGCTCTTTGTCCTGCCGACGGTGCAGGTCCTTGCGGAAGGGTTTACACAGGCTGCGTTGCAACAGCTATGGCTCAGGTAATTAGATACAATGAACATCCTGTTAATGGAATTGGCGACAAATGCTATACTCATTACGTTTATGGAGAGCAGTGTGCCGATTTTGCCGCTGCTACCTACGATTATTCAACCATGCCTAATGCCAGCGGAAATCCTGAAGTAGCCGAATTAATGTTTCATTGCGGGGTTTCAGTAAACATGGATTACAGCCCTTCCGGTTCAGGGGCATATTCCTCATCTGTTGTTACAGCTTATCGTAACTATTTCGATTATAAAAATGCAGTAATTCTTGCAAAAACTTCTTATACCGACGATGTTTGGAATAGAATACTTAGAGAAGAAATTGATAATAACAGACCATTTTACTATGCCGGTCAGGGTAGCTCGGGAGGACATGCCTTTGTTTTCGATGGTTATCAGGGGCTAGATTATTTTCATATTAACTGGGGTTGGGGAGGTTCGCAAAATGGATATTTCTATTGCAGCGATTTAAGTCCGGGCTCGTACGATTTTACATCTAGTCAAAGAGCCATTATTGGGGCAATTCCAAGTTCTCTATTTGTAAATATGAATACTTTTTCTTCTACTGAATTAACCTGTGCCACTCCTGTTTCGCAAGATTTGGCAACCGGAAACGATTATTATAACTACTACAAAAATACCTATCCTGTAACGCCGGGAAAAGAATTAATTTACCATTTCACCACTACATTGCCCGGAAGAATTAGAGTAAAAATAACCAACTCTAGCGATGGAAGTCTTTACGCTATGCTATTTAATTATCAGCATCAAGATTCGCTAATAAATTATGGAACTAACAATTTAGTTTTAGACGATATGCCTCCTGGCACTTATTATTTAGTAATTGAAAGCAGT
>JAFGXD010000033.1 GCA_016936815.1 Bacteroidales bacterium
CGGACAAACTGTGTAGCAATCATAAAGATAGCTATTAATCGTCATTTCCCATTACTAAATTTAAAATTTTTGGGTCTCGGAATGACAAGTTTTTCGACAAGCTGTCATTCGCGTGGAGCAGTCGTAGGCAGCGGAACAAGGAATCATCTTTTCGAAAATCAAACAAATTGATTTGAAAAAAAGTAAGGCAACGAAAGAATGTAATTTAAGACTAAAACGACTATAACACAGAAAAAGAAAAATAACTACCTATTAAGTATCTTACATTCAACCATGCTAACTTTTCCAAACACTACTCCATCAATTTTGCCCTGTATCTCAACTCCTTCACGATTGTCGGCAATGCCTTCAGGAACTTCATGATTAATTTCGCAACCAACCATTTTTTCTCCCATTGATTCTTTCGATAAATCTACTCTTATTGTTGTGCCATAAGATGTTACACTGGTAGTATGACTATCGTAATAACCAATTACTCTAATTTCCTTATTTTTCCATCCAAAATATGAAGAAACGAAATCGTTAATATTTACATTTTCGCCTTTATAAGTCTGTGGTACAACATATTTACCGGTAGCAGGTTTTTCTTCACCCTTGGCTACAAGTGTGCAATTTTCCAAATATATCTTATCACCCCAAACTTCCTTAATTTTGCCTTTAATGGTTACCGGAACAGTCTTTTCAAATTCCTCAGGATAAGCTTCTGCCATTGTACATTCAACAATCATTTGTCCGTCTAATGAACCTTTTAATCCCACTTTTTCTGCAATGCTTCCTTTATCGAAGAAAAAATCGCAATAGCCGGTAATTGTAACTTCCTTAACACTATCCCAAGCTAAAACTGCCTCCTTAAGAATATCAACAGCCACAGGCTTGTTTAGGTCAATCATTTCGGGTGTAAAATATGCTATTTCAGCTTCCTTTTCTACTTTTTGACCGGTTTCTTTGTCTCCGCTTTCTTTTTTATCTCCACATGAGGAAATTAATAATGACGCAGCAAAAACAGCTACTAAAAAGATTGATTTTTTCATAGATTTAATTTGTTTATTTAGTTAATAATTATTTACCTAGTTAGAACAACATAGTCTTTTACAATAGTTTTTAAGAAAACAATGCTATTGGCAGACTTTGGTTTAGGAATATTCAGCAGATTGCAAACTCTTTCAATAAGCAATAATACGGCTTCTTTGTGAGCATCGTTTTTGTACAAATTGTACCTGTCTATTGTGTTTTTTATTAGCAATACATCTTTTTCCTTTAGCTGCTTAACCTGTGTATAAACAGGATTGTATTGTTCGCTTGAATATATTGAAAGAATGTCTTTCAGGTTAAACTCTACTTTAGGACTAAGCCGAATAACAACTGTATGTGAAAGAATTCCTCCCAAGCGCTGCCCGTAATTTGATGAAGAAATAAGCATGGCTGAAACCGAACCAAGGGAAAGATAAATATCAACCGACCTAAAAATCCACCTTATTAGCAAATCCGAGGATGAAAGCTCAGAACCGTCCATTTTTATTACTCTTAGCTTCATTGCTCTTTTTCCGGGAGTTTGACCGTTTAAGTAAATTTCGCAAAGTAAATTATAGAAAAGAAAAATTGGTAATGCAATAAAAATAAAAAACATTTGCCCCTGAATATCGAAAATAGTTGACCTAAAAATTATTCCAAAAATTAAAATAGCTCCTGTAATAATCAACGCATCAATTATATAAGCAAAAAGCCTGTCCTGAAAAGCTGCAATCTCATAAGAAATTGTAACTTTTTGAGAAGTATTTATATCTATTGTGCGCATTTAATTTTTTTATAATTTTAGCAGTCTTTAAAATTGCGAAATGCAAGAAACAAAATTTATACAGCAAAATAAAGAAAAATGGGGGGAATTTGAACAAGTATTTCGAAAAAAGATAAAAATCCCGACAAACTTTCAGATACCTTTATTCAATTAACCGACGATTTATCGTATGCCAGAACATTCTACAAAAATCGTTCGGTAAGCGTTTACTTAAATAATCTTGCACAAAAGACTTTCCCTTCAATTTATAAAAACAAGAAACTCTCTTTTAAAAGATTTTTTGATATTTGGTCGCAAGATGTACCTACCGCAGCATGGCATTCCCGAAAGCAATTACTTGTTTCGTTTCTGGTTTTTGTTTTGTGCTTCCTTATTGGAGTGCTTTCTTCACAACACGACGATAGCTTTCCCGAAAAAATTATGGGAAGCGGTTACATTGAAATGACAAAAGACAATATTGAAGCCGGAGACCCCATGCATGTATATAAAAACCATAGTTCCGAAGAAATGTTTCTTTACATTTCAATAAACAACTTAAAAGTTAGCTTTTTTACTTTTATTGCAGGAATACTTTTTTCTATGGGCTCCTTGCTTTTTATTATCTACAACGGAATAACGGTTGGTACTTTTCAATATTTCTTCTTTTCTTACGAAGATTGGGTTTTTAAGGAATCGGTATTAACAATTTGGCAGCATGGAACAATAGAAATTATTTGCATTATTATTGCAGGAGCAGCAGGATTGGCGCTTGGAAGAGGTCTTCTATTTCCGGGATCTTACACCAGATTACAGGCTTTCCGACTTTCTGCTTTTCAGGCAATGGTTCTTTTTATTGGCATTATTCCTCTTATTATTTTGGCTGCATTTATTGAGTCTTACATAACACGACATACAGGCGTTCCCGATTTTGTTAGAATATTAAGCATTCTGCTTTCATTGTTTTTTATGATATTCTACTTTGTTTGGCTTCCATATTCAAAACATAGAAACAATAAACTAAAACAATATGCCGCATCGAAATTTATTCCGGGCGAGCTAATAAAAATAACTACAAAAAAGATTAAAACAGGTGGCGAAATTTTTATCGACAGCTTTCAATTCGTTAAAAACCAATATTCTAAAATCTTTTCTAATGTTTTTATTGTTGCAGGTGGTTTTGTTGCTATTTCACTTATTTTTATGGAAAAAGACTTCTTTTTCTCGTTTATTGAAACCGGGACAGATTCTGTGTTTGAAACTATTTTTGCGGCCTTCCCATTAATGAAAAATCTAATTCAATATTCAGATTTTCCTCTATTGTTTGTATTTGTTTGTTGTGCATGGATTTATATTAGTTACAATACATCATTAAGACTTAAAAAATTTCTTTTTGAAACAGAAAACCCGGGCGAAAAGTATTACCCTTATTCAATAGAAAAGAAATCTATAATTCTAACAAATATTACAATTCCAATTGTACTTATGAACCTTATGGTTTACAATTCGCATGGCTTTGGCTGGTTCGTCTTTCTCTTATTACTACCTTTTATTCAATTACTTATATACATTATTGTTGACGAAAAGCGCAATATTTTGTCGGCTCTTGGAAGAATGTTTTCAATTACCAAAAACTCTCAGAGCCGGGTTTGGAGCATTTACATTGTATTTTTTTTACTTGCAACCGGCTATTTTGTAGTAATTTTTTCTCCTTTAATGGGTCTTTTAACCGAATTTATTCTAATGAATTTTAATAGTAATTACTACACTCTGGTTAAGTTTTTTGTTGAATTTGTCTCATTCTTCATTTTTGTTGGTTTCGCTATTTCATTTGTCTTTGTTACCACCGGAATGGGATTTCTTTATTATTCTCTGGTTGAAAAAAAGGAAGCCAACGAGCTTAAAAGCAATATCTCTAAAATAGAATTAAAGAATGCAAAATCTTAAAAAAATATTGATTCTGTTTCTGTTGATGTTTCCGCAATTTATTATCGTTGCCGGCAATAATCCTTCAAAAGAATTTAACAAAGAAAAATGGGAACAAATTACTGAAGATTTAGATTATACCGAGCAAGCTGACGTGGAAGAAGACATTAACCAAAACGATTATAATAATTTGCTCAAAAAGAATGGAGATTCCGGAATCTCTTTCCAATGGCAATTGTTTCTTTACATTTTACTCGGTGTTTGGCTGTTTATTGCTCTTTATTACATTATTAGAAAAAATTTACTCGCTCCAAAGAAAAAGGAAATTAACAACAAAAAGTTCTCAGTAGAAACTATTGAAGAAAATTTGCACGAAACCGATCTTGACCAATTCTTAAGATTTGCTCTAAAAGAAAACGACTTTAGACTGGCTACACGAATTTTATTTCTAATGATTATTAAGAAACTTTCAGAAAATCAATTAATTAATTATAAACCCGATAAAACCAACAGGCAATATTTAAGAGAATTGAAAAACTTTAAGTTTGTTGACAATTTTAGCAGAATTACGAATATTTACGAGCATTGCTGGTATGGAAATGTAAATGTAAATGAAAAAAATTATGCTGAAATTGAAGGTATTAACAAATCTTTTTTATTAGATATTAAGGATTTAAGAAAAGCAGAATAGTCCGGAAAAATGAAGAAAACTAACCAAATATTAATTTTTATTGCAATAACAGCTATTGTTGGGGTGGTAATTCTGCTTTGGTTAACAGGCAAAAAAGAATTCGACTGGACAGAGAATTACGAAAACGACAGCAAAGAACCTTTTGGAACTTATGTTATTTTTGAAATGCTTAACGAACATTTTCCTGAATATGATTTAAAAGTTTATAACACCGAAAAAATATTTACAGAAATTAAAAATGTTAAGGAATCTTCAATATATGTGTATATTGGTAAGGTATTTTGGCTTCCACCTGCTGATCAGGAAAAACTTCTGGAATTTGCTGAAGAAGGAAATCAAGTTTTTATTGCAGCTAACGAATTTCCATCTTACTTAGTAAGCCGTCTTGATGACTACACACACAAATTAGAATGGATTGTTGGATATTTACACGATAAATCTATAGCAGTTAACCTAACATTGCCGGAATACAAATTAGACAAATGGCCGGTTTATTCAATTAAAACAAAGGGTATAGTGCAATGGCATAATTGGCCGTATTTCTGTTTCAATTCAAGTAATTATGAGGTTCTTGGAAACATCAATTTCAACATCAATTTCATTAGATTTAAAAGAGGAAAAGGATATATTTACTTGCATTCCACTCCAATTTTGTTTTCAAACTACCATTTGTTAACCGAAAAAAAACTTGCTTATACTTCAGGAGTTTTCAAACACCTAAAACCCGGAGATATTTACTGGGACGAAGGAACCAAAACACGTGTAAAAACTTTTGAAGAACAACCCGAAAGCAGAGATTTTGAACAAAACTCTCCCCTTTCATGGATACTATCGCAAAATAATTTTAGATATACTTGGTATTTATTGCTGACTATGAGCTTGTTGTATTTAATTTTTAGAGCAAAACGACGACAACCATTAATTCCGGCCTTAGTTCCAAACACCGACACTTCCCTTTTGTTTGCAAGGCTTGTTGGAAACCTATATTTGAAACAAGGAAATCATCAAAATCTGGCGCAACATAAAATCAAACATTTTTATGTATTTGTAAGAAGTCGTTACAAACTAGCAAAACCCTCTAATAACGAAGGTTTCATAAACATTCTTGTAGAAAAATCAGGAATTGAAAAAGAAACTATTATAGAAATTTTTAATAAGATTGAATTTATTGAAAAGTCGAAAGAAATAAGCGAAAAGTTTCTTATCGACTTCCATAACTTATTGTATATGTTTTACCTAAAATGTAAATAATGACAACAGAAAACAATTTACCACAGGAAGAAACAAATCCTGAAAACAGCATGGAAAATCCAGTGGAAAACACAGGTAATAATAATCTAACTGATTCAGTTACAGGAGAAATTCTGGAAATTTATTCCCTTTCCGAGAAAATTAGAACCGAATTGCATAAAGTTATTGTTGGTCAGGACGATATGATAGACTTTATGGTAATTGGAATGCTAACAAACGGGCATATTCTGCTTGAGGGAGTTCCGGGAATTGCTAAAACCCTTTCGGCCAGAATGTTGGCAAAAACAATCTCTTCGGGGTTTTCAAGAATTCAGTTTACTCCGGATTTAATGCCTACCGACATTATTGGAACTTCCGTTTTTAATGTTAAAACCTCAGAGTTCAATTTTGTACCGGGACCAATTTTTTCAAATATTGTTCTAATTGATGAAATAAACAGATCTCCTGCAAAAACACAAGCTGCACTTTTCGAAGTTATGGAGGAAAGACAAGTTAGTGTTGAAGGCAAAACAAAAACTATGGGGTTTCCTTTTTTGGTATTGGCAACTCAAAACCCAATAGAACAAGAAGGAACTTACCGACTTCCTGAAGCTCAATTAGACCGTTTTCTTTTCAAAATAAAAATGACATATCCGAGTCTCGAAGAAGAATTAAAAATTTTGCACCGTTATAAGGAGGATTTTGCTCAACATTCTACACAAACTGTTAACTCAGTTATTAATGCCGAGGAAATTAGAAAAGCACAGGCAATTATAGAAAAAGTGCTAATAAGAGACGAAATGCTTAAATATATTGCGGAAATTGTTAACGCAACACGTAACAACCCCGGATTATTTTTAGGAGCTTCTCCCCGTGCCTCTCTTTCAATAATGAAATCTGCCAAAGCAATGGCTGCAATTAGCAAAAGAGGGTTTGTTACTCCCGACGATATTCGTCATGTTGCTATTCCTGTACTAAACCACCGATTAATTCTTTCTCCCGATATGGAACTCGATGGCGTTGCAATTGAAGATTTAATAAAAGAAATAATTTCAGGAATTGAAGTGCCCAGATAATGGCAATAATTAGAAACATACATCTGCCCGACAGGTTTTTTGGAAGTTTGGGAATATCTGCTGCTCTTATGGCTGCCGGTTTCTGGATGGACTTTTTGTATTTCACAGGGCTTTTTACGCTAATGCTGACTTTAGTCCTTAGTATTATTGACATTATTCTTCTCTACAAAGACAAAGAGCAAGTTTTATGCAATAGAACAATGGCCGGCGTTTGGTCTCTTAATGCCGAACACCAGGTAAACCTTACTATTACTAACAAAAGTAGACTAAATCTGTGGCTGGAGGTTTTCGACCATATTCCCGACCAATTTCAAAAAAGGGACAAAAGTCTATATTTTTGGCTTAAAACCGACGAAACAAAAAGAATAAACTATAACTTACAACCAAAAACCCGTGGCGAATACAAATTTGGAGCTTGCACAATAATTATACGAAGCCTTTTAGGAATGGCTGAACGAAAACTAGTTTATGAAATATCAACTATTGTTAAAGTAATGCCTTCAATTGTGGAAAAAAGAGCTTTTGAATTAAATCTTAACAAACAAACCGCAATAATTCAAGGAGTTAGAAAAATAAGAAGGATTGGTTCCGGTAGCGACTTCGAAGAAATAAAACAATATTTGCCCGGCGACGATTACAGAAAAATTAACTGGAAAGCAACAAGCCGCTCAGGAAATTTAATGGTTAATGTTTACGATGATGAAAAATCTCAGCAAGTATATTCAATTGTTGATGTTAGTCGCTCTATGTGGCTTAGCTATAACAATATGGCACTTTACGATTATGCCATTAACACAAGTTTGGTAATTCTAAATACCGCATTACAAAAACAAGATAAAGCAGGTTTAATAACCTTTTCCGACGATATAAACAAAATTGTAAAAGCCGGAAGAGAAAGAAGCAAAATATCGGCAATTCTTGAATCACTGTATAATGTTAAAGAAAGTAAAGTTGAAGCAAACTACGAAAAACTCTATCATTGCATTACAAATGTTGTACGTTTTCGTTCTCTTATTTTTCTTTATATGAATTTTGAAAGTCTTTACGCTCTGCGAAGAGTTCTTCCAATTTTAAGGCAAATAAACAAGCAACATTTATTGGTGGTTATGTTTTTCGATAATATGGATTTACGAGAGTTTGCAGGAGTTCCGGCAAAAAACCTTGAAGATATTTACCAACAAACAATAGCCAGAAAATTTCTCTTCGAAAAAATTCAGATAGAACAAGAGCTAAAAAAATATGGCATTCAGGTAATAATGAATAAACCAGATGAGCTTTCGGCTAATTCGGTTAACAAATACCTAGAGTTAAAATCTCGGGGGTTGGTTTAACCCCCCCTTTGCTTTTACCCATTTTTGTTGTACTTTTGCAATTGCAACCTATTTACTAAAAAATATGAAAAATTTGCTTCTAATTATTGCAATTTTGCTGGGCGTTTTTGCTAAAGCTCAACAGGAGAATTTACCTGTTAAGGAAATTAAAACTCATAACAATGGTGCAATTACCGGAATTATTATCTGGAACAATCCTGTAAAAACTATTGAAAACAATATTTCTCTTAAAGGCGAAAGTCCCCTTTCATTCAATTCATTTGCTATTGGTTTTTCTGTTTCCGAAGAAAATTTCGATTACAAAATTTTAATAATTAATTACAGAACTCGTAAATCAAACGAGCTTTGGAGCGAATGGAAATCTACCGAAATAGATTATTTACCCTCACAAACACCAACCAATATGTATTGGACTGATTTACAATTTAATCCAACCGAGGAATTATATCAGGAATTCGATTTTATTATAGAAAATGCCCCGGAAGGATTATCTCAAATTAGAGCTAATTTTATTAGTGAAATTGCAAATCCTGCTCATCAAAATATCTCCGTTCCAAAACCGGGAGGCTGCCCACCTTTTCCGGGGGTAATTACCAGAGAAGTGTGGCTTCATCCCTATTATGGTTCCCAATCTTACACTCCAACAACTATTTATCCAACCCATGTGGTGGTTCACCATGGCGCCGATCCCGATACTTATACAGATGGTGCTGCTGTTGTAAGAAGCTACTGGAATTACCATGTTAACACTCTTGGTTGGTCCGATATTGGATATAATTATCTTGGCGACAAGTACGGAAATCTTTATCAGGGTAGAAAAAACGACGATATGGAAGGTAGAGATGTTAGAGGCGCTCATGCAGGCACATCAAACGATTATTCAATAGGAATAAATTTTCTTGGAAATGCCGATGTTACAACCCCTACCACTGTTCAGCTTGAGGCATATTATGCTCTTTTGGGATGGTGGTTCGATTCCAGAGGTTTCGACCCTACAAGTTCGGCTTCTTTGGTGCTTCAATCTGGTGGTACTGCTGTTAAACCCAGAATATTAGGTCATAAAGACACAAATATTGGAGGAACTTCTTGCCCTGGAACGGTTTTATACGCTTTGTTACCAACAATTCGTACTTCTGTAAAGGCTGTTATAGATGCTTGTATGGCTAACCCAACAACTTCAATTGCAGGTGTTTCCGGATACCAGACAAGCAATTTTAACGCTAACTTTACCGATACTGACCAGGAATTAAGCCTCTATCAGGTTTTAGATAATAACGGAATAGAATGGCGTGCTAATGGTAACTTCGGATTCCTAAACGATAATTTTCAAACTGCTTTGCATAGCGAATGGTCTTCGGTTTTAGGAACTTGGAACATTAACTCAGGGCATCTAAACCAAACCGATGAGGTAGAATCAAATACAAACTTATACATTCCCGTAAATCAGGTTTCAGGAAATGTTTACATGTACCATTTTCAAATGAATATTGGTGGATCAGGAACCAACCGCAGAGCCGGTTTGCATTTTTTCTGCGATAACGGAACAATGACTCAAAGAAACAATTCGTACATGGTCTATTTTAGAGCCGACGGAAATAAGTGTCAGATTTACAAGGCTGTTGACGATAACATTACACTCTACACAGACGATAATTGCACGGTTACACCAAATGTCTGGTATGATTACAAAATAATTTTTAATACTCTCACCGGCGAAATTAAAGCCTTTCAAAACAATGTTCTGGTTTCGTCATGGACAGATACCGACCCATTTTCTGCCGGCGATTTTCTTTCGTTAAGAACCGGTAATTGTAATGTATTATACGACGATTTGAAAGTCTACAAATCACGTAATGCAAGTCAAACTGTTACCATAGGAAGTTCAGCAAACGAAGTTCGATATCAGAATTCAAATCCCGATATTGCCTCATGCAGAATAAAATCTATTGTGGTTAGTGCATACAACCAAATTTCTTCTATTGCCGGAACGGATGTACACATTGACTGGTCACCGGCCTCACCACCAACAGTTAACGATGGTTTGGTTAGCGATATTGACACATTTTACTCAAATACCGAACTTTCTGCAAGCTGGTCTGCTTCTACAGATTTAAACTCCGGAATAGCAGCATATTACTATTGTATTGGCGATTATCCCGGGGCTGCAAATATTGTGGCATGGACAAACAACGGATTACTTAATTCTTTTACAAAAACCGGCCTTAGTTTAAGTTATGAAACAACTTATTATGTTTCAGTAAAAGTTTTAAATAATGCAGGACTGGAATCAACACCCGTTAGCTCAAACGGTCAGTTTCTAAAATCCCCTCTTGCTCAACCTGTGTGTGGTTTTCAGGCAAGTGCGAACGAAATTTGCGAAGGTCAATCTATTACCCTTATAAACACATCTATTGAAGCAAATTCCTATTCTTGGATAATAGAAGGCGGAATTCCCGGAACATCTAATCTAACAAATCCGGAAGTTTTCTTTTCAAATCCCGGAACTTACGAAATTACCTTATTTGCAAGTGGACCGGGCGGAATCGACACTCTGGTTCAGAATATTACAATTAGCCTCTACCCTGCCCCAACAAGTAATTTTTACGCATTAGACACAATTTTGGCAATTCCCGGTGCTTTTGCAACATTTGTAAATCAATCGGTTAATGCAGAATCTTACCTTTGGACCTTTGGCGACGGAGGAATTTCAAGCGATGTAAATCCATGGCATTTGTACGAAAACGAAGGCTATTATTCAGTTAGACTAATAACAGAAAACTCTTATTGCAATGCCGATACATTACTATTAAACAACTACATACAAGTAATTAATCCCACAAATATTGAAACAAGCGAAAATAAAATAATCAATTTTTATCCAAATCCTTTCAGCAGCAATCTTATAATTGAAACTGAAAAACTCTCGCCTGTTTCATTGGAAATAATTAATATTAAAGGAGATGTTATTAGAACAATTGAATTTTCAAATTCTAAAAGCAAAATAGATTTGGCAACAGACTATCTTAATACCGGAATCTATTTTTTCAAGCTTAATACTGAAAAAGGAGAATTCATTTTTAAAGCACAAAAGCAGAAATAAAAAAGCTTTTTGTATTTTTGCCTTCCCAAAAATAAAAAAAGAGTATATTTCCAAATAATTATAAGGGGAAGAAACTAAAAGATAATGGATTCTAACATAAACTATAAAAATAAAAAAGCATATTTTCAATACGAATTTGTTGATAAGTTTAAAGCCGGAATTGTGTTAACCGGTACCGAAATTAAATCGATTCGTTCAGGAAAACTTTCATTTACAGACGCTTATTGCTATTTTGCCAATAAAGAATTATGGCTGAAAGGCCTTCATATTTCCGAATATTCCTTTGGGAGTTACAATAATCACTTACCAAAAAGAGAAAGAAAACTACTATTAAACCGCAAGGAACTAAACAAACTTGAAGCTAAAATTAAAGAAAAAGGACTTACAATAATCCCTATTCGTCTGTTTGTTAACGAAAAAGGATATGCAAAAATTGAAATAGCACTTGCACGAGGAAAAGCCCTATACGACAAACGAGAAAGCATAAAGAAAAAAGATGCAGACCGCGAAATGGACAGAAGAATGAAAGTTTAGCCTATTATTTTCCTGTAGCCTGTTTCAGCTTATAAATAATTTTTGGCGACAGATTAACAACAGCTCTTGGCTTTTCAGAAATAACAATAACTCCTGTTCTTATAATTTCCTCCAGACCTCCCGGCATTTCCGCAATTTGTTTTGCAGGAATCATTAAAGGTTTGTGTGAGGCTCTGAAAAGAAAAAATGGTTTCAAATAAATTCCCTCGGCACCCAGATACAAGGAAATTGCATTTGAATATTGAGCAGTATTAACCACCATGCTAACCATACCCATTTTCTCGCCTTCAAATTCCCTATCGTATCCATAAATTGCAGCCAGTTTTCCCCAACCGAATTTTGCCATTACTTTTAATACCACAAAAGCAATAACGAATGAAAATAGAAAAGACCCTATAACAAACACAATAATTAAGAAATCATCCATGATAAAAAGTTTTTAGGTTACAAACTGTAAAAATAATCCTTTTCACAAAAAATAAAAGTTTTTGTAATTACTTTTTATTCTCAAAACATATAAGTTACTTTTGCAAAAAAAATAAAACAATGTTTATCGAAAATTTTATAAGCGGTGAGGTAAATAAAGCTCTCAATTCAATTTTTAACATAGAGCTTAATGAAACCAAAGTCTCTGTTGAATATACAAAAAAAGACTTTGAAGGAGATTTTACTGTTAATGTCTTTCCATTCCTAAAAATTACAGGAGGAAAACCTGCAGAAATAGCAGATAAAATAGGACAATTCTTACTAAAATTAAATCCTGTTTTCAGCAAATATAATGTAGTAAACGGCTTTCTTAACATTTCGCTTTCAAATAATTTTTGGATAGAAACTGTTTTTAACGAAAATGAAAAAGAACTTAAACCGAATACTCAAAATATTGTAATAGAGTTTTCTTCACCAAACACCAATAAACCCCTTCATTTGGGCCATATTAGAAACAATTTGCTTGGCGATTCATTAAGTAGAATTTTGCTTGCAAATGGAAACAAAGTAACAAGAGTAAATCTAGTAAACGATCGTGGAATTCATATTTGCAAATCTATGTTGGCTGCAAAAAAATGGGGTAAAAATTTCACTCCGCAGAATCAGGGAATTAAGGGAGATAAATTAGTCGGAAACTTTTATGTTCAGTTCGATAAAGAATACAAAAAACAACAGGAAGAACTTATTAATGAAGGCAAAACAAAGGAAGAAGCGGAAAAAAATGCCAATCTTATTCTTGAGGCTGCAGAAATGCTAAGAAAATGGGAATCGAACGATAAAGATATTATTGAACTTTGGAAAAAAATGAATGACTGGGTTTACCAAGGTTTCGAAAAAACATATAAAACATTAGGTATAAATTTCGACAAAATATACTACGAGTCTAACACCTACAAACTTGGAAAAGATATTATTTTAAAAGGACTTGAAAACAAAATATTAACAAAAAGAGCCGATGGTTCTGTAATAGCAGATCTTACAGGAGAAAACCTTGATGAAAAAGTTTTGTTGCGAGCCGACGGAACTTCAGTTTACATGACTCAAGATATTGGCACAGCCGAATCTCGCTATAATGAATTTAGGCCCGATAAAATGATTTATGTAGTTGGTAATGAGCAAAATTATCACTTCAATGTTCTTAAAATTGTATTAAAAAAACTAGGCTACAACTGGGCCGAAAACATTAATCATTTTTCCTATGGCATGGTTGAACTTCCCGATGGTAAAATGAAATCTAGAGAAGGCACAGTAGTTGATGCCGATGACTTAATAGAAGAAATGATTTCTACTGCAAAAAAAATGTCGGATGAGCTAGGTAAACTTGATGGATTTTCAAAAGATGAGAAAAACGAAATTTACAGAATTATAGGATTGGGTGCTCTGAAATACTACATTCTAAAAGTTGATCCGAAAAAGAACATGGTTTTCAATCCTGCTGAATCTATTGATTTTAATGGTAATACAGGCCCCTTTATTCAATATACTTACGCCAGAATAAATTCTCTTCTTTCAAAAAGTGAACAAACTGTTAATAATACTGAGATTGCCAATAATGAAATGAATGAAGGAGAAAAGGAACTTACAAAACTACTTTCAAGATTTCAAACAGTTATAGCCGATGCAGGCAATAAACTTAGTCCTGCTATTATTGCAAATTACGCCTACGATTTGGCAAAAACATACAATCAGTTTTACCACGAAAACCAAGTTTTAAAAGCTGAAGAAAATGAAAGAAATTTCAGGCTATTACTTTCCAAAAAAACCGGCGAAATAATTAAAGAATCAATGTTCTTGCTTGGAATTGAAGTTCCTTCAAGAATGTAACTAAATTAAACCCTCAAAGCGAGAACTGTAATGTCGTCAACCTGATTTTGACGTCCTTTCCAATTATTAAAAACAGTTTCAACATTATCGTACTGCTCCGAAAATGGTTTGTTAATATTGTCGTGAAGCATTTTTTTAAACTTTCCGGCCATAAATTTCTTTCCTTCAGGCAATACTCCACCAAACTGATCTTGATATCCATCGGTATACATTACAATTATGGAACCCGGAGACAATTCCATTTCAATAGTCTTATATCTGTCCATAACAGGGAAAATTCCAACCGGCATTTTATCGGCTTTAAATTCAAACATTGTATAGGCATGCATTTTAGAAATTGTTGCCTTATATTCAACATCTTCTGATAAAACAACAGGCTGCTGTTTAGAAAAAACAAGCAATGGATTATGAGCTCCGGAAAACTGTAACAAACGGGTTTTGAAGTTGTAACTAACCAACGCCATATCCATACCATCCTGCTGCTCTCCCGAAACACCTTTTTGTTTCAAAGAATTTATTACCTCCTTTCTCATTCTTCTTAAAATAACACCGGGATGGGTAATATATTCTTTTATAACTATTTCTTTTAAATTCGACATTCCCATAATGCTCATAAAAGCCCCCGGAACTCCATGACCTGTGCAATCAGCAGCTGTAACAACAAAAGTATCTTCAACCCTTCCCCACCAGTAAAAATCTCCCGAGACTACATCTCTAGGCCTAAAAAAAACAAAATTCTCGGGAAAAGCTATGGAAAGTGTTTTTGGATCGGGCAATGTTGAAGATTGAATACGACGAGCATATTCAATACTTTCATTTATTTCATCGTTTTTCTCCGAAAGCATTGCATTCTTAATATCTAATTCATCTTTTTGAGCAATTAACTTAGAATTTAATCTTGCTCTTTTTCTGTTTTGCCTGTATAAAGTTCCCAAAAAAAGCAAAACACCAAAAAGTCCTGTTAATAAAAGTATTATGGTTAATCTGTAATTTTGAGTATTTAACTCACCTCTCTCCTGCTCAATCTTCAAACGTTCATCCCTATCGCTAAGCATTTTCTCGAAATCGTATTTCTGAATTTCAACTAATTTAGCCTTCTGGTCAAGTAATAGTGAATCTCTAAACTCACTATATTTCTTATAAAAATTAAGAGAAATTCTATAATCCGCATCCTTTTCATATATCTCCGAAAACTGCTTCAACAACCATTCTTTAATTTCAGCTCTGTTTACAACATCAAGCAATTGATATGATTTTTCAGAATAATATTTTGCACTATCTAAAATGCCTTTATCGGAATAATACTTCCCTAAATATAACCAAGCAAGAACCATCTTCTCAGGGCTATCGAGCTCAATAGCTACCATCTCCGATTTCTTAAGATTAATAAAAGCCGAATCTAATTGTTTCTTAAGAAGATACACAGTTCCAAAACTCAAATATGCAGATGATACTGTTGAAAGGTCGTTATTATCCAAAGCAAACTTCATACTTAATTCATACTGTTGAAGAGATTTATCAAGGTAGTAATTAATTAAATTATTCAAACGTTTTCTTTCCAAAGAGTCCTTTTCATGCTTTAACTGCCTATCGAAAAAGTAAAAATAATCCATAAACAAACTGCCGATATTATTAGAGCAGTTGACAAATTCTCTATAATTATTCTGTTTTTCAGCAAAATTTAACCCTTGTTGATAATACATCAATGCCTTATTCTTGAAAATTGTATCGGCATCATCAGAAAGCTTCATATTTATAAGTCCCAACATATTGTAAGATGCCGATATTGCTGCCGAATAATCTTGCTTTTCTGCAAGGACAAGAGCTTCTCTATAATGTGATTCCGCTTTTACCAAATCCTCAAGATAAAAATAAACTGTGCCAATTTTAGAAATCATTGTAATAACACCCTTTTTATCACCAATTTGCTCTCTATATTTTATTGATTCATTAAAATAATCCATGGCCAATCGATATTTCCTTTCCTCCTGATGTACTGAGCCAATGTAACTTAACGACTTTGAAATACCGGCTTTATCACCTATATTTTTTCTTATCTCAAGAGATTTTTGAAAATACTCTAATGCTTTATCAAGATTTCTACGATTTAAAAAAATCTTTCCATAAAGAAAAAGAGCCCTAGATTCTTCAAATGCATTTACTTCATCTTTTGCCAAAAGCTGAGCCTGACCGGCAATTATAAATGCCGAATCGAAGTTATTTTGATTATAATACTCTTCGGCAAGATTATTAAGATTTATTGCCGTTTTCTCTTGCGAAAAACCTATAAGAGAAAAATAAATAATACA
>JAFGXD010000034.1 GCA_016936815.1 Bacteroidales bacterium
CTCGCAGAATTATTGGGTATGGGAATTCCGGTTATAAGCAACACAGGTGTTGGCGATATGGATTTTTTCTTTGAAAAACAAGCAACAGGCTTTCTGGTAAAAAATTTCTCAGAATACGAATACCAAAAAGCCATTGAAAACATTCCGGAAATAACTAAAATCCCGAAAGAATCGCTTAGAAACATAGCAGAACAATACTTTTCACTAGAACATGGGGTAGATTTATACCACCGTTTGTACAATAAAATAATTTAAACTCGTACTTTTGTGCAAATTTATTTAAAATGAAAGTTTCTTTAGTTACCGGAGGCGCAGGGTTTATCGGTTCACATGTAGCCAAAAAATTAATTGAATCGGGTCATAGAGTTGTTGTTCTCGACGATCTTTCCGGAGGGTTTGTTGAAAATATACCGGAAAAAGCCGAATTTATTCAGGGATCAATTACCGACCATGAACTTATTAAGCAGATTTTCTCTAAAAACCGGTTCGACTATGTTTTTCACCTTGCTGCTTATGCTGCCGAAGGATTAAGTCATTTTATTAAGAGATTTAATTACACAAACAATCTAATTGGTTCAGTAAATCTTATTAATGAATCTATTATTAACAAAGTGAAATGCTTTGTTTTTACTAGTAGCATTGCTGTTTATGGAAAGGGGCAATTACCTATGCATGAAGAACTTATTCCACAACCCGAAGATCCTTACGGAATTGCAAAATTAGCTGTAGAACAAGAACTTAAGGTTTCGCATGAAATGTTTGGCATGGATTATATTATTTTCCGTCCGCACAATGTTTATGGCGAACATCAGAATATTGGCGACAGATATAGAAACGTTGTGGGAATTTTCATCAATCAGGTTATGCAAAACAAGCCTCTTACAATTTTTGGAGATGGTTCACAAACCAGAGCATTCAGTTATATTGATGATGTTGCTCCACACATTGCCAATTCCGTTGATAACAAAAAAGCTTACAATAAAATTTTTAACATAGGTGCCGAAGATGAGTTCTCTGTCAATAAACTTGCCCAAACTGTTTTAAACTTAATGGGTTCGAAGGCTGAAATAAATTATCTTCCTGCCAGAAATGAAGTTCTTCACGCCTATTCCGACCATACAAGAGCCAAAGAATATTTTGGAATTAACTCTGCTGTTTCTCTAGAAGACGGGCTAAAGAAAATGATTGATTGGGCAAAAAAGCATGGTGCCAGAAAAACTCCATCTTTCGAAAATATTGAAATAATTGAAAACCTTCCCGAAATCTGGAAATAATATCGAAAATATAAAAAACATATTATTTATTGCTCCACTTTACCCCGACAGAGCTCCAAGTCAACGTTTTAGATTCGAGCAATACCTCGAGTTTTTTAGGCAAAACGGCTATGATTACGATTTTTCTTACTTGGTAAATCCCAAAAACGACAAAACTTTTTATGCAAAAGGTAAGGTTTTCGACAAGGCTCTGTTACAACTTGACTTTGCAGTAAAACGATTTCAAGATGTAATTAGTGCCAACAAATACGATATTGTATTTATTCAGCGGGAAGCATTCTATTTGGGAACTACAATTTTTGAATATCTTTTTAGCAGGTCGAAAGCAAAACTAGTTTACGACTTCGACGATTCAATCTGGCTACCCAATGTTAGCGATGCAAATGTAAAATACGACTGGCTGAAAAACTACAATAAAACTGCAAAAATTATCGCTTATGCCGATTTGGTAATTGCCGGTAACGAATACCTCAAAAACTATGCTCTGGCCAAAAATAAGAATGTAATTATTATACCAACAACTATTGATACCGAGGAATATAAACCCATTGCAAAAAAGGAAAAGAAGCAAATTTGTATTGGATGGTCGGGAAGCATAACAACCATTCAACATTTTAAGAAGGCTATTCCGGTACTTTCAAAAATTAGAGAAAAATATGGAAATCAAGTTAGTTTTAAGGTAATTGGAGATGCTTCTTACACAAATGAACAACTTGATATTAAAGGTATTGCCTGGCAAAAAAGCAACGAAATTGAAGAACTAAGCGAGTTTGATATCGGAATAATGCCCCTGCCCGATTCCGAATGGGCAAAAGGAAAATGCGGATTAAAAGGTCTTCAATATATGGCTTTGGAAATTCCCACAATTATGTCGCCCGTTGGAGTAAATAGCGAGATTATTAGCGATGGAGAAAACGGATTTTTAGCAGATTCCGATGAGCAATGGGTTGACAGAATTTCCCTATTAATTGAAAATAAAGAATTAAGGAACAAAATAGGGTCTGAGGGAAGAAAGACTGTTATTGAAAAATACTCGGTTGAGAGTCAGAAACACAGGTATTTGGAGGCTTTTAATAAGTTGACATAATATGAAACCGGTCTTAATTTTAGAATTTATTGTTTGATAGTGCGATATTTCGATAGTTGGATAGTTCAATGAGGAAAGATCCTTATTGGTCTTTAGACCCTTAGAAATGGAAGTCATGGGAATTGAAGGATTCTGAGGATTTGATATTCAAACCAAGAAATTTATAAAATCTTTATATCCTACTGCAATATTTTATAAAGTCTTTATAAAATCGTTGTCACTTTTGCAACACCAATAAATAACCTTGATTTTATTGGTTTTATAAGGATTTACGCAAAAATGAGCAATAGGCTATACGTCAACATTATTCTAAAAATAATAAGCAGAAATCTGTTTATTATGTCAGGAGCCTTGCTTTTCTGTTCAATTATAGCTCTTTATTATTCGGAAGATATTTTTCCTTTTATTTATTCCGGCATTATTTCAGCTACTTTGGGATTTCTAATTGTAATTAAAAAAAGTCCTATTCCAAACGGGCAATCATTAAGAAAAAGAGACGCTTATCTTACGGTAACCCTTTCGTGGATAATAATTGGATTGATTGGTAGTTTACCTTATATTTTCTCAAAAACAATACCTTCTTTTACCGACGCAGTCTTTGAATCTGTATCAGGGTTTACTACTACAGGTTCTTCAATACTAACCGATATTGAATCTTTGCCCAAATCTATTCTTTTCTGGAGAAGTTTAACTCATTGGATTGGTGGAATTGGAATTATTGTCTTGGTTATTATTATTATGCCTTCTTTACAAATAAGTAGTTATCATTTGTTTTCTCTCGAATCATCTCTTAAAACAAAAATACAACCCAGAATAAAATCTGTTGGTCACCGTATTCTATTAATTTACATTGCATTAACCATTTTAGAAACTATTCTGTTGCTTTTTGGAGGAATGAATCTTTTCGAAAGTGTTTGTCATGCATTCGGAACCATTGCAACAGGTGGATTTTCACCAAAAAACACAAGCATTGGTGACTATTCAAGCTATATTCAATATGTTGTAATGATTTTTATGCTCTTGTCCGGAACAAATTTTATAGTCCATTATTACTTATTTAAGAGGGAATTTAGGAAAGTAAAAACTAATGAGGAACTTAAGTTCTATTTGTGGGTGGTATTTATTTTGGGAACAATAATTACTGCTGCTATCTTTTTTAACATGAATAAACCGTTAGAAGAATCTTTTCGTGAGAGCTTTTTTCAGGTCATTTCAATTGTTACCTGCACAGGATACGCAACTGCCGACTACATGTTATGGCCAAATTTTGCATGGATAATTATCTTCTTCGCAATGTTTTTGGGTGGTTCAACAGGATCTACTGCAGGTGGCATAAAAATGGTGCGACATTTAATCGTTTTTAAGAACCTTTCACGAAGCTTTCGAAAATATCTTAATCCTAATGCAATAATTAACCTCAGACTAAACAAAAAGACAATTAGCAATGAAGCTAATTCTTCAATTTTAACTTTCATTTCAATATATATGTTGATTTTCTTAATTGGAAGTATTATTCTGATTATTATCGGTTTAGATTTTACTACTGCAGGAAGTTCTGTTGCAACATGCATGGCAGGAATTGGCCCTGGCATTGGTTCCGTTGGCCCTGCTAACAATTTTGCCCATTTACCGGAAACTGCAAAAATTATTCTTACTTTCTTAATGATAGTTGGTCGACTAGAAATCTACACTATTCTCATTTTATTTACAAGAAACTACTGGAGAACTTAACAGTTCCCATAATCTGCTTATTTTCTGAATTTTGTTTTTATTAAAATTAAGCATAATTCAAAAAAATAAACTAGGTTTGAAAATATTTTTTCAAATGACCAATTTTCAAAAAATAAAATACAGCTTTAAGAGTTTAATTAACTCAAATCTAGGACAATATATTATTTCTATTCTAATTATTAGCATTACTGCCTTTCTTTGTTCTCCGCTAGCTAACACGAATAATTATCATGTAGTGTCGTTTATTCTGCTATTTGTTGTATCGTTCTTATCAACTTTTATGGGAATTAGGCCTGTTTTGCTGGCTTCAACATTAAGCGCTTTGGCATGGAATTTTTTCTTTATTCCTCCGCATCTCACTTTTCACATAGAAAAAACTGAAGATATTCTAATTTTTGGTCTGTTTTTTATTATTGCCCTGCTAAACGGCGTGCTAACTACCAGAGTTAGGAGACAAGAAAAAATTGCCATTGAAAGAGAAAAAAGAACTAATGCTCTGTTTCAACTCACAAAAGAATTATCAAAAACAAGTGGAATTATTGAAGTTGTTGATGTTTCACAAAAAGAAATTAAGAAAAATTTTGATGTCAACCCAATTATTATTTTGCAAGACGGAAATGAAAAACTTGTTTTACCGGAATCAGAAAAACTGAAATTGATTAATTATGAAACTGCTCAATGGTCTTTTAGCAACACGGAAAAAGCAGGGGCAAACACAGAACATTTTGCAACAAACAATTACACATATTTTCCATTATTTGGGTCGAAAATTAAATCTGGTATAATTGCAATAAACAATTACAATAAAATTTCAGGCGATAAGATTTCATTTTGGGATACATTTGTTGTACAAATTTCAAATGCCCTGGAAAGAGAAATTCTTATTGAAATGGCTCAAAAAGTAAGATTTCTTGATGAGTCCGACAGGCTGTATAAAACCCTGTTTAATTCAATTTCTCACGAGCTAAGAATACCTGTGGCAACAATTATGGGGGCTTCAGACTCAATTATTAACAGTGAAAATTCAAAAGAAGTACAAATGGCTTTATGCAATGAGATTTTTACTGCTTCTTTAAGACTAAACAGACTAATTGAAAATCTTCTGAATATTTCACGACTCGAAAGCGGCTATTTATCGATTCGACTCGATTGGCACGATATTAACGATTTAATAAACAAAGTCTTAAATGAACTTGAATATGAACTCAAAGATTATACAATTAAAGTAAATATTCCCGATGAAATGCCCTTAATTAAAATAGATTTTGGAATAATGGAACAAGTGCTTTACAACCTAATTTATAATTCATCTCAATATGCACCACCGGGTTCTATCATTCAAATTAATACATTATTTAATAATAACAAATTCATTATTGAGGTTTTAGACAATGGCCCGGGGTTTAAGGAAGCAGATTTGAAAAATGTTTTTAAAAAGTTTTTTAGAGCCGATGGTAGCAAAACCGGTGGCTTAGGCCTAGGACTTTCAATTGTAAAAGGCTTTGTTGAAGCTCATAATGGAAATATTATCGTCAAAAATAATATTGAAGGAGGTGTAAAATTTGCCTTAACAATTCCTTCAGAAATTCCCGAAATTGAAAATATATAATTTGCCATATAATGAAAGAAAAAGAAACAATATTAATAATCGACGATGAAACACAAATACAAAGGCTTCTTGAAATTACTCTTTCAGCAAGTGGTTATAAAATAATTCATGCACAAAATGGCCAAGACGGTTTGGTAGCCGCCGCCACAAATAACCCATCTCTTATTCTGCTCGATTTGGGACTTCCTGATATTGACGGACAAAACTTACTAATAAAACTAAGAGACTGGTTTAAAAATCCAATTATTGTTCTGTCTGTTAGAAATACTGAAATTGAAATAATTAAGGCATTAGACAACGGTGCTAACGATTACCTCACAAAGCCATTTCGCACAGGAGAATTATTGGCAAGAATTAGAGTTGTACTTAGAGCTAACAGTATAATTGACAATGATTCCACCCTAAGTTTTGGCGATTTATGCATTGATTTACTTAATCACACAGTTAAGTTGAAAAACGAAATAGTTAAACTTACTGCTACTGAATTTTCCTTACTCTCACTTTTGGCCAAAAACTCCGGTAGAGTTCTAACTCATCAATATATTCTTAAGGAAGTTTGGGGCTACGGATACTCAGAACATTCTCAATATTTAAGAGTCTTTGTTGCTCAGTTGAGAAAAAAAATTGAGGAAAATCCTTCAAAACCAAAATTGATTATTACAGAATCAGGCATTGGCTATAGATTTGGCGAATAATGAATATACGTAAGAAACTAAAAAAAAATGCAGAAAACATTCATAGACCACCTAAACCGAAAAATCTTAGTAAACTTTCCCCCAAAAAGAATAATTAGTCTTGTGCCTTCAATTTCGGAACTAATTTACGATTTGGACTTAGATAAAGAATTGGTTGGAATTACAAGATATTGTATTCATCCCGGAAGCTTATTAAAAGAAAAAACAATTGTTGGTGGAACAGAAAATGTTGATATTAAATTAATTAATTCATTAAAGCCGGATTTAATATTAGCTAATAAAGAAGAAAATAGTAAAAATGAAATAGAAAAACTATTAAACACACCTATTTTCGTTTCCAATATTAGAACCTTCGATGAAGCTCTAAGTTTTATAATTGATATTGGAGAATTAACTGATAGACAAAAAAATGCAGAAAACATTGTAAGTCAAATTTTAGATAAATTCAATAATTTTAAGGCTATACAACCTTCAAAATCTGTTGCATATTTAGTCTGGAAAGAACCCTTTATTACTATTAACAGGAATACATTTATTAACGATATGTTAGAAAAAGCAGGTTTTTCCAATGTCTTTTCCCACAAACCCGAAAGCTATCCAAAAATAAGTTTAGAAGAAATTGCCAAAGCCAAACCGGAATATATTTTTCTTTCATCGGAACCATATCCATTTACTAATAAGCATATTATAGAGTATGAAAAAATGTTTCCAAATTCAAAAATATTAAAAGTAGACGGGGAAATTTTTGCCTGGTATGGTTCTCATTTGATAAAAGCAACTGATTATTTTAAACAATTGTTGTAAGTTTGTATAGAAAATATTGAAAGTAGAAATTTTTCTATTTTCAAAAAAAATAAAAATATGAGTAAAATAGCCATTTTTCCGGGGTCTTTCGATCCATTTACAAAAGGTCATGAATCTATTGTAAAAAGAGCTTTACCTTTATTCGACAGTATAATTATTGCAATAGGCCATAATTCAAATAAAGCAGGTTTTTTTTCGTTAGAAAAGAGAATGCACTGGATTAAAAAAGTGTTTGAAAAAGAAAATAAAATACAAGTAGATGCATTTGAAGGTCTTACAGTAGATTATTGCAAAGAAAAAGGTGCAAAATACATCCTTCGCGGATTAAGAACTGCTGCCGATTTCGAATACGAAAGAGCTATTGCACAAACAAACAAAGCTTTGGCTCCCGAATTAGAATCGGTTTTTCTTTTAACAACACCTGAACTTACTCCGGTTAATTCAACAATTATTAGAGACATTGTTAGACATGGAGGGGATGCGAGCATTTTTGTTCCAAAAGAAATTGATCTTAAACTGTAAAAAAATATGAGGTTAATAACAGTAGTTTTTGTTTTTCTGTTGAATTTTGCTTTTGCACAAACTACAACTATCAGAGGCAAAGCACCTTCGTATGCCGGCGATAAAATTGAGGTTTACACTTACTCCGACTATGTTACAATGGAAAAATTGCCCATAGGAAACTTGAATTTTGATTCAGATGGCAATTTTAGACTTACTGTAGAAACAAAAGATATTACTCTAATTTTCTTAGACTTATATGTATTTAGAGGCAGCATGTTTTTGGAACCCAATCAGACTTATGAAATTTCTCTTCCAACAAAAACTTTGCCTACTAAAAACGAAAAAAACAGCCCGTTTCTGGAACAAAATGAAATTGATATTTTTATTGAAAACGGCAAACAAGGCGACTTAAACGATATTATTGGAAGCTTCGACTTATCTCTTAACCGTTTTATTATAAAACATGTAGGCTTTTCTTATGGAGATTTTAGAGCTCAGGCCGATACAGCAGCATATTTACTAGACTCGGTTTTTAGTTATAATAATTCCGAATTCTACACTTACTACAAAAAGTATAAATTGCGTCAGTTAAAACAAATGGCATATCGACTCGACGATGAGTCGGCAATTAGAGCCTTTTTCACCTATAAAAAGGTGAAATTTAACAATCCTGCCTACATGGAATTATTTAATAATGTGTTTCAGAATTTCTTAATTAATTACTCAAAAACTCCGAAGGGAACAGGATTAATGGAGAAAATTCTTTCTTACAAATCTTACTATCTTCTTAAAAAACAACTTCTTGAAAACTATTTTGTTTTTAAAAACGATTCTCTGGTAGATTTAGCAATTCTTAAAGGAATTCACGATGGTTTTACAAATTTCAGCCTTGATGTTGGTCAACACAAAAACCAAATTCCCGGAAAACAGCTACTTACTTTACTAGATTCCATTTATTATTATTGCCCTGTTGAAGATTACAAACAAATTGCCTTAAATATTAAGGAAAAATACACAAGAATGGCCAAAGGCTCTCCTGCACCGGATTTTAAACTAAGAGATGAAAATGGTGAATTTCACAGTCTTAAAGAATTTGAAGGAAAGTACATTTACCTTAATTTTACTACCAGTTGGAATTATTCGAACCAAAAGGAATTCGATTTAATAAAGACCAGCCTGAGTAAATTTAAAGACTCCTTGCAAGTTGTAACAATTATTTGCGATGGAGAATTCGAAGATTTTGAATTAAATAGAAGAAAAAAGTCGCAAGACTGGCTATTTCTGTACTTTGAGAATAAAGAAATCCTAACAAATTACAGAGTGCAGATTTTTCCTATTTTTTATGTAATAGACCAGAAGGGAAAATTCTTTATTTCCCCGGCAAAAGCGCCATCTGAGGAGTTTGAGAAACAGTTTTTCTATAGCTTTAAGAAGAAAGATGGCACAAGCATACCATGGTTCGAAGAGGTTTTTGAGGAGAAAAAGGACTAATTATTTTTCCTCTAATTTATCACTTGCATAATCAAATCCACGTTTTATAAATTCAGAAGTAATTTTTCCTGTAGGATCTTTTGCTTCGTAAATTCTTTCGGGAACACGCAAATCTTTAATTGAATGACCCTCAGCAGCTTTAAACTTATATTTTTCTGAAAGAATTTCTCTTCCCAATTTCAGCAATTCATCGTCTTTAAAATCTATTCCAATTGTTTTTAACGCTTCTGAAACAACGTCAATTGTATAAATTCCTCTGGCAAAAAAACAAATCAATATTGAGCTAAGTATTTGTCGCAAAGACTCTTCCTTAATTATTTTATCAACCACATCTTCCGGAGCTAAATCTTTAGTAAGCATTTCTGTCTGATCTATTGAATATCCTGCATTATCAAGGTGAGAATGTCGTGCCCCCAAAAGGAAGCCCAAATATGTAGCCGGTCCTGTGTTATATCCCGGCATTTCATTTTTACCAAAAGACATTGCGAATTCGGAACCACCATAAATTGAAGAAGCGTAATCAACACCCTGAGCTAAAGCAGAATAAAAATCGTTTTCCTGTAGTACAATTTTTGTTAGCATTTCCATATAAGTGGCAGAATTTCCCCAAACAGGTTTTAATCCCAAGGTTTCTTTCTCGGAAATTAACTTTTTCTCGAACATTTCTGTTGCCCAAGCCATAACAACTCCAACACTCATAGCATCAACACACTCTACTTCAACTTCTTCAATAAGCTTCAGCATTGCTTCCGGGTCTGTAATTCCAAGCATTGAACCCAGGCTGAAAATAAGTTCGAAATCGTATCCAATAAGGGTAGTTTTGTGAAAATAGTCCTCGTGTTCTGAAACTTCCCTAATTGCGGCCAGATGAATACAACCTACAGGGCAATGGGCACAGGCAATTCTTCTTGCCAAATAATTCTCAGCCAAATATTCTCCAGAAATTTTTTCTATTCCCTTTAAGTTTCTTTCTGTTAGGTTTTTTACGGGCAAAGCTCCAATTTTGTCCAAAACCATTACATTTACCGGTGTTCCCAAATCGTGATATTTCTTCATCAGACTGGTATCAACAGCGGCTTCATAAAGCTTGTTATACAACTTCTTAAATCCTTTTGGATCGGAGAGTTTGACAGTATTTTCTCCGGCAATTACGATACCTTTAAGCATTTTGCTACCAAAAACCGCACCAAGACCAAGTCGTCCAAAATGCCTGTATGTTTCAGCAGTTACCGCAGCATATTTTACCAACTTCTCCCCTCCTCTTCCAATGCGCATAATTGAACGAACTCCTTGTCCTTTTTCATTTTCACGCATAATACGACCGGCAGTTATTGAAGACTTCATTCCCCAAATAGTAGTAGCTTCCTTAAAAATTACCTTTTTGTCGTGAATTGAAAGGTAAACAGGAATATCGGACTTTCCCCTAATTACCAAAGCTCCATAGCCTGCCATTCTAATTGCAATAGCAGATCTTCCGCCAACATGACTTTCTCCCAGATTTCCGGTAAGTGGCGATTTAAACATAGCAACTGTTTTAGAAGCCAGAGGATAAACCCCGGTTAAAGGGCCTACTGCCATAATTATTGGATTTTCCGGTCCAAAAACATCAGCACCAACGGGACATTCTTCCTTAAGCAACTGAATTGCAACTCCTGTGCCGCCTATATATTTGTCGAATAAGTCTTTTCTGTTCTTAACCCAGAACTTCTTGTTAGTCAAATCAATATATAAAACCTTATGTAATAACTTATCTGAATTCATTTCCTAAATTTTTATTTTTTCATTTCCAAAACCCCATGTGGGCAATATTTTACACAATAGCCGCAATGTATGCAAATAGAGGGTTTATTCTGTTCGGGATTCCATCTAACGGCACCAATAATACAAGCTTCCTTGCAGTGTCCGCATCCAATGCACTTTTCAGGAATAAGTTTAACACCGCCTCCCTTTCTAAGCTCTAAAGCATTTGTTGGACAAACTCTTGCGCATGGAGGGTTTTCGCAGGCATGACAAGTAATTACTCTAAATCCGGTTGAAATACCACCTCTTGATTTAATAAAAATACAAGAGCTTGCAATTCCGGCAACATTATCTCTTCTCACACATGCAAACATACAAGACTGGCATCCCACACATCTTGCAGCATCAATAATTGATAATTTCATTTATTTATTATTTATAATACAAAAATACGTAAAGCAGAATTAAGGCAACCTTATTATTGTCCTTTTTTGTACATATTACTATTAAAATTGATAAACTGAAAACAATAATTTCAATGTTATTAATCTGAATGCTTTGCAATTTGCGGACAATAAGCCACATAAGGTATTTTCAAGACTTCTGAAAGTTGATTCGCCCTTTCAATTGCCTCTTCCTTGTTTTCAAATTTTCCAATAACCAACTTCATTATTTGCTTTTTTCCCAATAACACAATATTGAAAGTCTTTTCCACACCTGTTACTGCCGAGCGATTAGTTCTACTGTAGGCGGTATGTATTAAATTTGACTTAAGCACCGAAACATAAGAATATTCATCTACAGATTTGGCTTTTCCGTAAGTTCTCCACGAAAACAAAGATAGATACAATTGGTATTCTCTTTTTGAAAGGTTAATCTCAATACCCTTCTTAGTAAATAACAGAAAGATTATTAAAACCAAAAAGAGAAAACTTACAATGTAAACAGCCATTAAAAATGCAGCAATGGCCATAATGGCACATACAAGACTTAATCCCCTTTTTGTTGGGCCAAAAAATCTTCCCAAAGAAAAATCCTCGGTATTTTCAGTCATTTCTATTTTTTAAGCAAATTTTCGAAAATTGTATTAAGCAGTTCGCTATCCTTGTCTTTCGAATATTCCCAAAACATTACCCCTCTAAGATTTTGTTGCTTAACAAATTTCAGCTTTTCTTTAAGAGAAAAAGGATTTTCGAATGAAATAAAAACATCCCTTTTCTCCGAATACAAATAAGGCGCCATTGCTGTAGAATCGAAAAAATATTTGAAATCGGGGTTTTCTAAAAAATCAGCAATAATCTCCTTGTAAGGAATAATTATTCCGACAGTCTCTGATTCAACAAATAAACCATCTAAACCATTAGGTTCAAGATTATCCCATTTTCTACCGTAGAATGGAACACCAACAACAATTTTCTCTTTTGGAACTCCCGCATTCAAGTGTCTTTCTACTGCCAAAGATAAACTTCTAACATCTTCCTTTTTGGCCATAACAGCCGGATCGTGTTCGGCAGGAAACAAATTTGCATGATGCCCTGTAATTTCATGCAGACCATTATAAAAATCATATCCCATAATATTTATGAAATCAAGATATTTAGAGGCTTCAGAGAGATTTGTATTGGTAATATAAGCCGAATCTCCGCCACTGGCAATAGTTAACCATAGCGAAGACTCGGGTTTCTGAATTTTGTCCAACTCTTTTCGCACTTCTTTTAATAAAAGAGTAAAATTTTCAATATCATCAGGTCTGTAAGTATTTCCTGCACCAATCTGATTTGGATATTCCCAATCGAGGTCAATGCCGTCCAAATTATACTTTTGCACAAAATCTGCTGCACTTGCGGCAAACTTTTGTCTTGAATTTTCATCGAATGCAGCATCGGAAAAATTAGAAGACCAAGTCCAACCTCCTACAGAAACCAGAATTTTTAATTCCGGATTTTTCTCCTTAAGTTTTTGCAGCTCAATTAAATCGTTTTCGTTAAGAATGGCATTGTCAATTGTATCGGTTTCGGAACCAAAACAGACCTTACCTTCAATAATATTTGCAAAAGCATAATTAATATGAGTAAGTTTTTCTGCCTGAATTGTAGAAATATCGGTCTTTTTCCATCCTGCAACATAAGCTACCACAACAGGTTTGTTAAGGCTATTATTATTTTTTTCCTTATTCGTCTCTTTTTTATTTTCTTCATTATTGTTTTTACTTCCACAAGAAGCGAAAATTAGAAATAAGGCAGTAATGACAAAAAGTATTTTCATAAATTCAATATTTTAATTCAGCAAGAGCTTTAAGAATATTGTTTTCCAATCGCTTATGAACATCTTCAAGTCTTTCTCGCTGGAACTTTTCGCCTGTAATACTCTCAAAAAGTTCAATATATCGCTCAGAAATTTCATTAACAAAAGCATCGGGTAAATCCGGCAATTTCTGACCTTCAAGACCTTGAAAGTCGTTTTTCATTAGCCATTCTCTAACAAACTCTTTCGAAAGCTGTTTTTGAGGTTCTCCTTTGGCTTGTCTTTCCTGGTAACCATCCAGATAAAAATATCTTGAAGAATCGGGAGTGTGAATTTCATCTATCAGATAAATCTTTCCGTCTTTTTTTCCAAATTCATATTTAGTATCAACCAAAATCAGTCCCATTTTTTTTGCTATTTCTGTTCCTCTTTCGAAAAGAGCCAAAGAAATTCTTTCAAGTTCCAAATATTCAGCCTCGCTAACCAAACCCGTTTTAATTATTTCTTCTCTTGAAATATTCTCATCATGAGCACCTTGTTCGGCCTTGGTTGTAGGTGTAAGTATCGGATTTTCAAATTTTTGATGTTCTACCAAACCATCGGGAATAGGAACACCGCAAATCTGACGTTCACCCTTTTTGTATTCTCTCCACGAACTACCTGTCAGATAGCCTCTAACAATCATTTCCACAGGATATGGTTCGCATCTATGTCCAATAGTTACCATTGGATCGGGAGTAGAAATTTTCCAATTAGGCACTATATCGGCGGTCGCATCCAGAAATTTTGCTGCTATCTGATTCAACACCTGACCTTTATAAGGAATTCCTTTTGGCAAAACAACATCGAAGGCAGAAATACGGTCGGAAACAACCATAACAAGCAAATCGTTGTTAATATTATAAACATCACGAACTTTGCCAACATAAAGACTCTTTTGTCCCGGCAATTTAAAATCTGTCTTAACAATAGCTTCTTTCATTTTTTTTGTATTAATATGTTAGTTTTAATTTATTTACTGAATTAGAAACGTAATATTATCTTTTCTTTTCATCTTTCTCGTAAGCATCCACAATATTCTTAACCAGCTTATGCCTAATAATATCCACATCCTGAAATCGTATTACAGAAATATCTTCAATATTTTCGAGTAAATCTGCGGCTTTCTGCAAACCGGATTTTTTAATATCCGGCAAATCAATTTGAGTTAAATCTCCGGTAACAACAAATTTAGAATTTTCGCCCATACGGGTAAGAAACATCTTAACCTGCACACCTGTAGCATTTTGAGCCTCATCCAGAATAACAAAAGAATTTGCAAGAGTTCTTCCTCTCATAAAAGCAAGAGGAGCAATTTCAATAACACCTTCGGCAAAATAATCGTTAAGTTTTTTGTAAGGCATCATATCAATAAGAGCATCGTAAAGCGGTTGGAGGTATGGATCCAGTTTTTCTTTAAGGTCGCCCGGAAGAAATCCCAGATGCTCACCGGCTTCAACAGCAGGTCTTGTAAGAATTATTCTTCTAACCCTTTTCTCCTTAAGAGCTTGAACTGCAAGAGCAACAGCCAGATAAGTCTTTCCGGTTCCGGCAGGCCCAACTGCAAAAACCAAATCGTTTTTAGAAATTGCATCCAGCATTTTCTTTTGAGCATTGTTTCTTGCCTTTATTGCTCTTCCCCTATTTCCGTAAAGAATAACATCGGATTCCAGTTTTGCATTGGCTTCAAAATCCTCAGAATCTTCAAGGATTATTTTCTCTATTGTACTCTCCGACAATACATTAAACCTGTGATAAAAATCCATCATAAGGTTTATTTTCTCTTCTAAAATTGAAATTGTATTATCGTCTCCAATAATCTTAATTTCATTTCCTCTGGCCACTAATTTAAGCTTTGGAAAAAAACTGCTTATTTTCTGTAGTTTCTTGTTATTGGCACCAAAAAAATCGACAGGATCTATGTTTTCGAGAAAAATTATTTTTTCCATTTCAAAAAATTCAAATTTACAGTCTTAATCTTGTCAAAAATTGTAATTTTGCCTAAGACTAAAACAAAATTGACGGTATTACAAAGAAAAATAAAATTTAACTAACCTGCATTTGTATTTTTTAAGCAGTTATTAACAAATGAGCATAATTACACTCACAACAGATTGGGGCAACGACGGTTACTACATAAGTGCAGTAAAGGGTTTAATATACGGAAAAAATCCTGAAACGAGGATTATAGATATTTCCCATTCACTTCCCCTGTTTAGTGTAGTACAAGCTGCATTTATTCTTAGGAATACCTTTAGAAATTTTCCGGAAGGCACAATACACATAATTGGTATAAATTCCGAAAACACCAAAACCCATCCTCATATTATTTTAAAATACGAAGGTCATTTTTTTATTGGAAGCGACAATGGTATTTTTGGTTTACTGCTTGAAAGTTCACCTGAACTAATTGTGGCTCTTGAAGAAAAAGAAACAACATTTCCGGAACTGGACGTCTTTACCCAAGCCGCAATTTTTCTAATAAATGGTAGAAAACCTGAAGAATTGGGTGAAATAAAAGATGATTATTACAGGCTTTACGATATTTTGCCTACAATTGGCAATAATTTAATTAACGGCAAGGTAATTCATATTGATTCTTTTGGCAATGCAATTACAAACATTTCCAAAGAGCTTTTCGAAGAAGTTGGAACAGGCAAAAAGTTTGACATTTTTATGCAAAGTAATGCCTATAAACTGAACAAAATTTCCAAAAAATACGTAGAAACTCCCGAGGGCGAATTTCTTGCTGTTTTCAACTCATGTAATTTGTTGGAATTGGCTATTAACAAAGGAAAAATTGCCGAGTTAATTAAATTATCAACTAATTCCGTAATAAGAATAAAATTTTATGATAGTACGAGTAATTAAAATGACTGTTAAGGAACAATATATTGATTCCTTCAGAAAAAGAGTTCCCGTTATTTCCAACGAAGTTAGAAGAGTTTCGGGATGTATGCATAACGATATTTTCCGCGATCGCAACAACGACAATATTTTTTACAGCTACACTATCTGGAGTTCAGAAGAAGATATCGAAAGGTATTTAAAGTCGATGTATTACAAAGAAATATGGGGCGATATTTGGGATTACTTCAAAAAAGAACCTATGGCATGGAAAATCGACAATATGTTTGATTATCCAAGTGGTGAAAATTTCCCGCCAAAATAGTTTCCGCAATTATTAATGAACTTTGCTTATTCAGTGTATGAAGACAGTAGCTTATTAGTTATAAATAAGCCTGATAATATGCTAATTCATCATTCCTTCTATTCAAGAAATGTAAAAAGTAAAAGCTTAGTTGAAATACTAAAATCTCAGAGAAAAGATTACCTTGCTCCAGTGCATAGATTAGACATGGGCACATCCGGAATAGTAATTTTCTCAAAAAGTCCTGAAATCACAAGGCTAATGCAAAAGCAAATGGAAGAAAGACTTGTAACAAAAAAATACATAGCTTTGGTTAGAGGTTTTACTGATGAAAATGGAATAGTTGAAACTCCGATAAGAGAACCTGATTCAGACATTTACAAAGAGGCAAAAACAATATTCAGGAGAATTAGCAAAATTGAATTAAATATTGCCGTTAAGCCTTTTCCAAGTTCTAGATACAGTTTAATTGAATTACAGCCAATAACCGGCAGAACCCATCAATTAAGGAAGCACATGAACAAAATTTCGCATCCAATTATTGGAGACAAGAAATACGGAAACCGTCATCATAATAGCATGTTTGAAAACGAATTAAATATCTCCGGAATGTTCCTGCATGCGGCAAGAATAGAATTTAATCATCCTGAAAGAGAGGAAATAATAACAATCTCTGCACCTTTTTATGAAAAATGGCGGAAAATGGCTGAGAAGTTAGGAATAGAACTGGATTACTAACTAGATTTTTACCAAACCTGCAAATCCCTGAAAAGCAAGAGCAAGAATACCGGCAACAAGCAAAGCAGCCGGAACTCCTTTCATACCTTTAGGAACATTAATTAAGTCTAAATGTTCTCTTAACCCGGCAAAAATAATTAAAGCAAGTGCAAAACCAAGAGATGTTCCAACTGAAAAAACAACAGATTGTAACAAATCAAACTTCTTTTGAATAACCAAAATAGCAACCCCAAGAATAGCACAGTTTGTAGTAATAAGAGGCAAGAAAATACCAAGAGCCTGATATAGAGCCGGACTAACTTTCTTAAGAATAATTTCAACCATTTGAACAAGAGAAGCAATTACAAGGATATAAGTAATAGTTTGCAAATATTCAAGTTCAAAAACTGCAAGTACCTGCGTATATATTAGCCAGGTAATAATTGTAGCAAGAGTCATTACAAACAAAACAGCACCGCTCATACCTGCTGCTGTTGAAACTTTATTTGAAACACCAAGGAAAGGACAAATTCCAAGGAATTGCATCAAAACAATATTATTAACAAATATTGCTGCTATTATAATATATAGATATTCCATAATTTATGAATTTTCAGGATTTATTATTTTTTACTTAGTTTGTTCATTAGTGCAATAAGATAAGCCAAAGCAATAAAAGCACCCGGAGCCAAAACGAAAACTATCATTCCGTCTGCTTCAACAAGTTTTATATTAAAAATTGCATTACTACCCAAAAGTTCCCTAACAGCTCCTAATAAAGTTAGAGCAAAAGTAAAGCCCAATCCCATTCCCAGTCCGTCAACCATTGAAGAAACAACATTATTTTTTGATGCAAAGGCTTCGGCTCTACCAAGAACAACGCAGTTTACAACAATAAGAGGAATAAACAAACCTAGACTTCTGTGCAAGTCGAATGCATAAGCAGCCATTGCCAAATCAACAATAGTAACAAAAGAAGCAATAATTACAATATAAGCAGGGATTCTAACCTTATCGGGAATTCCCTTCTTTACCATTGAAACCACCATATTAGCCATAAAAAGCACAAAAGTAGTTGCGAGTCCCATTCCAAGACCGTTTATTGCAGAAGTTGTTACTCCTAAGGTAGGGCACAAGCCAAGAAGAAGAATAAAAACAGGATTCTCCTTAATAAAACCATTGGTAAAAGTTTTTACATTACTCATTACTTGATTCCTCCTTCATTTTTAAATTTCATATAACCATCATAAGCTTTTTGAAGAGCATCGCAGTAGCCTCTTGAACTTATAGTGGCAGCGGTAATAGCATCAACATCTCCCCCATCTTTTTTTACAATTAGTTTATAAGAAGCAGGGTCTTTTTCCTTAAACTGCTCGTTCCATGGAGCAACATCCTTACTCATTTTATCTCCAAGTCCGGGAGTTTCTTTATGAGTAAGAACGTTAGAATCCAATATTTTACCATCCTGATCGAAGCCAACAATAATATCAAACCTACCGCTAAAACCACTTTCGGTAAACGACTCAACAGCGGTTCCAATAACCTGACCAGAATTGTCTTTTACCACATAAAATTTCAATCCTTCTTTTTCAATTGGTTCACCAATTTCCCCTTGGTCTGCACCCGGAACCACAACATTAATCTGCTTGTATAGAAAATCCTTTTTTGCAGTTTCTATTGGTTCTTTTGTTATAGTGTAAATATACCCTAAAGCTCCTGCAGCAATACCGCAAACAAGGAAAAGGGTTAGCACCATATTTACAAATGTTGATTCTTTTTTTGCCATAGTTTTATATATTAATGCAAAATTATTTAATTAGTTAAGCCGCAGCCTTTTTCTCACCAAAGCGTTTAGGTTTACAACCCTTGTTAATAAGAGGCACAAAAGCATTCATTATTAGAATAGCAAATGAAACACCTTCAGGATAAGCACCAAACACCCTTATTATTACAGTTAGCAACCCTATTCCCACCCCAAAAATTATCATTCCAAGGGGAGTCATTGGAGAAGTTACCATATCGGTAGCCATAAAAACAGCGCCAAGCATTATTCCACCTGTCATTAAATGAAAAATAGGATCGGCATACATATCGGGATGAGCAATATGAAGAAGACCGGCAAAAATAAATATTGTTCCAAGCATTGCAACAGGAACATGCCAAGTAATAATTTTTCTATAAAGCATATAAAGACCACCAATAATAATGGCAATAGCAGAAACCTCACCAAGCGAGCCGCCTAAATCGCCCATCATTTGATTCATATAATCGGGGAATTGGTAAATATCTCCTCCGCCCATGTCAACTCCCTTATCTAAAATATCCTGAACAGTTCTCTCACCCTTTCCAAGTTCCGTTTTTAGAGCTCCCAGAGGTGTTGCTCCTGTAACAGCATCAGTATAACCGCCTAAGGTAAAATCAAAATTAGAAGGCTTTGGCCAGGAAGTCATTTGCACAGGATAAGAAAGCAATAGGAAAACACGTCCCACCAAAGCAGGGTTAAACGGGTTATTTCCCAATCCGCCGAAAGACATTTTGGCCACTCCAATGGCAACAAGGCTACCAATTACCACCATCCACCAAGGAAGATTACTTGGTACGTTGAAAGCCAACAAAATACCCGTAATAATAGCAGATCCATCGAAAATGGTTATCTTTCCTTTAATAAGGTATTTTTGAATAATAAACTCAAAAAACATACATGAAACTACCGCAACCAATGTAGTTATTAAGGCGCCAAGTCCAAAATAATAAAAAGACATTGCCAAAGCAGGCAGTAAGGCAATAATTACTCCATACATGATACTTTTTACAGAATCTTTGCTGTAATCATGAGGAGATGGTGCTATGAAAAATTTGTTTGTACTCATTTTCTTATTTCTGATTTCTTGCTCTGATAATTTGACTAACTGTTGATTTACCCAATCTTATATAATCTAATAAAGGACGGGCTGAAGGGCATTTGTAACTACATGAACCACATTCAATACAATCTAAAGCTTTTTCTGCTTCAACACCTTCCCACATAGATTTCTCGGAAAGTTGCATTAATAAATACGGCTCAAGTCCCATTGGACAAACAGAAACGCATTTGGCACAGCGAATGCAATTTTGCATTTCATTTCTTGCAGCGTCTTTTTTATTAAAGATAAGTATTCCAGATGTTCCTTTTGTAACAGGTACTTCAATGGAATTAAGTGCTTTACCCATCATTGGGCCACCGTTTACAACCTTTCCTGTATCCTCGGGAAGTCCACCTGCAGCTTCAATAAGTTCGTTTACTGGAGTTCCAATTCTAACCAAAAAGTTGGCAGGTTTAGAAACAGATTTTCCGGTAACAGTAACTACTCTTTCGAAAAGAGGCTTATTTTTTTGAACAGCTTCGTAAACGGCAATAGTAGTTCCAACATTATGAACAACCGTTCCAACATCAATTGGCAAACCACCTGAGGGAACTTCACGGTTAATTAGTGCCTTAATCAATTGTTTTTCACCACCCTGTGGATATTGAACCTTAAGCACATGAACTTCAATGCCAGGATAATCTGCAGAAATTTTCTTTAAATAATCTATTGCATCCTGTTTATTATTTTCAATTCCTATTAAAGCTTTTGAGACATTAAGAGCTTTCATAAGAATTTGAGTTCCTACCATTAGTTCATGTCCTCTTTCCATCATAATCTGATGATCGGAAGTAAGATATGGCTCACATTCAACTCCATTTAGAATAAGAACATCTGCTGTTTTTCCTTTTGGAATTGACAATTTAACCTGTGAAGGAAACGTAGCACCACCCAGACCAACAATACCGGAATCGCCAATTTTCTTCACAATTTCTTCCTGACTTAGAGTAATATTCTTGTTCAAGCCGGCAGTTCTGTCAATTGCAGAATCCCATTCATCTCCTTCAACATCAATTACAATACAAGGTTTTCTGTAACCGCTAGTATCCATTACATCATCAATTTTGGAAACAGTTCCCGAAACAGATGAATGAATATTTGCTGAAACAAAACCTGAACTTTTTGCAATTATTTGTCCTACAACCACTTTATCTCCCTTATTTACCACCGGAGCAGCAGGAGCACCAATATGTTGGGAAATAGGAATTGAAACCGTTTTAGGTAAGGCAAGCTGTTCAATAGCTTTTCCGGCAGAGAATTTATTTTCTGCTGGATGAATTCCACCTTTTGGAAATGTTTTTAACACTTTTACCTCCTGGTTTATTTAGTTATTAACTTCATTTTTTTCTTCACTGGCAGGTTTTTCTGCACTTTTAACAGCACCTTCCTCTTCGGCTTTCTTCTCTTTTCTTGGAGGGAAGTTAAGCTCATGAATTGCAGAGGTAGGACAAACTGCTACACATTTTCTGCAAAGCTTACATTTTTCGAAATCAATATAAGCTTTAAAATTTTCAACAACAATAGCATCGTATGCACATTCTTTTTCACATTTCTTGCAACCAATACAAGCAACCTCACAAGCCTTCTTGGCAACTCCACCCTTGTCTTCATTTATACATGAAACAAAAATTCTTCTCGACTTTTTGCCTTTGTTGCGTAATTCGATAATGTTTTTTGGACATGCAGTAACACAAGCACCGCAGGCAGTACATTTTTCTTCAGAAACTACCGGCAATC
>JAFGXD010000035.1 GCA_016936815.1 Bacteroidales bacterium
TAAATGGTATCTCTGAGGCGGTGGATCCTTACGGTGAGTTTCTCCTTTGTAATAGTAATTGTATCCCTCAGCCGGCTCTCATGCACATGCGTGTCTATTTTTGCGTTTGGAATAATGTTTGTGTCGATTAATATATAATCCTAATCAAACAGCTCTCAAAATACTTGCCGTATCCATTTTCAAATGCTCCTTAAGAAATTCGTAAAGACCCGGAGTTTTTTCTTTCATAATGACTGGCCGTTCGAAAAAGCTTTCTACGGCAACGGCAAAAAATTCTTTAATATCAGTCTTTGAATAAGGTCGTAAAAGTTCTTCCTCGGAAAAGCCATTTAATTGGTTTTTCATATCTTCCAGATAACTGTCCATCATTTTTGTAAGAATATAACCCCTGTCAGGAAATATTAAGCCCGAAAAATCTACAGCATGTGCCATTTCATGAATTCCTAGGTTTATTCCGTCTGTGCTGTTACTAAATCCTTCTTCAAAACTTTGCCATGAAAGATATATATAGCCTTTCTTGTTTACAAGCCCATCAGCAAACTTTTGTTCATCTTCAATAAAGGATGAATCGGGACTTACAATAATTTGCCTGAATCTGGATAATACAAAACTTGAAAGACCGAATGATATCATTATAGCAGAAGCAGCTATTTGAACTTTATTTTCGGGAGTTATTTGGAAACCCCTAATGCCAACCCATTTTTTCGACCTTATAAAATGCATTACTCTTACTGCAAACTTCTTTTGGTTGATTTCGTCGAGTGAGGCAAAAAAGAAATTTGTTTTAAGCAAAACTGATTTTATAAACTCAAGATCTTTAGGATGAACCGGTTTTAGTTTAGAGTAAACCTCTTTAGGGTGTGCAGCATTGAACTTTAGGTGTCTACGAGCAATAATCACCCAAATAGTTAAGATGATAGCCAAAAATAATGCAAAAACAGCTGAATTAAATTTAGGCTTATCTTCCAGTAAAACAAAGGCGAATACTACATTAACAAAAATCGTATTATTCTTTATTACTTGCAATATTTATTATTTTATCTCAAAATTTTCCTGGCAAATGCTACTGTGAAATATGACATCATAAATGGGCCTAAAAATCCTTCAACTGAAGCAACCAATCTTAAAAATCCTACAGGAGAGCAATCTCCATAACCAACTGTTGTAAAGGTAATTAGACTATAATAAAAAGTATCCAATATCTTAAATAAAAAGCTTTTGTCGTCGGTAATGCAATTAATAGCCGTGTCCATAAAAAATGGCAAAATTAAGTGCAAAAGACTAAAAAATACGTAAACCATAATCAAGCTAGTAAAAACTCTGGCAGGTGAGGTAGCGTAAAGTCCCATTCTGTCTATTACAACAGATCTAAAACCAAAAAGTGGATATTGCCATAATGCGCTAAATTTGTTATTATTAAGTGCTTTAGAAAAGTCGGCTTTTTGTTCATGTCTTTTAAATTGAATATATGCCAAATCTTCGTATTTGTAATTGCCAATTCTGCCATAATTTTCCTTTAATACTCTAAACTGATTGGCTTTTTCGGCATTTGATGTGTTTTCCTGTTTTGTAATTATCTCCTTAACATTGTTTCCGTGCCAGTCAATATAAATCTGACCAATCAATCTCATTCCTGTAAGGTTAAGGCATTTAATTTCAACATCATAATCGTAAGGAGTGAAGTCAACTATGTCTCTAACAATTGTGTCCGAAAGGTCTAATTGTTCGCAGAAAGAAACTCTAAAGTCGTAGTAATGATTAAGATGGCAAGATATTAAAGATAATTTTTTGAATTTTGATTTCCCGAAATATACATTTCCCTTTGCAAATAATGTATCGTCGAAAAGTACTTCAGATGTTTTATAGTCAACTTCTTCAAAAACAATATTTCCAAAACCAAAACTTGTTTTCTTAAAGGTCATTCTGTTATCAAGCAATTCGCTTTCTTCAAACGAAACATCACCATCGCCAAAAATTGCACGGTTAAAATTCACTTTTCCATTAGAAAATTCAACTTTTCTGAAATCAACTCTTCCGTCCCCAAATTCTGTTCTTTCAAACGAAATGTCTCCATTGCCAAATCTTGAAAAATGAAAATCGACTTTTCCTGTTCCGAATCTGGCAACTTTAAAGCTTACATCACCATCGCCAAAGTTTGTATTAATAAAATTTACATCTCCATCACCAAAATCGGTATTTACAAAAGAAACCGAGCATAAACCAAACTCGGCATACTGAAAATCTTTTGTTCCGGCTTTGAATACGGTGTTTTTAAAATCAACATTACCCTCTCCAAAATGTGTGTTTGCAAAATTTACTTCTCCATTAAAGAAATGTATGTAAGTAAAATCTTGTTTGCCTGCCGGAAATTTAGAGGAAAGAAAACTCACCGAGCCATTAATAAACATTGTGCCCTTAAATGAAAAGCTATTTCCTGAGAAATTGGCAAACGTAAAATCGGTTTCATTTTTTGAATCGAAAACAGCATCCTTGGCAGAGAAATCAATTAGTTCCACCAATTCTTCTTCCGATAATTTGTTTTTCTTTCTATAGCTTGAAAGTGAGAAGTTTTCTATATATCCTTCATCAAGAATTATTGATTTTTTTTCTGAGATTAATGAAAAAATGTATTCTTCATCAATATAAGCTAGTTCTAAATATGCAATTTCTTTCTTGTTTTCATCCAAAAAAGAAATACAGGCAGTATTTTCAAACTCCAATCCTTTCTTTGTTGTAAAAGGGCTTGGGGATATTTTCACCTTAAAACTCGAAAAATGGCTTATCATATTTTTAAATTGAGCCACTAAAATAGTAAAATTTTCTTAATACAATATCAGTTAGGCAGAAATATGTTTTTTACCTTTTTATTGTAACTGTTCCGTTGTAAGATTTTTCTGTGTTTACATCGTTTACAATATAAACATAAGAACCTAAAGGCAAATCTTTTCCGTTCCAGACTCCATTCCATCTGTTAGAAATTTCTGCATATCCGGTTCCTGGACCTGTATATTCGAAAAGTAAAACTCCCCAACGATTGTAAATGTAAATTTCTACTTTTTCCAAAGCCGATATTCCAAGAATTTCCCATGTATCGTTTTTACCATCATCGTTTGGAGTAAATACATTGGGTATTTCTAATAATGGTATTTCAATAAAAAATGTTCCCGATATCTCACAATTATTTATATCGCTTATTGTTACATTGTAGGTTCCGCCATTAACGCCCGTTAAATTGCTTTCAGTACTTAAATCAGACCAAAGGAATGTGTAGCCGGGAGTTCCTCCACTTACTTCCAAAATAACATTTCCAAGATTATTTTCAAGATAAACAGTATCAGAAAAAATTAGTTGGTCGGGCTGTGAAATAATTATCGAATCAATTATGGTACAGTTATTTGCATCAACAACTGTAAGGTTATACCAACCGGCTGCAACATTCGAAAGTTCTTCGGAAGTAGCACCATTCGACCATGAATAAACGAAGTTAGGTGTTCCTCCAGTAATTTCTGCAATTGCTGAACCGGTATTTTCTCCAAAGCATTTTATGTTATTTATTCCTGAAAATGAAAGCGTTCCGGCACCAATATCAAAAATGTTAGCAATAGTTTCAACAGAACATCCCATATTATCGGTTACGGTAACATTGTATGTTCCTGAAGGTACATTATTCAACGAATCGCTTGTTGCTCCGGTATTCCATATAAATGAATATGGCTCTGAACCTCCATCGGCAAAAACGTAAATTGAACCGTCGGATTGTGCACATGTGGAAGAATCAACTGAAACAAATAATTCAGGTAATGGATTAATTTTTAACAAAATTGAATCTACTGCAGCCTCGCATGGCCCAGAAGGGTTATTTGTGGAAACCAGTAGGTAAATGTTTCCTGCAAGTAAATCTGCCTCAGATGGAAGATATTGTGTTCCTGTTAAATTTGGATTTACAAAACTTCCTGTTCCTGTTGTTGTCCAGAAAACCGACATTGTTGTTCCGCCTGTTGTTGCTAATACGCTAACTTCATCGCCCTGACATGCAATAATATCTTCTCCTGCTGAAACTTGTGGAGCCTGATTAAATGTTAGCTCGAAATTATCAGAAACTGCTTCACAAACTCCTTCCGGATTGTCGGTGGTGTAGGTAATTGTTACAAATCCTGTGCTAATATCCGCTGCCGAAGGAGTGTAAATATTTCCATCAAAAACTCCTGTTCCCGAACTGCTCCATGTTGCCGAGCTCGCTGAACCACCAAAAGTTCCTGTACATTCATAAGGTTGATTTTCGCAAACTTCAGCATCTGACCCGGCATTAACCTGAGCTGCCGGATTTATTGTTATAATCATTTCATCGCTAGCTGAACCACAGAAGGCTGTTGGGTCGTTTGTCTGATAGGTTAGTATTACATTTCCTGCAGCAATATCGGCAGCAGAAGGTATGTAATTTCCCGAACTAACCGAACCTGTTCCCGAACTTGTCCATGTTGCAGTGGTTGCAGAGCCTCCAAAACTGCCATCAAGCAAATATTGTTCTCCTTCGCAAATAACTGCATCGGAACCTGCATTTGCAGTTGGAACTTCGTAAATTACTATATTACTAACTGTATGTGTTGCTGTTGCACAACCGCCCGATCCTGCAATTGTATTTGTTATGCTATGCGTTCCGGGAGTACTGGCTGAAAGGTCGATTTGACCGGTTCCTGTGTTGACAAAAACAATTCCCGTAGTGGACGAATATACTCCGTTTGTTCCGGAAATATGCGTAGGAAGCGGATTTGAACTACCCTGACAGAATGGTCCGGAATAATCGAATTCCGCATTAAAACCACTTGTTATTGTTAGTTCAAAGGTTGAAGAAGCCGGACAAGTTCCTGTAGTTTGATATGTTACTGTATAGGTAACATCAGTTGTGCTGGCTCCCGGATTTATTTGTCCTGTTGAGGAATTTATTACTAAACCGGCAGGTGTTGAACTGAAACTTCCTCCCGGTGTGGCAATATAATCCGGTAATGGATTAGAAGCATCTGTGGAGCAGAATGTTCCTGAACTGTATGTAAACTGTGCGTTATCAAGAGGATTTATTGTAACTGTAACAAAATCTGAACTTGTTGAACACGGACCGGCAGGATTGGCGGATGTTAAAGTCAAATTAACAGTTCCGTTTGTAATATCGGAAGCAGAAGGTGTGTATGTTGTTGAAAGCGATGCTGAATTGGCAAAGCTGCCTGTTCCTGAGCTTGTCCATGTTCCTGAGCTTACATTTCCGCTAACCGAACCTGAAAGAGAAATTGTTTGTCCTGCGCAAATGGAAAAATTACTACCGGCTTCAACATCAGGCAAAGCATTTATTGTAACAGCCTGAATATCGGAACTAACGCAAGAACCTCCGGCTTGAACGCCCGTAATGCTTACGTCGTCTATGTTCCAGCCGGAATAGGTCAGACTTCCATCTGAAATTGATCGCCAACGAATATAAACTGTTGCTTGTCCGTCTGCCCACGCAGAAATATCGATTATTCTCTGAACCCATTGGTCGTCAAGAGGATAGTAGGGTTCGCCAAGGTCGGTAAAGGTAGAACCATTTGTGCTAATTTGAACGTAGCTTTGGTCCCAGTTGGGTTCAAAATTTGCATATCGCCAGAAACTAAGAACGGTATTCGATAATCCGGAGCAGTTAATAGCAGGAGATTTCAGCCATTCGTCGGAGCTGTCGTAATGACCACCAAGCCCGTCTCCATCTGAATCACTTAATCCCTGTCCCCAAACTTTATTATCGGTATTTGATGAATGATCCATTAATGGGTCGGAATTGGAATTAGTATTTGTATTATCTCCATTTCCGGCTTTGGGAGTTCCATGTTGCCAAGAAGAAGTTCCTGAATTAGCACCGTGAACCCATCCGGCATCCGGCCAAGGGTCGAAATCGTCGAAAAAGGCTGTAACAACCGAATAATTATAAGAATATGTAACATTGTAAGTTCCGGGTGAAAGCGATGATGGATTGAAATTGCTTCCCGAAATTCCTGAGCCTGAAAATACTCCTGTTCCATAATTTCCTGTAAGAGCCACTGAACCATCGGTTTCGCAGTAAGAAGAAGCTAAACCTGAAAAGTTTGCACTTGCCGCATCAACAAATACAACAACATCTGCAGTTCCGGGGCAATTTGGATTAGAACCCGAAACAGAAGCATTGTAAGTTGTTGTTTGAGAAGGAGAAACAGTAATTGTTAGATTGTTTTCCTGACCAATTAAACTTGGGTCGGAAGGTGTGGCCGACCAAACTACATTTGTTCCACCTGAGGCAGTAAGAGTGGCAGACTGACCTTCGCAGATTGTTTGGTTAGAGCCTGCATCGGCAACAATAACACCCGAACTTGCCGCAAATGTATATTCGCAATTGTCGCTTGCAAAACCATCAATCATAAGCAGATAGGTGTTTCCAACGGTAAGGTTTTCTGCAACAATTTGTCCGTTAACCTGTTTTGCAGGACTCCAGCAATTCGATTTTGGAGTAAAGTTACCATAGCTGCAATCGCTTTCGTAAACCTGAAGCTGAATTCCGTAAATAGGACCTGAAGTGGAACCCTGACAATTGCTAACCCAAACATCAAGCACAGCTGTTGAAGATTCGGCAACAAATGAAAGCCAAGAATTATTGTTTATTCCACCGCAGAAAATTCCCATATCGTAGTAATCAATTTCGTCGTGGTCGGTAGGATAATCGGTGCTGGTATTTCCGCAGTAGCCGTTAAAATCGCAGATAGGAGTGGAGGTATTGCAGTATTCGCCTGCCAGTGCAGTTCCTGTACAAGACGGAGAAACACAATTTTCGGGACAGTCAATTCTAAGTTTAAAACCACCTCTAACCGTTGCGCCATCGGAGGTAAAACGAATTGTAACAGAACCTGAAATTGCATAATAAGCATTTCCTCTTTCGTCAATTGTTGTTGGCGGCATCATTGGGTAACTGGTAACTCTTGCGCCAATTTGAGTACTTGCCGACGAAGTTCCATCGTAGAAATACAGATAATCGTAGTTGTTTTCAATATCGTAATCTTCAATAACCACTCTAATGCATGAACCTGCTGTGGTAGAGAAAGTTATTTCGTAATCTTGTCCGTCGGAATAATTGGAAAATTCACCTCCATCGTCGAAAAGAATTGCGTTGCAGGTAGAATAAATATTGCCATCGGTACTAGCATTTAGAGTATAAGTTTGGGAGTAAGAAAAGGCAAACCCAAACAAAGCGATAAGTAGTAATAATTTGGTTTTCATGAGTTTGTTTTTTCTTATTTTTTGAAAGATTGTTCAATTCGCAGGTAAGCTGCATCAAGTTCTTTGTATGAGATTAAGAAGAAATATGGGCCATCGGCAATTTCTTCGTCAATCATAAGATGAACTTTGGCTCTTTCATCTTCCAATCTTAAAACGGCATATCCCAGAACATCCAATTCATCGGGATTAATTTTCCCTTTCATTTCCTCGGGAATAATAAAAGATTCCCTAATCAGAAAGTTCATTTTTTCAATTTTTTCGGAATTCATTTCACTTACTTCTTCCTTAGAATAGTGCTTATAAACTCTGGAATCCACATCCTGAGCATTCAAGCAAAAGGAGAAAAGAATAGCCGGCAGAAGAACTGCAAAGAAGTTTTTTTTCATAGTAAAAGTTTGTTTTCGGTTGCTTTAACGGCGCAAAATTCGTGAATTATGACATACAAAGCAAATATTTAGCTTCGTTTTTTTGAAAAGAAAATCCCGAAGAAGTTCTCCGGGATTAAAAATAAACATAAATCATCGGAAATGATGATTATCGGGGTTGGTGAGAGATTACCAACTTGCTTACCACATTATTGGTTTTTACAAAATATATTCCTGAACATAGGTCGTGAACAGGAATTTCTGTGGTTTTATCATTAATAATTTTCGAGAAAACAGTTTTACCAGTAATGTCAAAAAATTCAATATTACCTAGTAATTTATCGGATTGAATTGTTACTATAATTGAGGCAGGATTCGGAAAAATGTTTATGCTGTTTGAAAAATCTGTATTATTTTGAATTTCAGTCAATTGATATTCATAAGCTCCCATGTCGGGATTTGCATCTCGGGCAAAACCGTCTATATCATATTCGGGAGCATCAATTTGTGTACCGGCGTCTCTGCAAGGACTGGAAGCCTGTAGTTTGAAGTCGCCACCATCTGCATCAACAAACATTGGGTCGGAAAGAATATTGCCTGTACCAAAACTTGTAAAACCGTTTCCTAAGTCGGAATTATTGATATAGAAATAGTTAGTATGCCAAACCCTTAAATCTGCAGGACCTCCCCAAAGAGTTTCATTTCCATACACAATGCAATTAACCAGAGTAGGTTCGTTTGAAGGACCGTCGGGATTGTAACTTCCTGTATAAATTCCTGCACCAACATCGGTTGTATAGTTTTTACTTATTGTACAATTTATTAAAATCGGAGAAGAAGAACCATCGTTGCCCATGCCTCCTGCGCGAAGGGCTGTATTAAAGGCAAAAAGACAGTTGGTTAGGGTGGGGGAGCAGCCAAAATCGTTATATAGACCTCCGCCTTTTGCATCGCAGGAATTATTTAAAAATTTGCAGCTTTCCAGTGAAGGATGAGAGGCTAAATCGCATTGCATACCACCACCGCGCATTGTAGCATGGTTATTCTGAATAATGCAATTTGTGAAGTTTGGAGCGGCGTTCGGACTCATTGTTGGAAATTCGTCTGCAACCATAACATATACGCCACCTGCTTTTGAGGCTTCGTTATTCTGAATTATGCAATTAGAAACATTTACAGAACACTGAAAAATTAGAATTCCTGCACCGGCTCCTTCTCCATTACTTGCCATTATTGAAACAGGGTCGGTTGCTTTGGAATTTTTTCCGGGAGGTTCGGCATTAACAGCATATCCGCCCTGAATAATGAACCCATCAATTAGACCATTGTTCCAGAAAGTATCACCATCATCGAGCAAGGCAGTAACTACATGCTTTACTCTGTTGGTGCTGCCCGAAAACTCGTGCCCGTCAATTATTGTTTCAAACATGTTCCAGTCTCTTTCTTCTAGAGTGCTTTCAGTTCCTGAAAAACCTCCGTAAACGAACACGTCTTTTTTTAAACGAAGAGTGTTTTCTGTTGATGATTCGTAGATATAATATGTTCCCTGGGCTACCCAAACTTCAGCACCACCGGCAGAAAATGCATGATCTATTCCATCCTGAATGTTGTTATAGGCCGTTGCCCATGAATTTCCATCATAAGTTCCTGATGTATTGCTAATATTTACATAAACCTGTGAAAACGAGTTTATTGTAAGTAAAAATGCAAATGTTGTGATAATATTTCTCATTTTATTTTCCTCCTTAGTTAATTGTTACGTTGCATGAAGAATCGGAATCTACATCTTGTCCTGAATCGAAAGAACCACCTGTTATTGTAGCATTTACCTTGTAATCGTTGGCAATAGCATTTCCGCCCATTCCTGCTGAATTTCCTGAGAAATTGCAATTTGTAATTGTAAGAAAATTGTTTTCATTAAAATTTGAAATTCCTCCTCCTCTGTAAGTGGCGGTATTTCCTGTAAAACTGCAATTTTCAATTGTTATATAGGTTCCTTGATATTGAGAGGCTAAATCGTCGGTATAAATTCCACCCCCGTTTCCGTTTGTTGAATTATTGCTGAAAGTACAATCGGAAAGTATTACCGGAGAAGCTTCGTATGCACCGTAATCTATCATTACAGCACCTCCTCTCCATTCCGAAAAGTTGTTAGAGAAATTGCAGTTGCTAAAATTGGCTGCACCACCAACCCTGCAAATAACAGCGCCACCAAGCAGAGCTGAATTTTCTGAAAAGTTACAATTAATTATTGAAGGTTGCGAATCATCAAAAATATAAAGAGCGCCTCCATCTTCAGCGTAATTGTTGGTAAAAGTGCAGTTTTCAATTGTTGGAGAATTGGTATCGAAATAAATAGCACCGCCAAGACGATTAAGCAGCTCACCGTTTGCATTTCCATGGGAAATCGTAAAACCATCTAAGGTACAATTGTTTGCAGCTCTAACAACATGATAAGCATTATCGGTATTATCGCTAGAAACTCCAATATCTCCGCTAATAATTGTAATGTTGTTTATCCAATCGCGTTCAGAAATAAGGCTTTCTGTACCGTTAAAACCTCCGTAAATATTAACAAAGTCTTTCATTTGCAGGCTTTCCTCTCTATTATTTGTAATTGAAGAAAAATATGTTCCTGCGGCTACCCAGACCTCACCGTAGGAAGTAGCATTTATTCCATCTTGCAGATTATTGTACGCCGTTGCCCAAGAATTTCCATCCCAAGGACCTGAAGTATTATTTGCATTTACATATACAATTGAACCTGAACCGGAAGGGTTGAGCATAAATCCGGAAGAAAGAGACATTTCTACTGAAGCTCCTCCGGGACCGGGGAATACAACAACAACATCCTTTGAACCGGGAGATTCGCTAGAGAAATCGAAAACTGCGCTAACTACATTTCCTACTCTGGTAACAGAAGTTCCGTTAACGCTGCCAATACTTGCTGAAGTAGGATTTACTTCAGATGGAGGAGCCATGTCGGGATTTAGACTAATATCAACAGAAACTCCAATATCACCAACTGTAGCTGAATTTGGGCTGACAGAAGTAATAAAATCCTGAGAATTGGCTAAATTCAGGATAATAATACCGAAAAAGATTAAAATTGCTTGTTTCATTTTTTTTGTTAGTTTAGTTTTAATGCAAAACTAATCTCATCAGTTATTTCCTATGTTACATTATTTTGTAAAAATTTTATGGAATTGTATTTTTTGAAAAGAAAAATTTGGGTGGAATCTGAAATTAATAATGTAGCAAGTTTTTATTTCTTAATTCCTAGTATTAAAAATATTAATAAATAGTTGAAGATAAATAAATTAATGCATAAAAATGCTTATATTTTTGTACCGGCTGTTTATCATTTAAGTTTTTTTAAGATTGTTAATGTTTGGTTAATCTTGATTTTTAAATGATTTCTTAGTTATTTTGACGTAACTTTATTAATAGTTCAATTAATTTTTTGTTTTATGAAAAAGATGATAAACCTTCGGTTTCTAATTGTTTTATTTTTACTTTTTAATGGGTATTGCTCAATTGCAGGAGGAAAGGGTTACAAAATCAAGTTCAAAATTAATGGTCTTAAAGATACTACCTTGTATATAGGTAATCATTATGGCGATAAACAATATATTCGCGATACTGTAAGGGTTGATGGATTGGGGAATTTCGTTATGGAAGGAGACGATGATATTGAGGGTGGAATATACTTTGTGCTAAATGGTGAAAAATCAATGTTGTTTGAGTTTTTTATTTCTGAGAAATTCTTTTCAATAGAAACAGATTCAAAAGATTATCTTAACAATATGAAAATTAAGGGATCTGAAGAAAATATAATATTTAATAATTTTAATAAGTTTTTTGCCGCTAATCGTAAGATTATTACTGATTTAGAAAAACAAAAGCAAAAATATCAAAACAATAAAGATTCTGTTGATGCAATTTCTGAACGATTAAAAATTCAAAACAAGAAAATTCAGGATTATATGGAAGATGTAATCAAAAAAAATCCTAAGTCGTTGTTAACAAAAATTTTTCTTGTCAATAAACCTGTTGATATACCTGAGGCACCAGAAGGTGATAGTACTTTTGCTTTGAGATATCATCAAAAACATTATTTCGATTTTGTAGATTTTTCTGATGAAAGACTTCTTAGAACTCCTGTATTTCATGGAAAAATTTACACATATCTTGACAGATTAACATATCCCTTCCCTGATTCTATTAAGGTTTCTGCTGAAAGAATTTGTGAATTGTCGAGAGTAAACAAAAATGTTTTTCGTTACGTGGTTTCAAATCTAACTTATTATTATGAAACCTCAAAGTATATGGGAATGGATGAGGTTTTTGTGCATTTAGCAGATAAGTATTATTTGAGTGGAGAAGCTTGGTGGGCAGATACAACCATCGTTAGAAAAATAAAGGAAAGAGTAGATAAAATTAGACCTACATTAATTGGTGAAATTGCTTATGATGTTAATTTTGTTGATACTTCTCTTAGAAAAACCTATTCAATACATGGAGTTCAAGCCGATTATACAATTGTATTTCTTTTCGATCCAGATTGCGGACATTGTAAAAAAATGACAGATACTCTGCAAATGAATTACGATACCTTAAAGATGTTAGGTGCTGAAATATATGCAATTAACACTCAACCCGAAATCGATAAATGGAAAAAATACGTTAAAGAGAAGAAAATAAAATGGATTAATGTTGGTCCTACATCCAATGAATATAGAGATTATTACGATGTTTACAGTACTCCTATATTGTATTTGTTAGATAAGGAAAAACGAATTATGGCAAAACGAATTGGCGTAGGTCAATTAAAAGATATTATTCGTAGAGACATAAAACGAAAAAAGGAGAAGAAGGGGTAATTATTATTTATTCAAAAAAAATCTAAGTATTTTTGCAAAAAAAACGATGAAATTTTCTGAAAAAGACCTTGCTCAAATTGCCTGCAGAGGTATTAGTCTCCAAACCATAGAAAAACAAATTCAAACTTTTGAAAAAGGAGATAGCTTTGTAGATATTGTGAAGCCGGCTACTAAGAACAATGGTATTATTGTTCCGGATAAAAATACCGAGAACGAATTGATGGAAATTTTGAAAAACTCTGCCGGAAATTACAAAATTCTGAAATTTGTTCCTGCTTCTGGTGCCGCTACCAGAATGTTTAAATCGCTTTTTAATGCCATTAACGATAATGTATTCGACAAAGATGCTAGTGAGTTTATTGGTAGAATTGAAGATTTTGCATTTTTTGCAGAAATGAACATTATTGCTAAAAAGTCCGGTAATGGTATTGGTGAAATGAAAGAAGCCGGAAAATACAGAGAAATTATTGAGATTCTTTTAAACAAAATGGAGTATGGAGCCCTGCCAAAAGGTCTTCTGGCTTTTCATTCATACAAAAATAAATACAGAACTTCTGTTGAAGAACATCTTGCTGAGGGTGCAGAATATGCTGCAAATATTAATAATTCTGTGTTTATTCATTTGACGGTTTCTCCTGAACATGAAAAAAAATTCAAAGAAAAAGTTAATGCCTCTATTCCTTTTTTTGAAGAAAAATACAGGGTAAAATACTCTATTTCTTATTCGGTGCAAAAAACTTCTACAGATACTATTGCTGTAGATGTTGAAAATAAGCCTTTTAGAGAAAAAGATGGCACTTTGGTTTTTAGACCGGGAGGACACGGGGCATTAATTGAAAATTTGAATGACTTAGATGCTGATTTTGTTTTTATAAAAAATATTGATAATGTAGTTCCCGACCATTTAAGGGCTTCAACCATTAAAAATAAAAAACTACTTTTGGCTTATATGCTGATTCTGAAAAAGCAAATTGATTTTTATTTGTTTGAAATTCAAAATACTGATAATATATTTATTACAGAAGAAATTGTAGGGTTTTACAAAGAAAAATTTTTTATTGATATTCCTGTTTTAAAACAAAAAGACAAAGAATATTTGACCAAATTGCTTAACCGACCTATAAGAATTTGCGGAATGGTTAGAAACCAAGGTGAACCGGGAGGCGGACCTTTCTTTGTTAAGGAAAAAGATGGAAGTGTTTCTTTACAAATAGTTGAATCATCGCAGATTAACTTAAAAGACAGTGATAAGAAAAAAATTTTTTCGGAAGCAACACATTTTAATCCCGTCGATTTACTTTGCAGCATTAAAGATTATAAAGGCGATAAATTTAATCTTTTAGCTTTTGTGGATTCCGAAACTGGTTTTATTTCTGAAAAATCGAAAGATGGTAAACCTCTTAAGGCTTATGAACTTCCCGGGTTGTGGAATGGAGCAATGGCAAATTGGAATACTGTTTTTATGGAAGTCCCATTGGATACTTTTAATCCCGTTAAAACTATTAACGATTTGCTTAGAGAAAGGCATTTAGGATTGTAGTTGCGGTGTATTTGAAAAATTTGGTCGCCGTATTAAAAAAAGCTGTATTTTTGTGATAAATAATTACTGCTAATGAAAAAAAGAAATATTTCTATTGAAATTATTGAATACCAAGATATTTCTGAACTTGATGAGGAAATAGGGAATTTAATTAAGAAAGCTGAAGCTAGTTCAAACAATGCATATACTCCTTATTCAAAGTTTAATGTAGGCGCAGCGATTTTATTAGATAATGGCGATATTGTATGTGGAAATAATCAGGAAAATGCTGCTTATCCATCGGGATTATGTGCCGAACGTGTGGCACTTTTTTATGCCAATGCTTCTTTCCCAACAACAGCAGTTAAGGCAATTGCTATCGTAGCGAAAAATAATAACAGTATTTCTACTGAACCTGTTCCTCCTTGCGGCTCATGTAGACAAGCTTTGCTGGAAACGGAAACTAGATTTGGTAAGCCAATTAAGGTTTATCTTTCCGGAAGTAAAAAAATTCAGGAAATATCCAGTATTAAGGACTTATTACCTCTTAATTTTGATAAAGATTTTTTACACAATAGGTAATACATTAAAACCCGTAGTTTTATTTAAGTTTATTCTTGTATTTTTTTTACCTTTTTTATCAAATGTTCTTTTGTCTTGTTGCGTTTACTTATTTTTATAGCACTAAAGATTAAGAACCCAATTCAAAAAAAATGAAAAAACTACTTCTATTTGCCTTTGCTATTTTCTTAACAATCAAAATGAATGCCGATCCGGGGGATACTATTTTTGTACAGACTCTTACCTTCGATGACATTACGAAACGTCGTGGTACATGGATTTTTCCGGATGAATCGATAGAGTTTCGAAAGATTCTGATGTACTACACATTAAAGTGCGATCCGGCCACAACACAGGATGGATACGCATGCGGCGAATGGGATTATTTAACATATAATTTCGTGTACAACCATACCGGAAATTTCGATTCTACATTACTTAGCCATCCATACTTTACAATAAATAGCGAGGCTCCAGAGGAATTCTCATACTCTAATATTCCAACTTATTCTTATTATAATATCTGGCAATATTTCCCATTTTATGATAATGTTATTTCTGAAAATGATTTCCTGATAGGTAATAATTCTGAACAAATTATTCATCCATTTAAATCTGAAAACAAGTCTTCCAGAGCCCAGTATTTATGGTTAGCTTCTGAATTGACTAATGCCGGTATTTCATCTGGAGATATTCATAAAATTAAATTTGATGTGCAATCTGTTGGAAGCGACTTAAAATATCTTACAATTAAATTGAAAAACAGTTCCCTAACAGAATTATCGGAAATTGATTATGAAAATGATGGTTTTGTAACTGTTTATCAGATGAATACAAGTCTTACCCCCGGTCTTAATGAGTTTTGTTTTCTTAATCCCTTCAATTGGGATGGAACTTCTTCAATTGCTGTTGAAATAACTTTTGAAAATGCAGAAATAGGCCTGAATTCAATTGTTTAAGCTTCCAATACGGGTTTTAATTCGGGCGTTTTTTCCTCAGAAGATGATTATTATCTTTCCTTTAATGGGGCCGACTATATTAGTATTCCTGTTGAATCTTTTCAGCAAATAGATAGTTTTGTTACTGTTTCTCTTTGGCAATTTGGCAATCCGGAAATACAAGCTCAAAGCGATTATATTTTTGAAGCTGTTAATAATCAGAATAATAGGATTCTAAATGTCCATCTACCATGGAACAACGAAAGGGTTTATTGGGATGCAGGCAATGATTATGGTAGCTACGATAGAATTGATAAACTTTGTCCTTCAACTCTTTATTACGAAGGAAAATGGAATAATTGGACTTTTACCAAAAATGTTGCTACAGGTTCTATGAAAATTTATTTTAATGGCTACTTGTGGCACTCAGGAACCGGAAAAACTAAGGAAATGAGCGGAATTTCGAAGTTTATTATTGGAGCTAGTGCAAATTTAAGTGGTAATTATGATGGATATATTAACGAATTTGCTGTGTTTAATGCGGAATTAGATGCTTCAGCAATAAACGATTATCTTTACAAAAAGATTGATGCTTCTCATCCATTTTACGACAATTTGGTAGCTTATTATGATTTTGATGAGGGAAATGGACTACTTGTAAATGATAGTTCAGATTTTCATTCTCAGGCTTTTATGCTTGGAATTCCGGAATGGAAATTGCTTAGTGGTAACCAAATTACCAGAAATTTGATTGTTAGTGAAAAAAGACCTGATGTTACTTTTGTTCAGGGAAATTATGTTTTTCATGCAGATTCTGTCCTTTTTATGGATTCCCTGCAAAACTCTCCTTCCAGCTTGCTAGTTTTTAGCGATACAGCTCTGCTTCCTGTTGCTACTGATACTATTCTGGTTTGGAATTATGGATGGTCTTATGTTTATGAAAACGATGAGATAATTGATTCGGTTTTTACCCCCTTAACCAACACAATATACAATAATACAAATACTTATTGGTCTGAGCCTTTTGAAATTATTGATAGATACGAAATAGGGAGATATATTACACCTTACGGAATTGGTTTGGATTTGGGGTCAGCTGGATTTACATGGGTGTACGATGTAAGCGATTATGATTTCATTCTTAGAAATGAGGTTGATTTTGCCGCAGGTAATCAACAAGAATTAATTGATGTTAAGTTTGCTTTTATTGAGGGAACTCCACCTAGAAATCTTTTAGATATGAAAAGAATTTGGGGACCTATGGCATCTTATTATTTTAAGGATATAGACCAACCTGATGATCTTTACCTAAATACGATAAAATATCCTGTTCATGAGGATGCTGAATCTTTTAAAATAAAAACCAGAATTACAGGTCACGGGCATAATAGCAATACAGGTTCTTATCCTCATTGTTGCGAATGGTTAGATAATTCTCATTATTTGTATGTTAACGATAATTTCGTGAGTTCTTGGAAAATTTTTCAATATAACGAATGTGCCCTTAATCCGGTTTATCCACAAGGTGGTACTTGGCCCGGGGCAAGAGAAGGATGGTGCCCCGGTGATGTGGTAAAAGATAATGAATTTGAGGTTGCAGATTATATTGATTCTGATTCAATTGCTATTGATTACGATATAACTGACGTTCCTGTAACTAATGAAGGAATGGGTTGGGGAAACTATGTTTTTGCAGGACATCTTTTTCAGTATGGCCCGGCAAATTTTCAGTACGATGCTGAAATTATGGATGTTATTACTCCAAATAATTGGGAATATTATTCAAGAAATAATCCCATTTGCTCTAATCCAAAAATTATTGTAAGAAATTCCGGTTCAGAAACACTAAATTCTTTTATTGCTACCTATTCTGTTTCAGGAGGTCTCGAGTTCACTTATGAATGGACTGGCAGTATTGGTTTTATGGAATCCAAGATTATTGAATTACCTGTAAATTCAGGTTCTTTTTGGATTGGAGATGATAATAATAAATTTAATTTGCAGCTTTCAAATCCTAATGGAATGGTAGACGAAAATCCTTTAAACAACTACTATCAAACAAATTTTGAAACTCCTGATATTTATACTCAGAATTTTATTATTTTATTTAGAACCAATAATATACCAACAGATAACTATTATCATATTATTGATATAAATGGAGATACTGTTTTTTCGAAAACTTCGCTTTCTGCTGCAACCACTTATTACGATACTATAAATCTTGCTCCCGGATGTTATGAATTAGTTTTAAGAGATTTAGGAAATGATGGTTTGTCTTATTGGGCATATACAGCTCAAGGAACAGGTTACATTAGAATTAAAAAAGTTGGAGGGGCAATCCTTAAGTATTTCGAAAGTGAGTTTGGACATTCAATTCATTATGCTTTTTCAATTTCTGATGTAACAAATATGAAGGAAATTGATAAACCTACATTCGAGGTATTTCCAAACCCAAATACCGGAGTTTTTAATATTGATTTATCTGGTTTTATAGGAAAAACAGAGGTCGAAATAACTAATATTATTGGGGAAACTGTATTTAAGGAAAATTATTTTCCTAATGGCTTTGCTACTTATCCTATTAATTTACAATCTGTTAGTTCAGGTATATATATTGTAAATGTAAAAAATAAACTACAATTTTCTTCAATGAAAATAATTGTTGGTAAATAATTATTTTTATCTAAATGTTGTGGGTTTTTTATTTTATTTTTTGATAAAACCATATTTTTCTTTCAAAATTAACACCTAAAAGTTTATAACTTTTTTCTTACGCCTTATATTCAAAGCAGTTATGTAAGTATTTTCGTCACAAATCAGAAAAAATACTGAAAATGAAAATACTTAATACTTTACTTGTTATTTTGTTAATAGTTTTACATACAGGACTTTATGCTCAGAATGTGGAGTTTAAGTCGAAAAACTTTGAAGATAAAGCAGGTTTTAAGAATGCCGTAGCAAACCTAAAAAAGGGTGATGGCATTTATCTTCAAAACAAAAGGTGGATGTTGCCCAAAGCTCTTGAATATTATAAAATTGCTCATGAATATAATCCAAATAATGCATTGCTTAATTATAAAATGGGTAATTGTTTAATAAATATAAACGATAAATCTTTAGCTCTTCCTTACTTTCAGAAAGCTTATGAATTAGATAATAACGTAATGGAAGATATTGTTTTTAAGCTTGCAATGGCTTATCATTATAACATGGAATGGAATAATGCAATGCAGGAATATGAAAGGTATCAGTATAATGTTGGGGAATTAAAAAGGCAGGAGGTTGCTCCAATTATTGAAAAGAGAATTATGGAGTGTAAGAGTGGAATAGAATTACTTTCATATCCAACTCGTTTTAAACTTACAAATCTTGGAGATAGCGTAAATTCAGAATATAACGATTATGCCCCTTTAATAAATCAAAATTCAAATATGCTTATTTTTACAAGTAGAAGGGAAAATGTAGGCAAAGGTAAACTTGATATGGATATGGAAGAGTATTTTGAAGATATTTACGTTTGTAAAATGAATAATGAAGAATGGTCATCGCCAAGCCGACTTGGAAATATTCTAAATTCCTCATCACATGATGCTTCCGTTGGTCTTTCTCATGATGGAAGAGTATTATATTTATATAAAGGATTAACAAACGGAGGAGATATTTACGAAAGTTATTTTGAAGATGGTATTTGGACAATACCGCGTCCTTTGTCTACAAAAATAAACTCCGAATATCATGAAACATCCGCATGCCTTTCTCCGGATGGCAAAACTTTATATTTTGCAAGCGATAGAGCTGATTTAAGTGTCGGGCAAAGAGATATTTTTGTTTCAAAATTTGAAAATGGAACCTGGTCGGAAGCTGTTAATATAGGATCTGTAATTAATACAAAATACGATGAAGAGGGTGTTTATATGCATCCCGACGGTAAGACTTTGTTTTTTAGTTCAAAAGGTCATAATACCATGGGAGGATATGATATTTTTAAATCTGTTATGGATGAAAATGGAATATGGTCTGAACCCGAAAACCTTGGTTATCCCATAAATTCACCCGATGATGAAATGTATTTCTATGCTTTAGGTGTTGATGATGATTTTGTTGGTTATTATGCAACAATAAGATCAGATGGTTTTGGAGGTAGAGATATTTATAAGGTTGAAGTTGTGCCAGAAAAGAATGATGTGCTTACTAATAATTCAGAAGATTTACTTTCCTATAATAACGGTTCCGGAAACGACACAATTGTAATTCCCGGAGATGATACTAGATTATTTGTAGATTTAGATGAAAATGAGAATGGAAATAATCAGGGTAAAAACGGAAATAATAACAATTTAGGTAACAATAATGGAAATACCGGTAATAGTGGTAATTCAAATGGTAATAACGGAAACAATCAATCTGATGTAAATAATAATGGAAATAGTAATGATAACCAGTCTGGTAATAATGGCAATAACTCCGGAGATTTAGCCAATAATACAAATGGAAATCAAAATTCTACTAATAATGGTCAAAACGACATTTCTACCTTTGGAGTTGTTTTTAAAGTTCAGGTTGGTGCCAGTAGAAAACCTATGCCCTATAACGAATTGAAAGCTAGATATCCTGGTAATATGAAAGTAACTGAGATTCAGCACGAAGGATGGTATAAATATATAATTGGAACTTACAATACATACTCAGAAGCTACAGAAGTTAAAAACTCATGCGGCACACCTGATGCTTGGGTTATTGTCGAAAAAAGTGGTGTTAGGGTTCATATTAGAGAAGTTTTAGATATGCTTTCGCATTACAGTTACTATATTCAATCTTTCTTAGCTTATAACGAGAAAGCTATTATTGAATATTACTAGTTATTTTTATAAACTACTTCACCATTGCAAATTGTGTAAATAACCTTAGCAGTTTTGGTTTTTTCTTCATCAGATTTAAGAATATCTGTATCAAGAATTGTAAAATCTGCATATTTCCCTTTTTCAATAGTTCCTTTTTCTTTTTCTTCGAAAGCAGCTTTTGCAGGCCAAATAGTAATTGATTTTATTGCTTGTTCAGGGGTTAGAGCATTTTCGGGCATGAAGCCAGATTCGGGCCAACCATTATAATCTTTTCTGAAAACAGCTGCAAAAAAAGTCTTTAAGGGATAAATTTCCTCAATTGGAAAATCTGTTCCATTGGGAAGCCATTCGTTTTCTTGCAATAATTTTTTATAAGCGTAAGCATTTTTAATCCTTTCATTTCCCAATCTGCTTTCAGCCCAATACATGTCTGATGTTGCATGTGTTGTTTGAATTGAAGGTACAATCGAGAATTTGCCGAAAAGCTGAAAATCTTCATTTGCAACAATCTGCGAATGTTCTATTCTCCACCTTAAATCGTTTTTACCTTTAAGAAATTCAGAATAAATATTTAGCATTTTTCTTACAGCCGAATCGCCAATTGCGTGAGTGCAAACCTGATAACCATTTTTCAATGCCGTTTTGCATATTTCTCGGTAGTAGTTATCGTCTTTAATAAATAGCCCGTAATTGCCGGCATCATCTGAATATTCTTCAATCAATCGGGCACCTCTGGAACCCAAAGCGCCGTCGGCATAAAGTTTAACAGACCTAACGCTAAGTTTTTCGGTTTTGTAAATCCCTTTGTATAGAAAATCTTCAAAATTTTTCTTGCCGGGGGTCAACATTGCATTAATTCTAATTTTAAGTTGGCCTGCTTTTTGTAATGAATCAATTATTTGAATTATTTCGGCATCAAGCCCTGCATCGGTTATTGAACTTAATCCTGCAGCAAAACAGTTTTTCTGCGCAATAATTAACGATTTTTCTATTTGCTCCCTGTTGGCTGCCGGAATTATTTTTACAATTTCATCTACTGCATTGTCAATTAGCACTCCTGTAAGCTGTCCGTCCTTTAATAATAAATCTCCCCCATCAATTTTTGTATTATTTGTAAATGAAGCCATTTCAAGAGCTTTTGAATTTACTAAAGCTGCATGACCATCGATTCTGATTAAAATAACCGGAATTTCAGGAAAAAGTGAGTCTAATAGTCTATTATCAGGCCATTCCTTAACCTTCCAAAGATTTTGATCCCAGCCTCTGCCTTCTAATACTTTAAGTTCTCTTATTTGCGAAAAATCCTTCAGTTTTTCAGCAATTTCTTCCATAGATTTTGTTCCTGTAAGGTCAACTCGGTTTTCCAGACCATACCCGTAAGAATAGAAATGACAGTGAGCATCGTTAAACCCCGGATAAACAAAGGCCCCTTTTAAATCTATTGTTTCTGCAAAATCGAATTGCTTTTCAAGTTCTGAACTATTTCCGGTAGCCAGAATTTTACCGTCTTTTATGACTACCGCTTCAACAATTTCCGAATTTTGGTTAAGACTGTATATTGTTCCGTTCTTAATAAGAAGGTCGGCTTTTTCTTTGTTCATATTGCAGGAAATTGAAAGCGTTAATAAGAGTAGAATTCCAATTTTTAGAATTTTTGTCATATTTTATTATTATGAATTGCTCTATTTCAAAGATTTAATATTTCCTAATTCAGGGTAAAACTCAATTGATTTTGTCTTTTTGAGAACCTTTTTCGAAATTGAATGAAGTTTTCCGTACTGTGCTACTAAACTCACTTTCTCGGCAATTACTTGCTTGTTGAGACTTACATTTATTTTTGTCCTTGCCGGAATTCGGTAAATAAGTCCGTTTTTCTTATTGATTTTAGGATTTGATGCATAAAGACTATCTATGGGCGCAGTATTTTGCAAATTTGTAAGTTGAATAAGAACAGGAGTTCCGGTAGAAGCAGTTTTGTCAATTATTCCCTTTTCTTCTGAAAATCTGAAAAGAACGGTAGTTTCATTAATTCGGTTTGGAGAGGGGATAAAATCGTAAACGTAAGTTTGTTTTTCCTTAATTTCCATTCCTTGAAAAAGAGAAAGATATTCTTTTTCGGTTCTGTTAAGTTCTTCAATCATTATTTCTAATGCTTTCCCTGTAGGAAGGCTGCCATTAATTCCCATAAATAATTTAGATCGTCTTTTTCTAATTCTAATAATAAAATCAGCGGCATCTTTGGCCAATTCAGCTTCCGATTTAAGAGAACTGTACTTTTTGTATGAAGGAATTCTTCTCGTTGAAGTGTCGGTTGTAATAATTCTATAAGTAGTATCGTATTGAAATTTTTCAATTTTTCCAACAGGAAGTTCTTCAAAAATTGATTTATTTGAGGTTTCTAAATTGTTTATTAACGAATAGGAGTGGGGATTTTCTGTTTTTATAGCATCTGGATTGTTTACAGAAATAAGAAAGCCTTCATTTGAAAAATATAATCTATTTAATATATTTCCGGCATTGGCTTTTATTAGAAAATAGCATGAAGTATCGGGGATAGGGAAATCGTTAATATTTATTGAAACAATTTTCCATTCGGCTTTTTCTTTTTCTATAATAGTTTTTGCACCAAGGAATTCAGCAGCATATTTTTTGTAAGGACCCGGAATGTAGTTGGTTTTTTCCAATTCAACCTCAATCTTAAAAGCTGTTTGTGGCAGAACGTAAATAATTGGGGCATCTTTAATCTTTTTTGCTTCCGAAAGTTTTTCAACTTTAAGGGAATAGCACCCGGAAACAAAAATTGAAATTATTAATATTACTAAGTATTTGTTCATTTTTTTTAAATTAAACAGCAATGTTAAAAAAAACTGCCAACATAAAAAAATATAGCTATTATTACTTTTAGCATAAGGGTATATAAATTTCTTCAAAACAGATGAAAATCTGCTGAGTTTGTCAATTTTTTGGCCTTCAATTTCATTATTCATCTTCTTTCCATTAAACCCAAAGCTACTCGTCTTTGCAGATTTTTCGTTATTCTTTTGATTTTTTTAAAATCAATTTGGGAGGCTTTACGTTTTATTACATCATAGGTGTAATTAGACTTTTTACACTAAAATTTTCTTAATTACCGTAGGTTGAAACCTACGGCTATGACTGGGAATCTGCGGGTTTCAACCCATGGTTAACAAAATTCAAAATTTGACTTCAGACATCTGACATAAAAAACAGCCGTATATCATACTTTTCGGAACGCCGAACGCCAGAACATTTTTCTAACCCTCAACCCCCCACCTCAACCATAAAACTGATTCTCGGTCTTGTTATCTATATTTTGTTTCTATTGAATTAATCTCTCTTATTTAGAATTGCAAATTGTTGAATATTCACAAAAGCTTCAGGCAAAAAATCTATTAAATCGCTTGCAATAATCGACTTTTCACCAATTTTATTTTTTGCAATATCTCCTGCAAGTCCGTGCAAAAATACTCCTGCCTGAGCAGATTGTTCGGGCGAAAAACCTTGGGCTAATAGACCTGCAATAATTCCTGTTAAAACATCGCCAGAACCTGCTGTTGCCATTCCCGGATTTCCTGTAGAATTAAAAATGCATGATCCATTTGGCAAAGAGATTGATGTATGTGCTCCTTTCAATACTACAATTAATTTCTGCTTTTTAGAAAAATTTATTTGTGCTGTTAGCTTCGAAAAACCATCCGCAAAATTACCTATAAGTCGTTCGAACTCACCCGGATGAGGTGTAAGAATGGAGTTTTTTGGAATTAATTTTATTAGTTCTTTGTTGGCAGCCAGAAGGTTAATTGCATCGGCATCAATAACCATTGGACTTTTTGTTTTTTGCAATAAATCGGCAAAAGCTATTTTTGTTTTTACTTTCTGCGAAATTCCCGGTCCTATTGCTATTACGCTGTAGGGTTTTAATTCAGGAACCATAGAAAAATACTCTGTTGAATAATCTATAGAAACCATAGCTTCGGGAATGGCAATTTGCATAATATAATGACCTTTTTCCGGAATATGAGTGGTTAAAAGACCGCACCCTACTCTTAAACAAGCTTTTGATGCCAGCACAGCAGCTCCCATTTTTCCAATGCTTCCGGCAATTAGCAAAACATGACCAAAATTTCCTTTATGAGAAAATGTTTTTCTTGGAGAATTAATAAATTTTATTTCCTCTTTCTGTTGAAAGAAAAATGGTGTTTCGGTCTTTTCAATAGCCTTTTTGTGTAATCCAATTGGCAATATATGCCATTCACCTGTAAATATTCTATTTTCAGCAAAAAAGAAGGAAAGTTTAGGAAATTGCAACGATAGGGTAATATCTGCCTTAATTATTTCTCCGGAAAGGTTATTGCTATTATCTTCTCCAAATAGCCCCGAAGGAATATCTATAGAAATTATGGATTTTTTCTTCGATTTGTTTATGTGATTTACAAGTTTCTCATAAAATCCTTCCAAAGGTTTAGAAAGTCCCGAACCAAAAAGGGCATCAATAACAATTTCTTGAGTTTGAATTTTAGGAAGAATAGAATTTTCGTCAATATGTTGCAAATTACCTATATTGTTATTAATCAATATATTCTTATTAGTTTCGCAATCCTCAGTTAGTCTACCATTTTTGTGGCAAAGAAAAGTTTTAACTTCGTTGCCACTTTGTGCCAGCATGCGAGCTAAAGCCAGTCCATCTCCACCATTGTTTCCCGGACCTGCAAAAATTATATAGCATTGCTTTGTTGAAAAATGGGAATTCAGCCATCTAAAAATTTGATTTGCAGCTCTTTCCATAAGGTTTATTGAGGAAATGGGTTCGTTGGCAATTGTAAAACTGTCTATTTCACGAATTAGCTGAGAACTAAATACTTTCATAAAAAATATGATTTATAACATATAATATTAAATGCGAAATTAGTGATTTTGGTGAAAACCCTATAATCTAAGGTGAAAAAGATTTCTATATTTGTAGGCTGAAAAAAAATGGTAATAACTTAAAATTAATAAAAATGTTCAAAAATCATCCAAAGGGTTTGTTAGGAGCCTCTTTAGCAAATATGGGAGAGAGGTTCGGTTTTTACACCATGATGGCAATACTTGTTCTGTTTTTACAGGCAAAATTTGGTTTGAATGGAAAAGATGCAGGACTTATTTATTCAATCTTTTACTTTTCAATCTACATTCTTGCTTTTGTAGGAGGTTTGATAGCCGACAAAATAAGAAATTACAAGGGTACAATTTTGGTTGGTTTAATTGTAATGGCTGTGGGTTATTTAATATTAGCCTTCCCAACACCATCTCCTGTTCCTGAAGGTCAGAAAACTACCTATCTTGTTATTTCTTGCCTTGGTTTGTTTGTAATTGCTTTTGGTAACGGATTGTTTAAAGGAAACTTACAAGCTTTGGTTGGTCAAATGTACGATAATCAGAAATATGGAAAAAATAGAGATTCAGGTTTTTCCCTTTTTTATATGTTTATTAATGTGGGTGCTATTTTTGCTCCTTTTGCAGCTATTGGTGTACGTAATTGGTGGTTAGGAAAACACAGTTTGGATTATAATGCCAATTTACCTGCTTTGTGCCATCAACAGCTTGAAGGAACCTTAGAGACAACAAAAGTTGTGGGAACAGGTGCATTAGATCAGGCTCAGGGATTGGCGGAAACTACATTTGGACTTGCTCCAACAGAGCAATTTACAACATTAGCCAGAACTGTTTCAGAAAGTGTTGGCGATATGGGTGCTTTTGCCAATAATTACCTTAACGTATTTAATACAGGATTTCATTATGCTTTCGGGACTGCAATTGTAGCTATGGTTATTTCTATTTTTATTTATTTGTACAATAGAAAAACTTTCCCAAATCCTGCCGGAGTTGCAAAAACAAAATCTGCAGAAGATACTGCTAATTTCGATATGGACGTAAAAGAAGTTAAGCAACGTATGTACGCTTTACTTGCTGTTTTCTCGGTTGTAATCTTCTTCTGGTTTTCTTTCCATCAAAATGGACTAACTCTTACAATGTTTGCACGTGATTATACTGATTTAAGTGGAATAAAAATTGACCTTGGCTTTACTTCACTTCAAGGAGCTGAAATATTCCAATCTATTAATCCTATATTTATTGTGCTGTTAACTCCAATAATTATGGCGGTGTTCGGCTGGCTAAGGGCTAAAGGTATTGAGCCCTCTACTCCAAAGAAAATTGCAATTGGTATGTTAATTGCCGCTTCTGCTTATGTTCTAATGGCTGTTGGTTCAATGGGTCTTCCATTATTCTCAGATATTACAGGAAGTCCTTTAGACGATGCTGCAAAAATGACTCCTTTCTTATTAATTGGAACCTACTTTATTCTTACCGTTGCTGAATTGTTTATAAGCCCTCTTGGAATTTCTTTTGTTTCAAAGGTAGCTCCTCCAAAATATCAGGGTGTTATGCAGGGTGGATGGTTAGGAGCCACTGCTTTGGGTAATCAATTATTGTTTATTGGCGCAATTTTATACGAATCAATTCCTTTGTGGATGACTTGGAGCGTGTTTGTTGTTGCTTGTTTACTTTCAATGGCTACTATGTTGTTTATGCTTAGATGGCTTGAAAGAATTACAAAATAGAAAATTATTAATAATAAAACCGATAACAATGAAAAAGATTAGAAATATATTTATTTTAGGTTTGGTAGCTTTTGCATTAGTTTCTTGTACAAAGAAAGATGCCACTAAAGATGTTGATTTATCTATTGCGAAATTAGAACAATTCAACAAGACTTTCGATGAATTATACGAAGATGGCGTAATTGCTACAGATACTGTGGAAGGCAAAAAGCAATCTGAATATGATGAACTGAAAAAACTTGCTTCCGAGTATTATGAGTCTATTAATCAGATTAATACTGCTATAAAAGAAGAAAAAGAAGACGGTAAGGACGAATATTCTGCTGCCTATAAGAAAGCTTTGGAAGAAAAAAATGAGAAAATTCTTGAGCTTACTGCAAAGTTTGAAGAAAATTTAGCCAAAATTTCAAAACCTGCTTTGTAAGAAATTGATAATAAATAAGAAGGGAGCATTTTTGCTCCCTTTTTTGTTTTAATCAACAAGCAAATTACAACCCCTTATTTCAGAATTATCGTATCTGCCAATTACTTCGAAACTACCATCTTCATAAACATTTCCTAAATCCTGTGTGGCAATAAATGAACACGAATAAATATTTGGCAAATCAATAATATTTAATCCTCCTCTGCCCGAATTAATTGTTCTTAAAGGATCGTAAAGATCTCTGGCGTAAACTTTCTTCCATGGTGGACTAAAATATTTATTATCTCCTTTGCTGTACGATTGCGATAATAACTCGGTCATTCCGTATTCCGAATTTATTGCTTCGGTATTATAAAGCTGTTTTAGGGTATTGTGAAATTCAATTTTGTTCATCTCTCTTCTTCTTCCCTTCATTCCTCCTGTTTCCATTAATATGGTGTTTTTTAATACGGGTTGAAATTGTTCTCCGAAATCTAATAATGCATAGCTAACACCTAGCAGAATGGCTTTTTGTTTCTTGGTTTCCAAAAGTAAAAGTCTGTCGTTCAAATCTTTAAAATTGTTAAGGTAAAATCCCGACAATTCGTTTTTACTTTCTTTTATCAAATAGTCGGTCATGTATACCAACGACGAATTCTTCTGTTCTAAATAGGAGGGAAGTAGTGCCAAAATGCAATATTCTGAAGGGTTTCCGTAAAACATGTTGAAACAATTCATAAAGCTTTTTTCGTACATACTTCTTTTTGCTACATAATGCTTGCTTCTTCCTGTTTGGCCGGTTCCACTGCTGTGAAATTCAATTTCAGCTTTGCTTTTGCTTGAATATATCTTGTGGTTCTTAAAAAACTCAATAGGAAGAAAGGGAATTTGAAGTGTTTCCTCTACCGATGAAGGGTTTATGCCCAAATAGGAAATATATTCTTTGTAAACTTTGTTTTCTTTGGCTTGAAAATAAAATACTTCCAAGGCGAGTTTCTCAAAGTCTTCTGAACTGCCTATCCGAAAAATCCTATTTTCCAATTCATTCATTATTTGCAATATCTTGAATTGTATGTAATACTTGTTCCTCCGGTAAAAGCTTCGATAGTTTCCCAATGGCCGAAGAAACATTATCTATTTTATCGAATATAATTGATAGTTTATCGTTTTGTTCTTTCATTATGCAGAACCCCGGATGGTATTGCAAATAATGTAAAATATTTAAAAAGGTATCCGATTGAAAAAATGTTGATTCCTGATTTGAGATAAAATAGCAAATCATTCGGTGGTTTTTAAGCACAAGTTTCTCTATTCCAAGTTTTTGTGCTTTCCATCTTAGCCTAACAACATCCATTAAATCTGCGGCAGGTTGTGGAAGTTTGCCGAATCTATCTTGCAAATTGGCTGCAAATTCTGCAAGTTTTGTTTCTTCTTTAATGCTGTCAACTTGCCTGTAGAGTTTTATTCTTTCTGTTGTACTATCTATATAATAATCAGGAAAAAGCAGCTCCAAATCGGATTCAATCTGACAATCGCCCGAATGTGTTTTTGTAGCAACCTGCCCGGTTTTTTCTTCATTTTTGTCTTCAAAAAGTTCCTTAAATTCCTGTTCGTGAAGTTCCTGAACAGCTTCATGCAAAATTTTCTGATAGGTTTCATAACCAATATCGGCAATAAAACCTGATTGTTCGGCTCCAAGCATATTTCCTGCTCCTCTAATATCTAAATCCTGAAGTGCAATGCTAAAACCGCTGCCCAATTCCGAAAATTCTTCAATTGCCCTTAATCTTCTTCTTGCTTCAGGAGTCATGTGCGTTACAGGTGGTGCTAAAAGGTAGCAAAAAGCCTTTTTGTTCGATCTTCCAACTCTTCCTCGTAATTGATGTAAATCGCTTAATCCGAAGTTATTAGCGTTGTTAATTATTATTGTATTTGCATTTGGAATATCAAGTCCGTTTTCAATTATTGTTGTTGCTATTAAAACATCGTAATCGCCCTGAATAAAACTAAGCATAACTTCCTCCAGTTTAGCACCTTCCATTCGGCCATGACCAACAATTGTGCGAACTTTGGGGCAAATTCTATTAATCATTCCCTGAACTTCATAAATGTTTTCTATTCGGTTGTTAATAAAAAATACTTGTCCGTTTCTTCCTGTTTCGTAATCTATTGCTTCTTTTATAATTACTTCATTAAAGGTGTGAAGCTCAGTAATAATGGGGTGTCTATTTGGTGGAGGAGTAATAATATTCGACAAATCTCTTGCTCCCATAAGCGAAAACTGAAGGGTTCTGGGAATTGGTGTGGCTGTAAGGGTTAGCGTATCAACATTTACTTTAATTTGTTTTAGTTTTTCTTTTATTGAAACACCAAATTTTTGTTCTTCATCAATTATTAGTAATCCTAAATCTTTGAATTTTACTTCTTTGCCAACAATTTTATGTGTTCCAATAAGAATATCTACCTGTCCTTCTGCTAGTTTGGCCAAAACATCCTTTTGTTTCTGAACGGAACGTAAACGGCTGATATATTCGACATTACAAGGAAAATCTTTTAATCGTTCACTAAAAGTCTGAAAATGTTGCAAGGCCAAAATTGTTGTTGGGACTAAAACTGCAACCTGTTTATTATCGGCCACTGCCTTAAATGCTGCTCTAATGGCAACTTCTGTTTTCCCGAAGCCAACATCTCCGCAAACTAGTCTGTCCATTGGTAAATCAGATTCCATATCGTTTTTTACCGCAAGAGTTGCAGAATATTGGTCAGGAGTATCTTCGTAAATAAATGAAGCTTCAAGTTCTTGTTGCAAGTAGGAATCGGGACTAAAACAAAAACCTTTTTCCTGTTTGCGTTTGGCATACAAAAGAATTAATTCTCTGGCAATGTCTTTTACTTTCGATTTTGTTCTTTCTTTAAGTTTTTGCCAAGCTCCTGTGCCAAGTTTATAAATTTTTGGAGGGTCTCCGTCTCCTCCCTTGAATTTTGAAATTCTATGCAGAGAGTGGATACTAACGTATAGAATGTCGTTA
>JAFGXD010000036.1 GCA_016936815.1 Bacteroidales bacterium
TCCTGCAAAAAGTTATGATATAATAATAAATCCGGATCCCGTAAAACACCCTGTTCAACTTACATATAATCTTACTATGCGCTTTGTTTTGAAGAAGTTGTAAAACAACTATTTTGAAAAATTCCATTCTTGTAACAATTAGTTATGGAATTTTTCATTGAATTGTATCATTACTTCAGAAACAAAAAATTAAAAACAAACAAACATGAAAACACTATTTATTATTCTATTTTCGATGGGAATTATAATGAATTCTCAGGCTCAAACCAAACCGGTTCCAGTAAAATCCGACATTAAAAAAGTTACTGTTTTTTTAAACGGAGCTCAGGTTACCAGAACAGGAAAGGTTTCGGTACCAAAAGGTAACGGACAAATAATTATTGAGGGTTTGCCTCAGAATATTAACCCGAATTCTATTCAGGTAACAGGAAAAGGCAGCTTTACTATTCTTGCAGTTCAACATCAGATTAACTATTTAAATTCTCAGAAAAAAACCAAGGAAATTATTATGCTCGAAGATTCTTTGAAACTATTAAGAAAGAATTACGATAAAGAAAATACCATGCTTGGGGTTTATGCCGAGGAAGAATCTATGTTAATTTCAAACAAGAAAATTGGTGGAAACGATGCCGGCCTGAGAACAGAGGAATTACGACAGGCAACAGAATACTACCGAACACGACTTACCGACATTAAATTAAAGCAATTAGCTATTAAAGAGAAGCTTAACGATTTAAATGTTGATATTACCAGAATTGGCAATCAGCTTAATCTTTTACAAGTTGCCAAAAACTTACCTACATCAGAAATTGTTTTAGATTTTAGTTGCCCTGCTCTAACAAGTGCCAGTTTAGAAATATCGTATTTGGTTGGTAATGCTTACTGGGTACCGGCATACGATTTACGAGCTACCGATGTTGATAAACCGGTTTCTCTTACTTACAAAGCCAATGTTTTTCAGAATACCGGCGAATCGTGGGAAAATGTTGAGCTTACAATGTCAACCGGAAATCCAATGCAAGACCAAACAAAACCAAATTTATATCCATGGTATCTGAATTTTTATTATGCTTATGCCGATAAAAACAAAGGTATGGGTGGTATGGCAAAATCACGATCTCAAGCTCCTGCAAGTTTTGATAACAGTGCAGTTGCAGACGAAATGTATGCTAAAGAAGAAATATCTACCGGAGCAGATTTTACTGAAGTAAATATTGGCCAGACTAATGTCGAGTTTAAGATTGATATTCCTTACACCATTCTTTCAGATGCAAAATTTCATGCTGTTGAAATGCAGAAATACGATTTAAAAGCAGATTACAGATATTTTTCAGCACCAAAAATTTCTGCCGATGCCTTCCTTACTGCACAGGTTACAGGTTGGGAAGAATACAATCTAATGTACGGAGAAATGAATATTTTCTTTGAAGGAAAATATCTTGGAAAGTCTTATCTAAACCCAAAAAACACTAACGACACTTTAGATATTTCTCTGGGAAGAGACAAAAGCATAATGGTAACCAGAACCAGAATTAAAGATTTTTACAGCAAAAAAATGATTGGCACAAATCAAAAAGACTCCAGAGGTTGGGAAATTGCAGTAAGAAACACCAAGAAAAAAGCTGTTAAGATTCTTATTGAAGATCAGGTTCCTATTTCAACTAACAAAGAAATTGAAATTGAAACTATTGAAGTTTCGGGAGCTAAACATGATCAAACAACAGGCAAACTTTCGTGGGAATTTGAAATAAAGCCGGCAGAAACCAAGAAAATGATTACAAAATACTCGGTTAAATATCCTAAAGGACAATCGGTTATTTTAGAATAGCAAAATAGTAAATGTAGGGAAAGGTTTGATGAAATTTACAATCTTTTCCCTACTTTTGCTTTATGAAAAGTTTATTATCAGCAGTTTTTTTCATTATTGTCTTATCCGGATTTTCCCAGGATTACAATTCATTTCTTTATTCAAATAAAAACTTTGAAGCAGCCGATTCGGGCAGTTTAAAGTTTAGAATAAACACCACAAGTTTCTTTAAAAACAACGAATATTTTAACTATATAACCGAAGGCTATACAAATATTGGATATTTTGTGCAGCCTTCCTTGGTTTACACAGCATTCCCCAATTTGCAATTTGAGGCCGGAGGGCATTTTTTAAGTTTTTCGGGTTTGAATAAGTTTCATCAGACTTTGCCGGTTTTTAGAGCCCATTACACAAACCATAAAGGTTTTCATTTTGTTATGGGAACAATTTACGGAACGCTTAACCACAAGCTTATTGAGCCTATTTATAGATTCGAAAACTATATCGAGAAAAATACGGAAAACGGTATTCAACTTATTTTCGATAAGAAATTCTTTAATTTAGATATTTGGGTAGATTGGGAGCAATTTATTTTTCAAAACGATATAAATCAGGAGCATATTTCCGGAGGTTACAGCGGCTCAATTAATCTATTAAAATTGAAGGACATTGAGTTTTCAATACCTTTTCAATCAACTATTTATCACGAAGGCGGACAGGTTGATTTAGCAAATAAAAGCGATTTACTTTTGGTTAATACAGCTTCGGGGCTTACTATTGAAAAGAAAAACAACAATGGATTTATTAAAAGCATTTCGCTAAGCGGATTCTACTTAACATACGGAGACTTTTCAGATGAACAGTATAAAAGGTATAAAAACGGAAATGCAGTTTTTTCAAATGTTTTCATAAAAACACTAGCTCTAAATTTTTTTGCGGGATATTGGTCGGGGCACAAATACATTTCCACAAAAGGCGAGCCTTTGTTTAATGCAGTTTCGCAGATGTACACCACTTATTTTGAGCCTGATAAGGATTTGCTCCTTCTGAAATTTATTTACGAAAGAAACCTATATAAAGGTGTTTTATTGGGAGTTAGATTAGAAACATATTACGGTTTAATATATAATAAAACCGATTTTTCTTATGGAGTTCATTTAGTTTTTGATAGAGATTTCTTTATTGGAAAAGAAAAAAGATGAGAAATTGAAAACCACTAAAACCCACCAATAAAACCGGTAACCACCTTATTTGCTTCATAATTATACTCGGAACCTAAAAGACTATGAGGAATAGAGAAAATAACAATTGTTACAATTGATGCAACCAAAACCCAAACAGGTCTTTGCTTCTTAATATTTAGTGCAAAAGCTAAAATCCAAAAAACAAAAGCAATAAGAGTCTTGTTATCTGTTAAATCCATTCCGTTTGGGAAACCTGTCCAGTATTCACCAAAAGCTGCTTTTTGCATTAGAGGGCCAAAAATCATACCACCTACAAGCATTACGAAAAAGGCAATATTTCCCCATAATTTGTATGTCTTTTTACGAGCAATTACAAATAAACCGGCCAAATTTGAAAAAAACATTGCCAAAAAAATAAGAGCAATATGAGCAATCATTATTCCTGCAGGTACATCACCTCTAAACCTAATAACTATGGGTTCTTCTTTGGCAACAAAATAGCTTTTTTTATCTGATTTCAATTCCAAATAATATGCAAGTTTGCCGGCCTGAGGTTGAAGTGGAAGGTAAGCAATCAAATTTTCGTCTTCTTTAGTCATTGTAAGAGAAGCGAATTCATCGTTTGAAGGATATCTTTTAAACCAAACTTTTGCCTCTGTAAGACCTTTAATATCATTAATTTCGAGTTTAAAATCTTTTTCGCCTGCCCATGAACGAGGAAATTTTATTTTTTCCGTTTTTCCGTTTATTTCCACATTTATTTTTCGTGGATATGTAGGCCCTGTTGTTCTTTGATAATATGCTGCCAACAAAGTTATTAGTGCAGCCAAAGTCCAAAGAATCCATGGTTTTTTCATTTTTTTTGCTTTTAAAATAATTTCGCAGTAAATTTATACAATTATTGAGGCAAATAAAACCCAATATTAAAATGAGTAGAAAAAATATACTTATTATCGGCCTTTTGTTTTTTGGTTTTTTGTCGTTTTCTCAACGAAGTGATTCTTTGGAAATTAATTTCAATATAATTGATGAACAGAGAATTAGTGTGGTTGCAATTGAACAATTTGTTATAGAATCCGATAGTGTTTATCTCGCAATTGCAACAAATCCGGATACAATATTTATGAGAGAAACTGATTTTAATAATAATGCTGTTCTAATTAGAAATGTTTTTACAGACAACAGAGCAGAAATAGATTACAAATTGGTGTATGTTGCTTCTGAGAGAAAAATTATTTGTTTTGAAACAATTACCGATGGAGGCAGCAGAGGAATGAAATTCTCCTCTTTCTGGTTACTTTTTGATAAGCCAAGCGATGAATTTGTAATTGAGACAATTACAATTAATAAGCCAATGAGAAATTATTAAAGAGAATTTTTTAAATTTTCCTCGGCTTCATGAATTTCTTCGGAAAAATTTATTTCATTTTCTGCTTCTAAAACCTTTGCCTTTTCAATTAGTTTATTGAGGAACATTGTTTTAGCTTCCTTGTCATCGGTAAGAATTCTGTGAGAAAAGCCTTGTTTTACCTTTCTAATTTCATTAAGCAGATTAATGGTTTTTGAATTGAAAAAGTGTTGCGAGAATTTTTCGTAAAGATATTTTATTCCCACATTCCCGGGATGAATCATATCTTCGGCATAATATCTGTAATCTCTCAAATCGTCCATAAATATCTCGTATGCAGGAAAGTAGTGGCAATTATTAAAACTAGCAACAAGTTCATGAATTGCAAGAAGCAGAATTGCTTTTGAATGACTGTTTTCAGAGAAGCCGTCTTTTAAATGTCTTACCGGAGAAACTGTGAAAATTATTTGAATTTCAGGGTTTTGCGAACGTAATTTTTCAATTATTAAAGAGTATTCATTAACAATTTCTTCCTTTGAAAGAAGTTCAACAGCAAATTCTTTTGCATTAAACTTATGGCAATTAGAAACAATTTTATTAGTTTTTATATAACGGTAAACCCGGGCTGTTCCAAAGGTTAGAAAAATGAATTTTGTATTATTCAAATGTTCATGACCTATTTTGACACTGCTATTAATTTTTTCCAGAGCAAATTCTGGGTTAACCGATGAGAAAGAGCTGTGATGTGAAAAGCTGCACCAAAGATTTCCGTTTTGCAGCAAATCGGTTTTAGAATATTTTTTGCAATCAATTAAATCGACTAACCCGGTAAGTACAGATATTGGATTATATAAAACGCCAAAAGGATTAACAATTGCAGAAAATTTATCTTCAGTAATTTGTTTACCAATATTTTCGGCAAAACAAGAGCCTAAAAACAGCAATTTATCTTTATGAGAAATTTGATTTTCTGATTTTGCTAATTCTATTTCGGTTCGGTTGATAAACATTAGTCAGCATTATTACTTTTTGCAAAGGTTAAGTAATTTATTATGAATTAAAAGCAGTTGAGGAATTACAAGTTTTTTTCCTGAATTGTCTACAATAAAATCGGCTTTTTTGCGCAAAACCGAGGATGGCAATTGGTTTTTCATTCGGTTTACCACATCGTTTTTTGTTACGCCATCTCTATTAATTACACGATTTATTCTGGTTTCTTCGGGAGCATCTACAAAAATTACCATATCAAGAAAGGTATCGGCGCCCGATTCGTAAATTATTGCAGCTTCCATAATAGTATATGGAGAAGAATTTTCTTTAATCCAATCAAGGTATTTTTGAAAAACATAGGGATGAACCAGTTTGTTCAGGGTTTGCAATTTTGAAGTATCGGAAAAAACTATCTCAGCAAGTTTTTTCTTGTCTATAATGTTGTTAGACAAGATATTATTTCCAAAATGCTCTATAATTGATTTCTGCAATTCGGAGGAGTTTTCCATAAGGTATTTAGCCTGCAAGTCGGAATTAAAAACCGGAACAAGCAAAGTTTCGAACACCTTAGCTACTGTGCTTTTTCCTGAGCCAATTCCACCTGTAAGACCAATTTTCATTATTTTTTTTCAATAATAAAATCAACTTTTCTGGGCGAAAAGCTAATAGTGTGAATTTCATGAGGGTATTTTGCGAGTTTTACTTTAAGATTTTTTGTCGACTCATCAATATATTTATAATCGACCTCGGCTGCAAAATCGGTTGGTAAAATTTTCTCGAACATAGAAAACGGCAAAGTAAATTTCACTTTAACTAAAGATGGAGAAGTTTTTAGTCTTAGGGAATCGGGTACATTTTTAGTAGAGATAGGAATTTCTAAACTTTTCTCTGCAAACTCTTCAACCGGCACAGTAACTTTAACCTTTTGTTGTGATAAATGAAATCCATCTTTTTGGGCAAGATTAATGCTTTTGGTTTTTGTTTCGCTTAAATTTCTGAAGGTATAATTTTCAGTTGGGTAAGATTCCAACTTTTCCAGTAAAATATCAGGACCCTTAACCACAACAGAATCGGGTTTGCAAATAATATCTCCAAAAAGCATAAACTGAGGCTTTAATTCCAGATTTAAATCGGCATAAACAGGAACTTTTTTACTGGAAAGTGATGAGAGTTGAAAAAAGAGAGTGTCGGGTTTAATATCAACAATAGTAATATCGTTGCTAAGCTGCCTTTGAATTTTTTCGAGAGCTGTAGAAGTAAGAATGTAGAATCTTCCCGAATTATCGTCTTCAAGTTTATTAAGAACATAAGACCCAACATCGAAAACAACCGGCACATTAGGGGGATTTAGTCTGTAATTCAGCAATTTAAAACCTTTGGCTTTTATTTTAATATCCAGAATTTTAGGTAATTCGCCAATTAATACCTGATTTTTAGGCAAATTGGTATATTCAACAGGAAAAGAAATTGTATCGGAGTAGTTTTCAGTCATTTTATTTAAAAACCAAAACACAGTAGAAGCCACAAGAAAAAAGGTAAAAACAATAAGTTTCTTATTGAATTTTAATTTTTCGCGGTTTATCCAACCTCTAAATTGTTGTAGCAGACTTGAGTCCAATGTAAGTTATTTAATAAATACCAAAAGTAAAAGTAAGGCATTAATATCAAATAGCAAAATTTACTTAGGCAACAAAAAAATTATCTGGTTTCCTGAATATCAGTAGGGTCTCTAAGAACAGCATTTTTATCTATTCGAAGTCTCATTTTGTCTTCAACTTCAATAATAATAATATTGTCTTTTATTTCTGATATTTTTCCATATATACCACCTGTAGTAACAATACGGTCGCCTTTTTTAAGAGCTTCACGGTATTTTCTCAATTCTTTTTGCTTTTTCATTTGTGGTCTAATCATAAAGAAATAGAAAACAACAACAATAAGCAGTAGAAAAATAAGACTACTTGAACCACCATCTTCACTTCCTTGTGGCGACATTAATAAAACAAATTGATTAATCATATAAAAAAAAATTAAGGTTTAATTACTTCTCCTGTAATGCGCAAGGTATGAGTGTTGGGTTGGGTATTTGCCATAACAGTTATGGTTTTATTAACCTTACCTTCGCGTCCGGCGCTATTAAAAATTACTTCAACTTCTCCGCTACCTCCGGGAGCAATTGGTTCTTTGCTGAATTTAGGAACTGTGCATCCGCAACTTGCTTTGGCGTCGGTAATTACCAAATCTGCTGTTCCAATATTTTTATATCTAAAGGTGTAGGCAACAGATTCTCCTTCCAAAATAGTTCCAAATTCGTGATCCTGATACTTAAATTGAATTATTGGTTCTTTAGTTCCCGATTGCTTTTCAGCCGACAGATTATTATTAATAGTTTGGGTTGTTAATTCCTTTTTTTCTTCTTTGCTTTCGTTACAAGCAACAGTAAGTAGAAAAAATGCCGGTAAAACCGCTGCGATTTTGAAAAAAATATTTCTTTTCATTTTATTTTTGTTTTGAAAATTAAAATCAAATTAAGTACAAAATTACTGTTCTCCGATTAAACCTCTTCCTCTTTTAACAATTTTTTTATCTTTTTTCATGGTATTAATAATTTTATCGAGAATACCATTAATAAAAGTGCTGCTTTTGGGGGTGCTATAGAATTTTGCCAGTTCTATATATTCGTTCATTGTAACTCTGGTTGGAATCGAGGGCATATCAACAACTTCGGTAAGAGCCATTTTCATTAGGAGAATATCCATAAAAGCTATTCTTTCTAAATCCCAATTGCTGGTAAAATCCTTAATCATTTTTTCGTGTTCTTCGGAGTTTAGAATTGTTCTCCTGAAAAGAGTCTTCACAAAATCAATATCATCTTGGTTTTTATATTTATCCATCAGTTTAATAGAAGCTTCCTGTTCAGGTTTAATACCCTTTAGAGTTTTAAGCATCATACTAATAATGAATTCTAAATCATCGTTCCAATAAATGCTTTGTTCCTCCAATATTTGGTGAAGCAATTCGTTAGTTGCGATGTGGTTTTCGTAAATTAACATTATAAGTTCTTTGTCGTGAGCAAAACCTGTTTCGGATCTGGTAAGGTATAGGTTGTACTCATTGGATTCCTTAATAGAGTTATACAAGCTCTTAATTAACTCAGGATTGTTTACCCACGACATTTTGTTTTCCCTAAGGTAAGTTTGTAATAATCTACTGGATTCAATCTGCTTTATTACAGCATTTTCTACAAATCTAGTATTGGGATTAAGGTCGTCATGAGAAGGAATGTGCTTTTGTCGTGACAGTTCCATTCTTGATTCAAAATAGTCTCTAACGTCTATTAGCAACAAAAACAAATAATGGTATAAATCGAAGGCTTTGTCTATGCTAAAAAACAATTCCTTTTCGGATTTATCCATTGTGTTATTTCCGGTTTTCAAATAGGCATAAAGAACCTGCATTATTTTAATGCGTAATAATCGTCGGCTTAACATACAAAAAAAGAGCGTTAATAAAATATTGGACAAAAGTAGGAGTTTTTTTCTGGGCAATTGAAAAAAAAATAAAAAAAATACTTGTTAATAGAATTATTGTTTATTTTTGTTGTTAGTGTAATTAAAATGATATTGATACATGGAAGGACAAGAAGAAAAAAAGGTCAGAGAAAGAGATGAAATCTTTACAAAATCTATTAGAGCCGGAAAAAGAACTTATTTTTTCGATGTTAAAGCAACAAAAGGAAGTGAGTTTTACTTAACCATTACAGAAAGTAAAAAGCGTTTTAACCGCGATGGAAACTTTTTTTTCGAAAAGCACAAACTGTTTCTATACAGAGAGGATTTCGAGAAGTTTCTTGAAGGTCTAAATGAGGTTGTAGAGTATATTAAGGAAAACGATAAAAACTATGTTCCTCGTCAGCCTCGTGAAAACGATTATTATTCAGAAAACCAATCTGATAATAATGATATTGTTGAAAAAGATAATGGTTTTCAAAACAGTAGTTCTGAACCTGAGCAGGTTGATGAGTTTACAAATGTTGAGTTCGAGGATTTAGAGGATAAATAATAGTATTAGAATTCATTTTCTTCATCAAAGAAATCTTTACTTTCAGACTTTCCGTTCTTTTTTAGAAAGTCTGATATTTCGTTGGCATTTAGTTTCTTAACATTAGTTACAATAAAGTCTTTTTGAATAAAATTCCCGTAGTTATTACATTCATTTAGTATTTCCAGAAAAAAATCTCTTACCGCAACTTTTATGGGTAGAAGACACATTATTGTTGCGTTCATTTCTTCGAACTCAATGCTTTCCATAAGCCCATTTACCTGATTAAGATGTATGGAAAATTCGTTTGTAATAACTTTTTGTTGTGTTTGAGTATAGCCCGATTTTTTTCTCGAAATAATTACAACACAATATCTTAAATTTGTTCCTTTTCCACCTAATCCGGTGCTAATAAAAACTTGATGTTCTCCAAGTAAGCTGCTGTTTAGCAACATTCTGCTTTCATGAAGTGCCAGTTTAGACCATTCTTTAATCTCTCCTTCAGAATTTGCTGAGAATTTTTCAATTGCTCTAAAAGCCTCAGGATTATCGAGGGTTGCAAGAAGTACTAGAGATTTTTTCTTATCGTGAATACTTGTTTCTTCAAGAAATAGTTCGGGTATTGTTTTTAGTATTTCACTTGATTTTATTTTGATGGTTTCTTTCAAATTCCCTGCAAATTCAAAATACTCCATTTGCAAATCAATATCGATTTGTTCTTCATTTATGCTAAAATTTTCAGCTCCTGCTTCACCGAACAAGCGCATAATTTCATCCTGTATGTTGTCGTTGTCTTCCAAAGTTTTACAATGCGTTTAATAGTTGTTCTTTAATTTTTTCTAATTCATCTTTCATCTGAATTACAATTATTTGTAAATCGGAATCGTTGGCTTTTGATCCCAAAGTATTTATTTCTCTTCCAATTTCCTGAGAAATAAAACCTAGTTTTTTTCCGGCAAAATCTTCTTCATTTATTACTTTTTCAAAATATTTGCAATGATTTGAAAGTCTGACTTTTTCTTCGTTAATATCGAATTTTTCTAAATAATAGATAATTTCTTGTTCAAAACGGTTTTGGTCAATATTTTCGGAAGTAATAAACTCGTTTAGGTTGTTACGTAATCTTGTTCTTATTTTTTCGGTTCTTAGTTTGTCGAAATTATCAACATTTTTTAATAATTGCATTATTTGATTAATATGCCCAATTATATCTTTTTCAAGAGCTTTACCTTCCTGATTCCTGAATTTATCTAATTCGTTAATAGCCAAATTAATAGTTTCTTTTACGCTTTGCCATTCGTTTTCCGATAGCTCTTCTTTTTCAGATTTAAAAGAATCGGGAAATTTAAATGCCGAAGAAATAAGTGCCTCCGATAATTCAACATTATAATTTTCTGCAATTTCCTTTAATTGTTTTATGTAGCTTTCAACAACGGGTTTGTTTATTGTTGAAGTTTTTTCTAAATCGGTTTGCTCAATGTTTATTGCGAAATCAACTTTCCCCCTACTTAGTCTATTAGAAATTTCGGTTCTTATTTCATACTCTTTTTCTCTGTAGAGTTGTGGAATTTTAGTGTTTAAATCGAGTTGCTTGCTGTTTAAAGATTTTATTTCCACACTTATTTTTTTGGAAGGCAGTTCGCAAACTGCTTTACCAAAACCTGTCATTGATTTAAGCATATTGTTATTCGTATATTACTTTTTCCATTACTACATCATGTACCCTATCAAGACCTTGGTTTACCTGCACAGCAATTACTCCTTCATAATCGTAGGAGTTAATTTTATTAAATGCCAAAATATAATAGGTTCCGGGATTCAGATACCCAAAATTTATTGAGTTGTTTGTTCCATAAGTCCATGTCTTAAACATGGCAATTCCTCTATCCAAATCTTCAGAAGAAGCAAATAGTTGAACATCGGTCTGACTTGGAGCACTAACCAATGTGTGATTGTAGGCATAATAAGCATAAACGGTTAGTTTGCCTAAAGTGCCGGTTGTATCTTCACTAATAATATTAAGGGTAGGAGGAATAGGTTCAACAACATCCTTTTTTTTGCAATAAATGGTTGTAAAAGAAATAATTACAAGCACTACCAATGAGTAAAAGAATTGTTTGCTCATGCTGTTTGTTTTTTAAAAATATTTGAAGTAAAAGTACAAAAAATAATAATGCTAATTACAAAATGTTAAATTGAAGAAAAACTATTTGATGCAAAAATTACGGACTGATTAATTTTTGTTAAATTTTATTTAGGATAAGTCTTTCAATTGAATTTTTAAAATAGTTAAATCTCTCAATTTCAAGAGTTTTTGTCTCAATATTTATTACTCTAATTTCCTTTAAGGTCTTGTTTATTTCCGGAAGTCGCATTTGAATAATATCTTCTGTAAGGTTAAACTTCCAAATATACGAATGTTGCTTGCCGGACTCTTTTTCCAATAATGTGTCTGCTGAAAAGTAAAGCTCTAAAGAATCTGACTTCCATGTACCCATAATTTTTTGAAATCTACCTCTTGATTCTATTGTAAATCCGGAGAAATCTAGGTTAGTACTAGTATTGTCTTGAATTGTTCCAATAAATTTATTGTCTTGAATATTTTCAATGTGAACAAGTTTTGAAGGACTAAGTATTAGAAATAGTTCTCCTTCAAAAATATCGGTAGCATAGATTGTTTTCTCTCTTGAAAAGAAATTAGTAAAAGAATCCAGATAAATATATTCGCTTTTATCAAGAAATTCAATGACTTTGTTTTCCGGATTTCTTTCTTCAATTAACTCAAATAAGTTAGATGCCAATAGTTTATTAAGTTTATCTTTGTTTTCTGCATTTGAATACTTAGGTAAAGGCACAAGGGTAATTTTCGCTCCTGTAGAAGGAGCAGAAAGAATAAGGCTATCTGATGTGTTTTTAACTATTTTCAGTGTGTCGGAGCGGGTTTTTGTAAATTTTAGAATTAAGAGGTCTTCCTTAAGTTCGTAAGTTCCTTTTTGGGAATAAGCCTTTTTTTCCACATACTCCTTAAAGGCACGCATTTCGAATTTTTCTTCATCGAATTTAAGAAGAAGAGGCATTGGTTGGGTGCTGTTATTTACAGTAATTGAAATGGAAGTCCATGTTCCGGAAAGTGCATTTTTTTCTATTTGTTTGCATGAAAACATTAGAAAAATTAACGAAAAAATCGTTGCTGCGAAAAAAACTCTTTTCATTATAATAAAGCTACATATTTCTTCTATACTGACCGCCAACATCGAATAAGGAGTTGGTAATCTGACCAATTGAGCAGTATTTTGCTACATCCATAAGTGTTTCGAAAACATTGCCGTTTTTTAGAGCTGTTATTTTTAATTCAGCCAAAGCGGTGTTGCTTTCTTTTTCCCAGGTTTTATGGAGGTTGTTTAGTGTGTTAATCTGATTTTTCTTTTCTTCTTCGGTTGCTCTAATAACCTCTCCGGGAGTAACAGTTGGCGATCCTTTGGATGAAAGGAATGTGTTTACGCCCATTATTGGCAGTTCGCCGGTGTGTTTCAGGGTTTCGTAATAAAGTGATTCTTCCTGAATTTTGCTTCTTTGATACATTGTTTCCATTGCGCCAAGAACACCGCCTCTTTCAGTAATTCTGTCGAATTCCATCATAACAGCTTCTTCAACCAAATCGGTAAGTTCTTCAATAATAAAGGAACCTTGAAGAGGATTTTGGTTTTTTGCCAGGCCGTATTCGTGATTAATAATCATTTGAATTGCCATTGCTCTTCTAACAGATTCTTCTGTGGGGGTTGTTATTGCTTCGTCATAAGCATTGGTATGCAGTGAGTTGCAGTTGTCATAAATTGCATAAATTGCCTGAAGGGTGGTTCTAATATCGTTAAAGTCAATTTCTTGTGCATGTAACGAGCGACCTGATGTTTGAATATGATATTTTAGTTTTTGCGATCTGTCGTCGCCTCCGTATTTCAGTTTCATTGCTTTTGCCCAAATTCTTCTTGCAACCCTTCCCAGTACAGAGTATTCGGGATCTATGCCGTTTGAAAAGAAGAAACTTAAATTAGGAGCAAATTTGTTAATATCCATTCCTCGAGAAAGGTAGTATTCTACGTAAGTAAAACCGTTGGCAATTGTAAATGCCAGTTGAGAGATAGGATTTGCGCCTGCCTCGGCAATATGGTAGCCTGAAATGGAAACAGAGTAAAAATTTCTTACATTATTATTAATAAAATATTCCTGAATATCGCCCATTAGTTTTAGGGAGAAATCGGTTGAGAAAATGCAGGTGTTTTGAGCTTGGTCTTCTTTTAAGATATCTGCCTGAACGGTTCCTCTAACTCTGCAAATGGTGTTGATTTTTATGTTTTCGTAAACGTCTTTTGGAAGCACTTTATCTCCTGTAATACCAAGTAGCATAAGTCCGAGACCGTCGTTGCCTTCCGGTAAATTCCCGTAATAATGAGGTCTTTGTGTTCCTCTTTCTTTGTAAAAGGCATCAATTTTGGCATTAACTTCTTTTTCAAGACCGTTTTGTTTGATGTAAATCTCGCATTGCTGGTCAATTGCGGCATTCATAAAATAGCCGACCATCATGGGAGCGGGTCCGTTAATTGTCATTGAAACTGAAGTTTTTTCGTCGGCTAAATCAATTCCGGAGTAAAGTTTTTTTGCATCGTCTAAGCAGCAGATTGAGACACCTGAGTTACCAATTTTTCCGTAAATATCGGGTCTGGTGCCGGGATCTTGACCATATAAAGTAACAGAATCGTAAGCTGTTGAGAGTCTTTTAGCCGGCATTCCTTTGGAAACGTAATGAAAACGTTTGTTAGTTCTTTCAGGTCCGCCTTCGCCTGCAAACATTCTGGTTGGGTCTTCGCCTTCTCTTTTAAAAGGAAAAACTCCGGCAGCAAAAGGAAATTCGCCCGGAACATTTTCTTGAAGGTTCCATTTAAGAATATCTCCCCATCCGGAATAGCGAGGGGTAGTAACTTTTGGAATTTGAAGATGAGAAAGAGATTCGGTATGTGTAGCAATTTTCAGTTCTTTGTCTCTAACCTTAAAAACATAGAACTCGTTTTTGTACATATTTCTTTTTTCTTCCCAGTTGTCTATAATAAGTTTATTTCTTGGATCTAAATCGAGCATTACTTTATCGTAAATTGCTTGAAGTTTTTCAATCAATTCATTAGAGGCGTTATTTTCTTTTAATTCTTCAATTGAAATTTTCAGGCTATATATTTTTTGTGCTATATCGCCCTGTTTTTCAGTCCAGTTATTATAATTTCTAATTGTTTCAGTTATTTCTGAAAGGTAGCGAGTTCTTCCGGGAGGAATAATAAATATTTTTTCGGATAGCTCATTGGTTTTTTCCATTGAGGATTTAAAATCGACTCCTGTTTTTTCCTTTATTTTATCAATAATACAAGTGTAGAGTTGGTTAACACCGGGGTCGTTAAACTGGGAAGCAATAGTTCCAAAAACCGGCATATCTTCTGTTTTTGCTTCCCAAAGCTGATGATTTCGTTGATATTGTTTCTTAACATCTCTAAGAGCATCCATAGCACCTCTTTTGTCGAATTTGTTAAGAGCAATAAGGTCGGCAAAGTCTAGCATGTCAATTTTTTCCAATTGAGTAGCAGCTCCGTATTCCGGAGTCATTACGTACATTGAAATGTCGCTATGGTCAACAATTTCGGTATCGGACTGACCAATTCCCGAGGTTTCAAGAATAACCAAGTCGTAAGCTGCGGCTTTAACAACATTAACGGCATCTTGAACATATTTAGACATTGCCAAATTCGATTGTCTTGTAGCCAGAGAGCGCATATAAACGGCGGGATGATTTATTGAATTCATTCTAATTCTGTCGCCAAGTAAAGCACCACCGGTTTTTCTTTTAGAAGGATCTACAGAAATAATTGCAATGGTTTTGTCGCTAAAATCGGAAACAAATCTTCTAACAAGTTCATCGACCATTGAAGATTTTCCGGAGCCTCCTGTTCCAGTAATTCCCAGTACCGGGATTTTTTTAGTTTCGGCATGCTTTTTTAGTTTTTCGCTAAATCCGTTAAGAGAATCGGGAAAGTTTTCGAAAGCCGAAATAGTTCTTGCTATTGTGTTAATATCCCTTTTAGAAATTTTTTCCAAATCGGGGTTTACATTTTTTCCTGTTGGAAAGTCAGATTTTTCCAAAACATCATTAATCATTCCTTGAAGACCCATTTCGCGGCCATCGTCGGGGGAGTAAATTCTTGTTATTCCGTAGTTGTGAAGATCCTCAATTTCTTCAGGAAGAATAACGCCACCGCCACCTCCAAAAATCTTTATATGACTGCAATCTTTTTCTTTTAGCAAATCGAACATATACTTAAAAAACTCTGTATGCCCACCCTGATATGAAGTTATAGCAATAGATTGTACATCTTCCTGCACAGCACAGTCTACAATTTCCTGAACAGAGCGGTTATGTCCTAAGTGAATTACCTCAGCTCCGGTAGATTGAATAATTCTACGCATTACATTTATTGCAGCATCGTGTCCGTCGAATAATGATGCAGCAGTTACCACTCTAATATGGTTTTTGGGTTTGTAAGCTTCAATTTTCTTCATAATAATAATAGAAGTATATGTAATTGTTTTTTATTTTTAATAAATGGAAGGCAAATATAAATAAAAATATTCGTTTGTCGTTGATTCGTTGATTCGTTTGTTGTTAATTCGTTTGTAGTTTGTTGTTGATTCGTTTGTAGTTAATTCGTTTGTCGTTTGTCGTTTGTCGTTGATTCGTTTGTCGTTAATTCGTTTGTTTGTTGATAAAAATTACGATAGGGGAGGATTTATTCGAGTTTTTTACTTTACAATTATTTTTTCACCGGCAATTAGGTCTCCTTTATGAATAAGACTAATAGTATAAATGCCGGGTTTTAAGTTGTTTATATCAGTTTTTGGACTTGTAACAGGTATTTCATTAAATTTTTCTCCTTTAATGGAATGAATAGTAATTCTGCTTGAGTTAATGTATTGATTGCTAATATAAACAAATACTTTTCCGGTTGCAGGGTTTGGATGAATGTAAAGGGCTTTTTCGTTTTGTTTTTCAGAAACATTTGTAGATAGAGTAAATAAATCGTTGGTATTAAAAACCAGAGAATCGTTTTCGCAAGCCTGAGTTCCTTCCGAATTATGAAGAGCAAGGCGAAGGATTTTATCTTCGGGAACGTATTGCATAAACTGAATGTTACCGGTTCCTCCAAAGCCGCAAGAGCTGCTGTATTCCTTCATAATTCTCCAATTTTCAACAGCGCCAATTCCGGTGCCATCGCCCATATTGTTACGAACGGCATCGTATCTCATACAGAAGTGCATAGCGTTGTTTCTGGAAATAGCCCAATTTGCTGCATAAAGATTGTCGCCGGGAATGCTATCGGGGTATTTGTTGTTTCTAAGGCTGAAATAAGGGGCATCGGGAGTAAGTTCGGCAACGGCGGCAATTAGAGTATCGTGTCCGGATGTAGCAGGGGCAAGAGCAGTTACAATATAAGAATCGGCATAACCATTTAAATTTGAAAGAACAGCATCTTTAACATCCTGAACATCATTTACATCGTCGTTATTGAAATCCTTTTTTTCAATAGCTTTTCTAAGAGTAAACCAAATTGGTTCGTAGCCTTTTAATAATTGACCTGAAGCATAATTATCGGCAAGCATGTGTTGCATAATGGTAAGTCCGGAGTTATTTAATCCTGAGAGAACTGAAATTTGACCTGCAAAACCAATAAGCAGCCAAGGTTGTTCGTCGGCTTCGGTAGGGAAATGCACTACAATTACCTGATTTCTAATAATTGCGGCATCGTCGGACCAATCCATGTGTCTGGAAATAATGGTTTTTCCTTCTTCGGGTGTTCCTAAAGTAGCATCGCCCCAGGTCATTAAACTAGAACAGCCGTTTGACAATCCTAGTTTTTTTGCGGAGAGGTTTTCTAAATCCAAAAAGCAGTTAGCAACAAGTAAGTCTACATAATCTACTCCAGTCATAGAAACCCCTGCGTCGGTTATTCCCTGCATCATAGACATGGCTTCGTAAATATAGGCTGAATCTATTGCAATATGATTATTGGTGGAAAGAATTAATTTGGCAGTACTTAAGTAGCTTCCAAAAGCCGGCATAAGGTAGTTTTCGTACATATCCTTAATTTTCTCGGCAAGTAAATAGCCAACAGCATAGCCTCGTTCCTGATGAGTTCCGTGGACTTTTACCACAGTTAAATCGGAATTTTCGAAATAAATGGAGCCGTTAACCTCCTGAGCATTAATTGTAGAGAAGTTGGTAGTTGAAATAAATGCTAAAAGAATAAGGAGCTTTTTCATGGTAATAAAATTTTAGGCCGTTTTTTATTATTATAAATTTACAAATCCCTGTGAGTACCATCGCAGAAGGGCTTGTTTTTACTGTGCTTACAGGCGCACCAATAAACCTCTTTTTCATCGGTAATATCTACTTTTAAAGGTGAGAAAGATCCGCCTCTGTGAGAACCATCGCAAAAAGGTTGATTTGCTGATTTTCCGCATGCACACCAGTAGTAAGTTCCGGGTTTCATGTTCATTTTTATAGATGATTTTTTAGGAGAAATTGGTTGTTCCATAGTTAAATAATTAATAATTAGAGAAATGAAAATCAATTTTGCATAAAAGTACAAAAAAAGCCAAAGATTTCAAAATTAAACTTTTAATCCAAGTATCAGAATATCATCAATTTGTTCGTAACTTACTGTTCCGGGGTTCATCCAGTTGTCTAAATTTTGTTTTAATAGTTCTTGTTGATTTACTAGAGGTTGGGCAGAAATATCCAGAAGTAATTGTTTGAAGTTTTTATAGAGGAATTTTTTTCCTCCGGTTGAATTATCATTTCCGCCAAATTGGTCGGGGAAGCCATCGGAAAACATGTAAATTATGTCGTTTGTGTTAACCTGCAATTCTTTTTCGGAATAATTGGAATTTGATTTTAGGTGTAAGCCGACCGGCATTTTGTCGGGTTTAAGTTCAATTAATTCACTGTAATTTCTAACAATATAGAGAGGATTATTTGCTCCCGAGTAGATTAATTTTTTGGTTTCTTTATTGAAAGTGCAAACAGAAACATCCATTCCATCGCGCACTTGTGAGAGGTTAGATTGGTTATTTACAAATTCAGAATCGTGTTGTTTTAGTGCTGAAATAATATCTTCGCGCAGTTTATTTAGAATTAGCGAAGGGTTGAAGCATTTATTTTTATTTACAATTTCATCGAGCAGAGTAATACCAAGCATGCTCATAAAAGCGCCGGGAACGCCGTGGCCTGTGCAATCGGCAGCCACACAAACGATTTGATTGTTGTTTTTAGCGAACCAGTAAAAATCTCCTGAGACAATATCTCTGGGTTTAAAGAATACGAACTGTTCGGAAAAATACTCTTCAACTATTGCATTATCCGGAAGAACTGCAGTTTGTATTCTTTTGGCATAATGAATACTGTCGGTAATTTCCTTTTTTTGTATAATAATTTGGTCTCTTTGGGAAGTTGCAAGGTCTCTTTGTATTTCAATTTCATCTCTTTGCGATTGAATTTCCTCTTTTTGTTGTTGAAGTTCTTCATTCTTAGCAAGAATTTCTTCTTTTTGTTCGGAAAGAATAGAGTTTAGTCGTTTTTTCTGTCTGAAACTTCTGTAAATAAAAAAAGCAAAGCTGCCCATAATAATGAAAAGAACCACAAAGAAAATAGTCAACATTCTTTGGTTCTCTATTTTTGCATTTTTTGAATCTATTTCGGCCTCATGTTTAATTTTAACCTGTTCTTTTTCTAATTCAGCAACCTTTCTTTCCTTGTCGAATTCGTATTTCATTTGAAGTCGGGTAATATTTTCTACAGCCTGTTCTTTAGTAAGAGTATCGGAGTAGTTTTTATAATGAACATGAAATTCGTAGGCCTTTTTATAATTGCCCGTTTTTTCGTAAGCAATGCTTAATTCATGAGCAGCCTTTGCAATAACGGTAGGATAATATATTTCCATAGCCAAATTAAAAGCTTCTTCCAAGTATGGTATTGCTTTATTGTATTGTTTGTTAAGGCTGTAAATAATTCCCAGATTATTGTAATTATCGGTAAGGCCTTCCTTGTATTTTATCTGAGTATTAATAAGGATGGCTTTCTTGTTGTAATAAATAGCCGAGTCAATAATTCCTCTGTCGTGAAAGATTCCGGCAATGTTACCATAAACAAGTGCATTTCCGGAAACAAAATTCAATTGATCGTTTAGTTTCAAGCTTTTTGTAAAATAAAAAAGTGCCGAATCCAAATCTCCTTTTTCCTGATAAACGCAGGCAATATTATTATATGTATTGGACATATTGCTTAAACTTCTATCGTCGTTATAGTTTTCGAGGGCTAGAAAGTAATATTTAAGAGCTTCATCTTCGTTACTTTGGTTATCGTAGAATACACCAAGATTCATGTAAATGCTGCCAATAAAATAAGTATTATCTGAGTCTTCGTTCATTTTAAGAGCTGTTAGAAAGCAATTAAGAGCTTCATCGTAAATTCCCTGAATATCGTAAATTATACCAATATTGAGCCAACCGATTGATTCCTCCATTTTAAGGCCGAGTTTGTGGTAAATGTCTTTTCCAATATTAAAGTATTCAATAGCTTTAGAATAATCACCGAGGTTTTTATGGATTGAGCCAATGTTAATATAAGAAGAAGCTTGTCCGGCTTTATTATCTAATTTTTTTTCATACTCCACACTTTGCAGATAATAATCAAGAGCTTTTTCGTATTCGCTCCAGGTTTCGTAAATTACTCCACAATTGTTTAGAATGGAAGCAAGTCCCTCGAAATAGTTAAGTTTTTTACAAATTTCAATGCCTGCATCTTTAAACTCCATTGCTTTTTCGGGGTTTGAATACATTAAATCTCGAAAAATATCGACGTAAAGTTTTGCTTTTTGAAGATTTTCTTCCAGGTTTTTAAGTTTGGATATTTTTGTTTCAACAGAAATAGTATCATTAGCGGAAGCGTTAGAAATAAATGCTCCAATAAAGAAAACTATAATGATATAGAGGTATTTCATGTCTTAAAGTAATATTTCAAAACTTTTTTTTTATAAAGAAAAGAAAAAAAATGGAAATTCAAGAATATTGTTTAGTAGTTTTAATTTTTTGGCTAAATCTTAAAAAATCAACCATTTTAGACTAACAAAATTATTTTTTGAGGAGATTTGTACAAAATACAGACCTTTTTCAGGATTAATAAGTGAATTAAGTTCTATTTCGAGGCTATTATTACTTATGTCAAAAGACTGTGAATAAATTTTCTTGCCAGCTAGGTTAACAATTTCCAGATTTAAGTTATTGTCTTGTATTTCAGAAATAACTAATTTGGAATTTTCTTTGGAAGGGTTTGGAAAAATACTGGCATAATACCCTGATTGATTAATCGAACTAACCGGACTTAAGTCGCTTACTTGAATATCATCAATATATAAATAATTTCCGTTACTGCTTTCGCAAATAAACTTGAGTCTAATGCTTTCATAACCAATGTAATTGTCCATATCGGCTGTAAATTCTTTCCACTCAAATTCGTTTGGAACAAATGAGCTTGAAATGTAAGAACCGTCGTTGGAAACTAATGATGTTGAGGTTCTTACAAGTTCTATGCTCCAAGTGTCGCCACAGTTTTTACTTGAATAAACCAATAGTAAATCTCTAGATTCGGTGCTTGTTTTGGCATAGGCTACTTTAAAGAACAATCTTACATTTTCGGTAAGTGAGCTAATGTTGATGCTTGGAGAAATAATGGTATTTTTAGTTCCTTTAATATTATTGCGGTTGTCTATTCTTATTGAAGCATTTCCGGTTACTGAAGCAAGACTGGTTCTTTCCCAATTGTCTTCTCCTCTTGTAATTACCGACCAATCTTTATTGTAATCTATTGAATTATATGGCCACTCAACATTTTCAAAAGATTCCAAATATGGAGCAAATTCTCCTGTACTATCCGATAAAACTCTAATTTTCCTTTCTTTTGCAATTGCTCCACTTCCGGCAGAATTGGTTACCGAAAGACTTACATCGTACCAACCTGCCTCATTATAAGTAACTTCAGGGTTTTGTTCGGTAGAGCTTTCAGGTACTCCTCCCGGAAACGACCAATTCCACTGCCATGTTGAGTCTATGTCGGAATTGTAGGTGCGATCGGTAAATTGAACGGTTAATCCTGCACAACCTTCAATTTTGTCTGAAATAAAATCGACTGTAGGTATGCAAATTGCTAATTCATCGGGATTTAATACTCCGGTGGCAATTAAATTGGAAACTTGCCAGAGATTAATTCGATTAGATATTGAAGAGTTTAAGCAAGCTCTCATACGGTCTTTCTGACCAATAGTGTACATTTTACCGCAATAAGAATAATCCATATAATTTTGAACATTATCCAAAGAGCCACAAGTTTCTGCATATAAACTGCAAGAAGTATGTCCAATAGTTAATGGTGTATCTTCCACATCATCGTCGATTTCGCAATTTTCCGGAAGTTCGGGATCGTTTGAGTTTCCCCATGGATGCATAAGATTAAGGTAGTGACCGGCTTCGTGGGTTAGCGTTCGGCCGTGACTAGCAGATGATTCTTCAATTCCTCCAACATAATCGTATCGAATTACTATTCCATCGCGACCAACACCCCAACTACCGTCAACCGATGAAGGATAATATGAATAACCGGCTGCACCTGAGGCAATTTTATAAACAACCCAAATATTCAGATACTTTTCTCTTGGCCATGCTGTTACCAAATCTTTAATATCTTCATTTGCAGAGTAGGTAAGTTCGCTTTGTGTTCTGGTAATTCCATCGGTGCAATTACCATAAGGATCGAGGCGAGCAAGTCTAAATTCAATTCTGCAATCGGCTGCAATGGGTTTAAAAGCTTCAATTATATAACCTGTATCAGAACTGGTTTTCCTAAAATCGTTATTCATCCATTCAATGCCGTTTTCAATTTGTTGTTTTGAAATGTTTTCTACACCATAATTATGAATTACATGAAATACAACAGGAATTACATATACTTCATCATCTTTCTGATTGTTCGATATCCATTGACGTGTAAAAGTATCGAGGTTTTGTTTGCTTATTGAAATTTCGGGATGTTTTTTTTCCAATTCAAGATTCTTTTCGTAAGTATCGCAAAGCCTTGTAATCTGAGCATAAGAATGAAATCCAAAAAGAATAATGGCTATAATAAAGAAGTATTTCATTGTTGATTCTTATTGGTATGATATTACTTTTTTAACCAATTTTTTATCATTTACCTGAAGGGAAACAAAATAAAGGCCGGATTCAATATTTTTCATTAAATCGGAAAGCATTAGATTGTAGTTTCCGGAAGTTTGGGAAGTAGTGAAGTAACCGACAACATTACCTAAAATATTTGTTACTGAAATAATTACATTCGAATTTTCTTCCAGAGTATATGTAATTTCGGCATCGTTAACAAAAGGATTAGGAGAAACTACGAAAGAATTTTCAAGACTGGTATTTTCTTCAACTTCGCTAATAAGAGAGTTATAATTGAATGACCAGCCGGATCCAACAGAGCTATTATCGGTAAAGAATCTAACAATAGCAATCCCGGAATTAATTGTAATTGGGTCGGTTGGAATATTTTCGGCATCGTATTTCACAATAAGATTACCAAGGTCGGTATCGTAAATTTTTACGTTATCTAAATCATCAAAAAGATTAAAACTGGTAAAATCTATTGTTATTGAAGTAGCAAAAGGAGGTTGAATAGTCCATTTGCAATAAGTTGATGGAAGATATTCGCAAGAGCCGCTTCCGTCGACAATTGTACCTGATTCGTTTTCTGTAACAAAATTAGAAGGGCAATATTCTGTAGAATAACTAAGTGCCCAACCTGTTGCAGTTCCTGAGCCATTGGTTACAAACTGAAGCAACATTCCATTTCCCGAAGAAGTTATGTCTGATGGTATATCGTCGCCGAAAAATGTTGCCAAAAGAGGTGCTGTGGTTGAAGTTCCGTCGTAAACGTAAACGGCATCATTTACTTCCAAATCGAAAATGTCGAAAGAAATTGTTGTGTAAGAACCACATGTAGGATCTAATAAATAGCTGCAAGATTGGTTGTTCTGGTAATTCTGGTTTCCGCTGCCGTCTTCAAAAGTTCCTTGAAATCCATCAATTGTGCGTGTTCCTGAACAGTATGTTGGATAACCCGATGAGGGAAAAATATTAATAATTGCAGATTGGTAATAAGTAAGATCTAAAGGCTCACCACCCGATGTAACATTCATAACCAAATTATCCAGATAAAAATATCCGTCCATTGCGCCTCCCCAGCCCCAATTCATGTGAAAATAATCAGTTCCCTGATATCCATCCATAACCCAGGCATGACCGGCTCCATCTTGTGGACTTCCTGAATAAACCACAGGTCTAAGCAAATCCAACTGACCAATCATTAGATTATTCCAATTTGTTGCGGTGTAGTCACTTTTATCTCTTAAGGAAATTGTATTTGAATATCTGAAATTTTCCACCATTTTATCGGCTGCTGTACCCATGTCGGCTCCCGAACCATCTGCTGCATAGTACATTTCAACTGCTACACCACAATGGTAAAGAAATTGCGCTACCGGGTCGTTTTGCCCCGATAAGCTATTTGGCATTTCATCCCAATGATATGTTGTTGTTCCAAAATTAGCTGAAAGAGTGCCATAATCCCAACCCCACCAATAAGAATATGAGTTAGAACCAAGTCCCGTTGTAGGAAAATTGTAGTATTTCATTGCCTGACCCATTGCCACAGCAACACAACCCACGGGAACTCTTCCATCGGATGCGGCTGCATCTTCGGGACAAAATTCGTTATACCAACCGGTTTGATTCCATGTTGTAAGTAATAAAGGACTTACTGTCATTATGTCCTTAATTCCTTTTGTTGGTGAATATGAAATAAGTTCATCCCATTCGTCGGCTGATTTAGATTGTGATAACGAGTTGTCTTTTAGATATTTAATTTGCGTTGAAAAACTTTCCAGAACCATTTCAACTGCAGGAGCTAAATTATCTGCTGTAAATTCTCCGGTAAAGGAATACCCCAGAATTGGTTTTGCTTGATCGTCGCCCGAAACAATAATAAAACCTTCATTATTACCAATATTAAAAGCAAAGAAAATGCTCTCATTGTTCGCATCTTTTTTAATAAAAACAGGTGTTAGTTTAATAGCAGAATAGTTTTTATCTTTTATTTGGTTAACGTGAATATAATAAAAGTTCTTGCCAACTTCTGCTGCTGTGTTTAAGTCAACTTGCTTTGCAAAGCTACTTAGAATTAGAAAAGAGAGGAAAATAAACAGTAAATTTTTCATTATGCAATGGGTTAAGTTAGTGTAAGAATTTTATGTTTTTATCAATAATTGCTTCAAGTTTGTGTATCAAAAGTACAAAAACAAATGCTCCTAAACAAGGTTTTTCATATTGCCGGAGGCAGTTTTATACGTAAGACATGTTTTCTTAGAGAAAAGTTGCAGGGGGGTTCTCATTATTATTCTTCAATATTCCAATCTTCTTCTATTTCCCAGTTGTTTTTTATTATAACTGTCTTCGAAAAATAAATAACATTTTCGGCTTGTCTTTTGAAAATAAAACGTCCTGTATCGTACCTTTTGTTCTTATTTTCGTCAATTATTGCTCTAAAATTCAACTCTTGTGCCTGCATTTGCACAAATTTCATTTTTTTGTTTTTTTCAAGATAAAATTCTCTAATAACATTTTTCTTTGTTTTGTCGAGCATCTGAATAATTACCGATTCTTTTATTCCTCTTACATTAAGAATTAATGTACCGTAATCCTCTGTTGTTTTTGTGTTAAATGTAAATTCTGAGGAATCACAAGGAATTGAGTAATAATCTATAAAAGCCAGTGAATCGAAATAAATAAAATATCTGGCATTTTCTTCCCATTTGTAGTTAATTGAGAACTTTCTTGGATTTTCGGGGTCTTTTTCGAGACTAAAAACACAGGCTTTTTTTGTAGTATCCTCTTCAACCAAAAGCCTGATTTTGTCTAAATTAACACTCATAACCGGAGAGGATGCTTCAATAATTAATGGTTTGCCAAAGTGTTGAACTCCTTGTTGCAGCTTAATTTCAACCTTAATTACAGGCTTGGCTTCTATTTCGTCTTTTTTCTTTTTGTCGGCAGGCTTTTTGTAAACAAGAAATGTGGTATCTTTTTCTATTGAAATATTTTCCAAAGAATCTTTTTGTTCATATTCGAAAATAAGACCCAAAGAATCTTTTTTAATTAATAAAAAATCTGTAAACCAAAATGTTAAGCTATCCGAAAGTTTTGATTTTTCCACAAGATATTGATTGGAATCTAGTTTAAAATTCAAGCCGTAAAAAACTAAATGTCCATAATTTGGTTTAGAAAAAATGACTTCGGCATAATGTTTTAATGTCCTTGTTTTCTTTGAAATACTCTGTTTCTTATGGTCTTCGGTAAACAATTTTAGGTAAAGATTGTCGGGAAGAAATTTGTTATACTCACGATTAATTATTGTGTCTATTATTTTTTCCTTTATGGTAGTATCAGGATTTGATTGGTATAGAGTGTCTAATTTGGTTTCCGAAGAAATATGAGGAATAATTAGTGAATCAAGAAAAGCAATTCCCTCGGTTGGTTGGTCGAATTTGTAGTTGTTATTAGCATCTTGCAGGGCAAAAATTTTGTAATTTCCTGAGGAGAGGTTGTTAAGAGTAAAAACTCCGTCTTTTCTGGTTTTGGTTATGTAGTCGGGTAATGAACGCATTGGTGCTGTATCGCTGTGGTTTCTGTAAAGCATTACAAAAACGTCGGCTGCAGGTTCCAAAGTAAAAGCATCCTTAATCTGACCCTTTATTCTAAGAGAATCTATCTCATTTCCGGTTGAAAAAACATAGTTGAAGCCCGAAATTGGGTTTGCTTCGGTAATATCAACAATTGCATCGCCAAAGAACATCGAGTATGTTGTGTTTGGCTTTAAGCTGTCTTTAAATTGAATAATTATGTTTTTTCCTCTTAATTTAAATTCGGGTTTTTCTTCCAGAGGAGGAGAAATTAACAATTGCTGATTAATGTTGTTAAGCTTAACAAATTCATTGAAAGTTAATTGAATAGACTTTTCAGCAAAATTTGTTGAATTGTTTTTCGGAAAACTTTCAACAATAACAGGAGCATCATTATCTTTCTCGCCACCACTCAATTCTCCCTGATTTGCGCAACTAACAATTAATCCCGCAAGGAAAAACAAACAAAACAAACGGTATTTTTGCCAAAATTTCATTGGCACAAAAGTACTATTTTATTTCAACAAGCCCAATCCTTCCTTGGCCGAACTATCATCGGGTGATAAAAGCAGCACTTTATTAAAAAGTACCTTGGCTTCTCTATGGTTGCCTAACTGAAAGTTGCACCAGGCATACATTAGAAGCCCGTCGTAGTCGAAAGGATACAGATTAACTACTTTTTCTAAATAGCTGTTGGCTTTTGTGTAATCTTTTCTTTCGTAGTAAATTACACCTAATCTGTAGTTTGCAACTGAATTCTGAGGGTCAACTTCCAGTATTTTTTTGTACTGAGTAATTACTTCGTCCCAGTTTCCCATGGCAGAAGCCGGATAAACTATTCCAAAACGTGCTTCAATTCCATAAGGCATTAGATTTATGGCTTTTGTGTAGTAAGATTTTGAGGTTGTAAACTGACCGGCAGAGTAGCTTAACCAGCCCAAACGAAGATTTATTTCGTAAGAATCTTCTTTGTAAACTTTTTTTATTTCATCAATTGCTTTGTTGTACTCGCCTTTTGTCTCCAATTCGTATGAAGTTTTGAAGGCCGATTGAATTTCAGCATTGGTTTGTGCATTAATTTTTGAAAATGCAAGTGCCAGAATAATAATTCCGGTAATCGAGAATTGTTTTAAAACTGCCATTTTATACCTCCTGTGAATGTGTTTGTGTTAAAAATTTCTGGTTCGGGGGTTTGAAATTCTATTGGAGCATCCTCTTCGAATTTCTCGTAAAACCCATCGCCGCGGTTTTTGTTTAATGAATATCTTAAATAATATTGAATCTTGTTTTTTGGTCTGTACAAATATAATGTAATTTCGGTTTTCGATAATATGGTGCTTGTGTTATTATAAACCAGAAGTCCGTCCGACTCTAAATAATTCATTATTTCGCCTATGGTTAATGAGCCTTCCAACCAAAGGTTTCTATAAATTTTTGAGCCTGCTTTAATTCTAATAATTTGTCGCTGAATGCTATCGTTTTCCGTAACACTAGAAAATTCACCAAAAAGGTATTGATTGAGATTTCCGAATGGTAGTATTGTAAGTCCGGCTCCAAACTGTGTTTGATGCTCTAAATTTAGATTTGACTTAGCCAGAAAACCGTTGATTTGAAAAATGGAAAAACCCTGAGTAAAACTTAAGAACTTTACGAAATTTCTTTCCCTTGTATTACTGCTTTCCATTCTAGCTCCTCGGCCTCTAAAACTCTCGGTGCTGCTTCCAATAGAATGAATTCCAAAACCAAAATTGCTTCTTTTAGCAAGTTGCAGCGAAAACTTTCCGTAGTATTGCGTTTGTTTAACCTTTTGTTCGTCAGATAAGTAGCCTTCTAGTGGGGGAGGAGTAGGCATAATAGGAGGCATAGACAAAACTTGTCCGCTTAAGCTTAAAAATGTAATTGCATGTGAATAAGAAAGTCTTTTTCCCATTAAATGATTAAGATAAATGTATGTGTTTGTGAAATTGTTAGTAATAGTTTTTTTAGAATTTGGAAAAAGTGTTTCGGGGCTAACTTCAAGTTGCGAATTGAATGAAGGATTTGAGAAAATATTCATTTCGGCAGCAAAACCACTTACAAAAGGCTTGTTTTTTGGGATTTGTAAATAATCTAACTGACTATCACTAAGTTTCTTTTCATAAAACAAGGCTGTTTTATAATTACCTGTATTCCTGTATATTGAGTATAAATAATAGTTTATTGTTGTGTCGCCCGAATTAAAACTTCTAGCTTTATCGAAATGCTTTTTTGCCCATAAATAATTTCCTTTTTCATAAAGAGCAATGCCTAATCTCATGCGAAGGTAGTAATAGTCTATGTCGTTTTTAATTGCCTTTTTCCCCAGCTTTATAATCTCATCCCAGTTTCCCTGAAGATAGTATTCGTATGTTTTATTATTCACAAAAGCGTAATCTATACTATCCTGAGCGCTTGTTCTCAAAACAAAAGAGAGTAATATAATTAAAACTATTCTGAACATACGGCTTTGAATGATTTCTTTTTGTTTTCGCAAGAAATTTCTTTAACTCCTTTGCTATCAATTATTAATGTGTAGTCGTTTTTCTTCAAAATAAAACTAAAAACTTGCGATTTTACTTGCGATTTAAGTTCAATAATACTTGGCCAGTTTTCGTCATCGGTTTTGTGGTATTGTATTTTGAATGTTGTTTTCATTGCAACAAATACCGGAGCAATAAAATCCTGCAATAACAAAAGTGGCTTATTTGCAAATGTTTGCACAGGCAATTGGTCTATTAATTCCAAATCTTTATAAAAACCTTTTTGTAATTTATAGGCTGATAGATAAAAATGATAAAGCAGAGATTTTTTCTTTCCCTTGAAATTATAGAAGTAAAAAAGGTCGTTGTCGCTATAAAACCAAGCAGTAGAGTTCGTTTTTTTACAGTAGAAATACGAATTGTTGTAAATATCTGCAAAAACTTCCCATTCCTCGGTTTTATTGTTTTGCGTAAACTTAATAACCTGACCCGGAATAAAATGAAATGCTTTTTTAAGCAGCGGATTTGTTTTAATATTCGAAACGGTTTGGTTTTCTTTTGGAATTGAAAAGCTTTGCATTTCGAAGCCCATTTTGGTTTTTGCAACAAAATGACTTATTGGATAAGAAATAGTTTTTGAACCGATAAAAGGAGTTGCCTGAAGCTGAAAGTGTAAATGCGGCTGTGGCGACCTTCCTGAATTTCCGCAGGCTGCCAGAACCACTCCCTGACTTACATAATCGCCTTTTTTTACTTTAAAAGAACCCGATTTTAAATGCGAAAGTTTTGAATATAGAAATTCGGCATGCTTAATAATAATGGTGTTTCCCCAGTTATTTTCGAGATTTACATCTCCAATTTCATTATCGGGAATTCCGTCTTGAATTTCTTCAACAACTCCATGACCGGGAGCTAAAACAGGCTTATTATAGCAGAAAAAATCATCTGGTTTAATTCCGTTGTTTTTAAATAATTTGCCGTTTTCATCCTCAATTTCAAAATCCCAAGCATGTTGCCATTCATCTTTGTGTGTTATTTCTCCATTATGTCCCTGACTTACTTTCCATTCTCCCAAAAATGGCAGTTTAATTGGCAGTTTGTTAAAAGTTCCAAACCTAGTTTTATTGTTTTTGTAGGTGTAAAGGTTTTTTTCGGGCGAATAATTCTGAACGGGAACTTCCACTAATCCCTGAGTTGGTTTAACCCTTAATTTCAAAACATAAAGAAAAAGAATTACAACCACATTAAAAGGTAAAGAATAAATGGGAAGTTTGTAAACCCAAAAAATTGTTGAAGTACTAATAGTTATCATTGCCACAACAGGAACTAGAATCACAGTCCATAAATAAGTTCTTGAGTTTGGAACCAAAAAAAAGCTTCCTATAGCAATTGAAGTAAGAATATAGTTAAAACCTATGTATGAATAGGAGATTTCAGCAATTTCCACACCCATTTTTTGGTAGAAAATAAAAGCAGCATAAAAGCCAATAATTGAAATTGTGAAGGCAATTCTTGAATAAATAAGCAAACCTATGGCAATAATAATTCCTGCAATTACTTTAGATTGAAACAAGATAGAGCCCAGCGACATTAAATAAACTTCAATCCATTGAGGCAGCGAAACATCTTTCCACCACAAATATAAATCTACCAATTGTTGTCCGCCCGTTTTATATAATTCGTTGAATACCAGAATATTTCTTTCACTAATTATTAATTCCTCGAATTCTCGGGTGGCAAGTGTAACAGTCCAAATTCCAATAAGAAAGGGAATGCTGAGGAATGGAAGGCCGTATTTTCCAATTACCCCTTCAGCCATTACAGTTACCAAAAAGGTAAAAATGGAAATAAGAATAAGTATGAAGAGTGAAAGATCACCGGGTTCGAAGTAAATCCCAAGTCCAAGTCCAACCAAAAGCGCATTAAAACCATAAATGCCTGTCGAAATTTTTGCCAAATCGAAGCCCATGGCAAGTCCTGTTGTATTTGCTGTAATAATAGCAATTAGTCCATAAATTCCTGAATATAAGTCGAAAAAAGAAACAAAAAGCAGCAAAATGGCAAATACCAAACTTTTACTGAAAAATACCTGAGTGTAAGAATTCAGTACACCAAGTGAATAGAGTTTTGCTTGCTTTAAGTATTGCATTTTATAACAATATTATTTCTTTTGAATAAGGTGAGCAGGAACTTGTTCGAAAGCATTCATAGATTCGTTGGTTTCGTTGTTTCTTATGACATGAGTTTTGCCATCAGTGTCAATAAGAACAATATTTGGCCTAAGAGTAATAAACTGAAGCCATTGAGTCATGTTATAAGCTCCAATTCTGGAAATAACCACATGGTCGCCTTTTTTAAGTAAGGGGAAGCTGATATTATCGCGAATTACGTCAATATTCATACAAAGAGGCCCGTAAATTGTTGTGTCTTCGGTATGTTGGGTAAAAGTTTGAGCAGGAGTAATTTTATGTTCGTACCAAAAAGAAGTAAATAGCAGATTTACTCCTATGTCAATTATCATGCTTCTTCTTCCATCGGCAAGTCGTTTGTTAGCGAGGGTTGTGCCTAGCAAATATCCGGCATCGTCTATTAGTGCTCTTCCGGTTTCCAGGATTAGCATTGGAAGGTTTTCGGGTTTAATTTCCGAACGAAGAATTGCAGAGCTAATAGCCTCGGCGTAATCGTCGAAAGAGGGACAAGTGTCTGTTCCGGGTAAATATGCGCCTTTTAGAGTGTTTTTAGAAGCAAAGCCACCGCCCATATCAATATATTTAATGGCATGGGAGAATTTTTTTTCAATTCTTGCAGCAAGGTCTGAAAGTTTGGAAGCGGCTACACCATAAGCTGAGGCAGTCATAATGTAAGTGCCAATGTGAGTATGTAAGCCTACAAGCTCCAGATTGTCGTTAAGTAAAATTCTGTTTAGAGCATCCCAAGCTTCTCCGTTTTCGTAGTTAAAACCAAATCTGTCCCATTGCGGATAAATACCGGCATCCATATTAACTCTAATAGCAACTTTTGCAATTTTTCCAATTCTTGAGCTAACTTCAATAAGAGAGTAAAGTTCGTCGAAATGGTCTAAATGAATTAGCGATTCGTTTTTTACTGCAAGTTCCAAATCCTGAGACGATTTTTCGGGGCCGTTAAAAATAATGTGTTTACCCGGAATTCCGTTATTAAGGGCTTTATTATATTCAAAACCCGAAACCACCTCTGCCCATGAGCCTTCGGAATGAAAAACATTACAAATAGCATTAAGGTAATTGGTTTTGTACGACCAAGCAAACTGCACTTTGGGGTAGCGAGTATCGAAAGCTCTTTTGGCTTCGCGGAAAGTTTTTCTAATAGTTCTTTCGGAAACAACATAAAGAGGAGAGCTATATTTTGCTATAAGTTGATTTACAGGAACTTCATCAATATGCGAAATAGGATTATATTCGGTTTTTAGTCCGAATTTATTTGGCATTCCTGTGTTTAGTTTTTTTATTATTGGTCTTTCGAAAGGGAGCTTTTCCATGGTATTATTTTTTTTGAAAATTGTTTATTACTATAATTCGCCTGTTGTTGAAATTTTTTCGAAGGCTTTTAAGTCGCAAATCATGTCGTATGAATAACGCACAAACATGGTTCCGGTTTTGTAGGTGGTATAAGGTTTTACATCCATCCCCAAAGCCAGTTTAACAAGAGCTTCGGGAAGATTTTGACCGGCACCCACGGCAAGATAGACCCACGCGGGAATTCTGGGGTTTATTTCGATAAGGAGATAATCGTTATCTACAGTTTTAATTAGTTCCAGTTCCATTCCGCCCCGCCATTTTGTTTGTTTAATAATTGAATTAGTTAAAGCGAGCATTTTCTTATCGTCAATGGTTATTCCTCCCCAAGCTTTTCCTTTGTTGGTAATATATTGTTTTCTCATTGGTACAGCGCCAATAGTGTTTCCGTTTCCGTCGCCCAGAGCAATAACATTAACTTCTGTTCCTTTAACAAATTCCTGAATAATAACGGGAGTTCCCCATTTGGAAGTAATTTTATTAAAATGGTTTATAACCTGTTCGGGATTGTATGCCAGATAAGCATCGTAGTATTTTCCTTTAACAAGAACCGGATAATCGAAATCTCGGGTTAAAGTATAAACTTCTGAAACACTGAATATTGTTTTGCTTTTTGGTACGCTTACGCCATATTTTTTACCGAATTCCGATAGCACTGCTTTATGACGTTCCTCGAATTGTTCTAGAGTAGGAAGAAAAGTTTTTATTCCCATTTCCTCGAGTTTTGTTGCCGATTTCATAAATGAGTACAATTCGGCATCGAAATTTGGAATAAGAACATCAATATTTTCAATGGAATTAATATAATCGAGTCTTTGCAAAAGAAGATCGGTTCCGGTTGAAGGGTATGGCATTTGATAGACTTTCTGCACATGGTCGCGCATGTAGATTCCGGGTTCCAGATTTTCGTAGGCCAGACCAATAATTCTAACCTCGAACAAATCAGATTCCATAAGTGAACGAATTACCGGAATACCCGGGCCGGGATTATCGGTATTATTAAGACCTGTAACCGCTATGGTAACTTTAGTTTTAGTCATTTTTTTCAAGTAATTGGTATGCATATAGCATGTTAATAAAGTCGTTGAAGCTGCTTTCGAAGGTCATTTCATCTACATCGTATTTTTCCAGAATTTCTTTTTTTATTTCATCTTTTTCAACACCTTCTTTTAGACGATTAAGATATTCAATTCCAATTTCGTTAAGAGAAAAAGATTCTCCGGTTGTTGGGTCGAAAACAAATCCGGTTTCCGATACTGCAATACTTTTCTTTATTTTCATGTTTGTAATTTTTAGCAAATTTATGGCTTTAAAAAGTCTTGTGTGTTATAAAATTTTATTCAAAGATTACAATTTTTCGTTTATCAAATCTTCCAGAGGAATTTTTTTAAACTCTCCTGCTTTTTTATAGTCTGTAACAGAAATTCCGGTAACAGTTTTAAACTGGGTAGATAAATACTGAACGGAATTATAGTCCATCATATAAGCTATTTCGCTTAAAGTGTACTCGTCGGTAAGAATCATTTCCTTAATTTTTTCGATTTTATTAAGAATAACGAATTTTTCTAAAGTAAGGCTTTCGTGCTTGCTAAAGAGTTTAGAAATTTGCTGGTAGCTCATATTCAGTTTTTCCACCAGATAATCGGAACGGCGTACAATAGAATCCATATTATTCATGTGGTGCACAAGTTCCACAACGGCCTGTTTTATTTGTTCCACAATAATTTTTTCCCTTTCCACAACAATTCCAAAGCCATTTTCAACCAGAATTCCCTCAATTTTTTTGTAGTTTATTTTTGAAGAATCGTAAGAAACAGAAGCAAAACCAAGTCTGATGTTATGTATTTGAACCCCGCATTTTTCTAATTCCATGCGGACAATACGTATGCAGCTTTTGCACATCATATTGCGAATGAAGAATTCTGAGGTTTGTATGTTTTGTTTGTTGCCCAAAAAAAAATCTTAATAAAATAGTTAAAGCAAAGTAAATAAAATATTAGAGATTATTTAGATAAAGAAGATTTTTTTTGGTAGGGCAAACGCATTTGGGCTGAAATGAGTAAGGCTATCGGGCTTTGGGTTAGGTTAATAGGAATGGTTATTAGGATAAAATGTGCATTAATGCAATAAGGCATTTAAATAAATGGTTAAAATAATAATTCGAAAAAATAAAAAAAATATAGGATTCAGGAAAAGAGAGTTAAAAAGGAGTAAAAGTTTAATTATTATAATTCAATGGAAAATAAATGAATTAATTTTGCTAAAATTTTTCAAAAATGATAATTCAATTCTTTTTGGTTTTTATTGGGTTTGTTTGTTTGATTTTTGGTGCGAATTGGTTGGTAGATGGGGCATCTTCATTGGCAAAAAAATACAAGGTATCGGATTTGGTAATAGGTCTTACAATTGTTGCTTTCGGAACCTCGGCTCCGGAGTTAGTTGTTAATATTGTTGGAGCCATAGAAGGGTATTCGGACATTGTGCTCGGAAATATTATAGGCAGCAATAATTTTAATTTGTTTTTAATACTTGGAATCTCGGGATTAGTTTTACCAATAACAGTTCAGTCATCAACAGCATGGAAAGAAATTCCTATTTCATTATTTGTAGCCGTTGTTTTATTGTTTTTTGCAAATGATTTTGGTTTTTCCGGAGATGGTTATATAAGTAGAATTGATGGTTTTATAATGTTATTTCTATTTCTTATGTTTTTGTATTATGTTTTTAGACAAATGAAAAACGACAAAACCACTAACGATAACACAGAGACAGTAGAAAAGTCAAACTATAAAATCTGGGGATTAATTATTTTTGGATTGACGGGATTAATTATTGGCGGACAGCTTGTTGTAATAAATAGTGTTGAAGTGGCAGAAAGTTTGGGCGTAAGCGAAAAAATAATTGGTCTCACAATTGTTGCAGCAGGAACATCTTTGCCCGAATTGGTTACTTCGGTAGTTGCTGCTACAAAAAAGAACAGCGATATTGCAATTGGTAATGTAATTGGTTCTAATATTTTTAATATACTACTGATTTTATCAGTAAGTAGTTTAATAAACCCGATTGAGTACAATCTAAAATTTAATACAGATTTATTTATTTTAATTGGAGGAACTTTATTTCTTCTAGTTTTTATGATATCCGGCAAAAGAAAAAAGTTAGACCGTTGGGAAGCCGGTTTACTACTAGGTTTTTATATTTGTTACACCGTATTTTTAATAATGAAAGAATTGTAGAAAATAGCAAATAATGAGACATCCACCCAAGAGCAAGTTTTTTCGCAAATATCGGAAAGACTTTTCTGTATCACCTCTGGGTCTGAAAATATAGTTGACAATAGTAATAATTTACCGGCTCCGCTCTTAAAGAATCAATTTACCGGGTTTTTGGCCATTCTGATGGCGATTGAACAAATTAGAAAATCTGAGTTTTCTATGTATACAGAATTATAGAGAGCTTCAAATAGTTGAAAAATGGGCTAATACAATTTCAAGTTTAATAAAAACAAAGAAATAGTGTTAAGAAGCCCTGTGTATTATGCGCAGGGCTTTTTTTGATTCTGACAAAAGATAGTGATAAAATAGGACTTTGTCCAAAAAATTACCCCCCCTTGCAATTACCTTCAAAAAGAGATAGTTTTGTGAAAAAGAACAAGAAGAATTTTACAAACAATAAAATTGCAAACATGAAACTTGAAAACGCATTAATCTTTTTAGATAGCCTTCAGAATAATAATAACCGCAACTGGTTTAACGAAAATAAAGAGAAATACAATTCTGCAAAGAGCGAATTTGAGACTTTTGTTTCAGAAGTAATAATAAACCTAAGGGCAATAGATTCATCGGTTGGTGATATGGCTGCAAAAGATTGTATGTTTAGAATTAACCGGGATGTACGTTTTTCTAATAATAAGGAGCCTTATAAGAATAATTTTGGAGCATTTATGGCCAAAGAAGGCCGCAAAAGTATTTATGCAGGTTATTATATTCATTTAGAGCCGCATAATTCTTTTATTGGTGGAGGAATTTATATGCCTGAAGCCAAAAATCTTAATGCAATTCGACAGCATATTTATGATAATTACATAGAATTTAAGAAGATATTGGAAAACAAAACCTTTAAATCCTATTTTCCTGAAATTTACGGTGAAAAATTAAAAACGGCACCAAAGGGTTTTCCAAAAGACTTTGAAGGAATTGATTTGTTGAAACATAAGCATTATGCAGTTACTTTTCCGGTGGATAATAAATTTTGGAGCAAGCCTGACTTAGTAAAAAATGTAATGAAAGTTTTCGAACAACTTAGCGTTTATAATAAGTTTATTAATTTGGCTTTTGAAAGCTAGTAGCATCTAATTCATTCATAAATTGAAGAGTTTGATTTGCAGATATAATAAAAAATTGCCAAGTTGAGTTGGCAATTTGCATTTTATTATTAATACGACAATTGATCTGAATAAAACCGCTACCTTCACCAAAGGCAAAACCCCAAACAAGAAACCCGAAAGGCTAAAAGCTAGTAGCCCCTAATCAAACAAGTCCATCTTCTGCATTAAAAACGAAGCGTTAAGTTTTTTGCTAACGCCGGGTTTTAGTTTGTTAAACGTACTCCCGGAATATTTTTGAGTGAATCGATATAGAACAACTCATAATTTCTGCCATAAGTTTTACCATTTTTTATATCTATTGAAGAATATTTATACCATTCAACTTTTATAAAGATGAAAATAAGAAATGTAATCCTTAAATATAAGATAATTATGTTTTTTATAA